>JAZOCA010000063.1:0-13671 GCA_045596285.1 Christensenellaceae bacterium | reverse complement strand
TACAGTCTGCCCCCTTTGGCCACTCGGGAACCTCCCCATATTTAATTGGAGCTGGCGATTGGAATCGAACCCACAACCTGCTGATTACAAATCAGCTGCTCTGCCTATTGAGCTACGCCAGCATTTGATGCAGTTTCTACTATGATTTGTTTTTTCTGTGGTGCCTCGGGGCGGAATCGAACCACCGACACGGGGATTTTCAGTCCCCTGCTCTACCGACTGAGCTACCGAGGCAAAAAAAATGGCGACCCGGAACGGGCTCGAACCGTCGGCCTCCAGCGTGACAGGCTGGCGTTCTAACCAACTGAACTACCGGGCCATCGCCATTTCATTTTTTTTTGCTATTTGGTGGGCCTTCAGGGACTCGAACCCCGGACCAATCGGTTATGAGCCGACCGCTCTAACCAACTGAGCTAAAGGCCCTTTATTTATGTTTACCTGGTCGGGGTGACGAGACTCGAACTCACGACCCCATGGTCCCAAACCACGTGCGCTACCAAACTGCGCTACACCCCGTAAGCACAATGCTCATACATAATACAATAAATTACGAAAATTGTCAAACGATTTTTAAAGGTTTTTTCTAATTTTTTTTAAAAAATTTAAAAAATTTTTTTTATATCTTTTTTTATCTATGTAACATTAGAAAAATAAGCGTGATATGGTATAATTTTAAGATAAACTATACATACTGTATACGATAAGGATTTACTATTTTTTAATTATACTAAACATACAAAAGAAAAAAGATCCTTATTCTTTATTATGGCACGGCATTTTTTGCCGTGCCATATGTTTTTATCAATTACTTATTGCTATTTGCAAGCAACTCTGCAATAGAAATGCCACCGTCATTACTATCTTTCCATTCTCTCATTTCGCCATCGTTTTCTTCAGTTTTTTGTCTTCTAGGCTTACGAGCGGGCTTTTCTGCATCTTCTACTTCTTCTTTCTTAGGCTTAGCAGGAGCTTCAGGAGCGGGAGTCATTGCCTTGATAGAAAGAGTGATTTTTTCTTTTTCGTGATCAATTGCAATGATCTTTGCTTCAACTTCTTCGCCAACTTTTAATGCAGAAGTAGGATTTTCAAGCCATTCATGTGAAATTTGAGAAACGTGAACTAAACCGTCGATACCCTTTTCGAGTTCTACAAATGCACCAAAAGGAACGATTCTTACAACTTTACCCTTAACGATATCGCCAACCATGTATTTACCGGGTACTAAATCCCAAGGTCTAGGTTGAAGTTGTTTATATCCTAAAGAAACTTTCTTGGTTTCTTTATCGCATTTTAATACTTTAAATTCATATTCTTTACCGATTTCAAGAACGTCTGCAGGTGAATTACATCCAGTCCAGCTTAAATCAGAAATATGAGCAAGACAATCTATACCAGCAACGTCAATAAATGCACCGAAACCAGCAAATCTAACAGCAGTACCCTTAATGATATCGCCAACAGAAACAGCACCAAAGAATTCTTCTTCTTTTGCAGCGCGTTCAGCGTCTTTTACTGCCTTTTCTGCTTCAAGAATTACTCTTTGAGAAGCAACGATTTGTTTTCTTCTACCGTTTTCAATCTTTTCTGCTTTTACTCTTAAGGTTTTGCCAACGTATTTTTCAAGATCTTTAACGAAACCGATTCTAATTTGTGAAGAAGGTACGAATACTTCGAAACCAGCATAGTGAGCAATAAGACCGCCTTTGTTGAAACCATCAACAACAACAGAAAATTCTTTGCTACCATCAGAAATTTCAGCAACAAGTCTTTCATCTTCTATATCTTTTGCAATAGCTTTTTCAGATAATTGAACGGGATTAAGACCTGTAATTTTAACAGAAATTTCTTCACCTACTTTTGCAGCGTAAACTGCTTTATCGTAGCTTTCACAATTGATTTCTTCTTTGGGAAGAAGGATTTCTTTTTTTGTATTGCTGATATAAACAGCAAGGCCTTCATCCGTAGCTGAAGAGATTGTAGCCGTAATCTTCTGCCCCTTTCTGAATTTTGTTTGTTTTTCGTCCATTTTAGCGACAGCTTCTTCCATCGTTTCAGCAGCAGTTGCTACTTCTTCTACAACCTGTTCGTTAGCCATAACTTCAGCTTCAGTGTGCTTTTCCATATTAAAGAAAACCTCCATAGCTTGTTCAGGTGGCGTCGATGCACCTGATACAATACCCAACTTTTTAAATGATACTAATTTTTTTATTTTAGGCAAACTCGCGTTTTCCATTAAAAAAACGTCTTTGCAATTTGCGCAACATATTTCAAGCAACTTTTGCGTATTACTACTTGTTTTACTACCAAGCACAATCATGCAATCACATTTTTTTGATAAAATTGCCGCTTCATCTTGCCTTGCCTTAGTAGTATAACAAATTGTGTTAAAAACTTCAACTGTTTTAAAGCGACTTTTATCAAATTTTTCTAAAAAATATACAAATTTTTGATAAGAAAAGGTAGTTTGGGCAACAATACATACTTTTTCTGCGTTCAAAAGAGAATAATCTATCTCTACGCCGTCGGTTACTACTACGTTTCCACTACACCATCCCTCTAAACCGATAACCTCAGGATGTTTGCGTTCTCCTACTATAATTATCGTAAAACCGCTTTCACTTTTCTCTTTAATAATACTTTGAGTCCGTTTAACAAAATTACAAGTACAATCGTACACTTTACACTTTTTTTCTTCTAGTTTTTCATAAACGGCCAACGCTACACCGTGAGAACGCAAAATAACGGTAGCGTTCATTGGGATATCTTTCACATCATATACGGTATTTGTTCCTAATGAATGTATACCCCTTGTTACTTCTTCGTTATGAATTAAATCGCCTAATATATATACGTCTTTACCGGAAATTTCCCTTGCCGTTCTTACAGCATTTTCAACCCCTTTGCAAAAACCGTTATTTTTTGCTATATATACTTCCAACATAACTATTTCTTAACGACTTTTTTTTCTTCTAAAATTAAGTCTAATTCGTTTTTTGCTTTACATAATTCATCATACATTTTATCAGTCAATTTTTCATTCAAAGTAGAATCAAGTCTTTGTCCGTAAAACTCACTAAAATCAAAAGGTTTACCCACGTAAATATAATTTTTACCCCAGAATTTAGCCTTATGATGAATATTTATAGGAATTATTTTTGATTTTGATTTAAAAGCAAAAACACCCGCACCACCATGCAAAGGCATTACTTGTGTACTGTTCTTATTTCTTGTCCCCTCCGGAAATATACACAGCCTTTTACCATCCTTTAAAACACTCAAAGCTTTTTTTGTGCTTTCAAGGTCAGGTTTATCTCTATTTACGGGAATTCCGCCCATTTTTGAAAACAACCATGCTAAAATTTTGTTATTAAACCATTCTTTTTTTGCGAGATAATACGTCTTGCCTTTAAATAGATGCCCTACGTACGGTACGTCCACCTTACATAAATGGTTACATATAACTACTATGTTCCCAGAATGGTCAATATTTTCTTTTCCGTATATTTTAACAGGATAGCAAAACCAAAGCCATAGCGTTAAAATTGGTCGAAGTATTTTAAACAACATTATTCCTTTTCTCCTGAAACAACCTTATTAATTATATGATTCACAACCTCGTCAATAGTCATATTTGAAGTATCAATAACTTCAGCGTCTGGCGCTATAGCCAAAGGTGCGTGAGCGCGATGACTGTCATTATAATCCCTTTGGTTGATTTCTTCTAAAAGCATATTATAATCAACTTCTTGTCCGCGCGCAATCAGTTCTTTGTATCTTCTTGTAGCACGAACCTCTGCTGATGCAGTCATGAAAAATTTATATTTAGCATTAGGCAAAACGTACATACAAATATCTCTTCCGTCTAACACACAGTTTTGCTTAGACGCAACTGCCCTTTGCATTTCAACCATTTTTTTTCTAACAATAGAAAGGGAAGAAATATTTGAAGCCATCATGGAAACTTCATTCTTTCTTATTTCCAAAGATACGTCTTCGCCATCTAAATATGTTTTTTGAGCACCGTTTTCGTATTTAACTTCAAGATTGATATCATTAATAAAAGTTGATACCCCTTGCTCATCCAAACAATCAATACCTAATCTATTCGCCTTTAATCCGCATGCGCGGTACATTGCACCGGTATCGAGATATAATATGTCAAGCTTTTTAGAAATTAGTTTTGCTACCGTAGATTTTCCACTGCCGGAAGGACCATCTATTGCTATGTTTATCATATTAATTTACTCCTATTTTAATCAGTTTTTACCGGAATTTCCGGCAAGATATCCCATCGAAAAGGCACATTGTAAATTAAAACCGCCAGTTAAAGCATCAACGTCTAATACCTCACCCGCAAAATATAAACCCTTAACAATCTTACTTTCCATTGTTTTAGGATTGATTTCTTTAACGTTAACTCCACCGCCTGTAACTATACATTCTTCAATAGGTCGTAATTTTTTGATTTTATAATTAAGGTTTTTTAAAGAATTTAATATTTTTTTTCTATTCCCAACACTTAGTTCGCTTACATTTACCTCTGCATCAACGCCAGAATGCAATATTACTTCAGATATAAGACTTTTAGGTAACAATTCTATCATTGCATTTTTTAATGATTTATTTTTAAACTTTAAAAAATCACGCAATAATCTTGCATCTAAGGTCTTTTCATCAAGCGCAGGTTTTAGATCTACTGTAAGATCATAATCTCCATGGCCATTTTTACTTATATAACTTGATGCGGAAATTATTACTGGACCAGACACACCAGTATGTGTAAATAAAAGTTCTCCAAAGTCACTGTATATTTGTTTTCCGTTTCTAAAAACTGTTATTGAAATATTTTTTAAAGACAACCCCGCAAGGGATTCAAAGTTATTGCCTACTAAATCAATTCCGCATAGCGCAGGGCGCAACGGTAAAATAGTATGCCCCGCTTTTTTTGCAAAAGCATAACCATCCCCCGTACTTCCCGTAGAAGAATAGCTTTGACCACCCGTACATACAACTATTTTATCACATTCAAAAAAGCGATCTGAGGTTTTTACGCCTACAACAGTACCATTTTCTACTTGTATATCAGTAACTAAACATTCTAAAAGAATCTTTACTCCCACATCACGTAGTTTCTTTTCAAAACATTTTATTACGTCTGAAGACTTATCTGATAATGGAAAAACTCTATTCCCACGCTCAGTTTTTATAGCAAGACCTGCATTTTGTAAAAATTCCATCATATCGCTGGGAGAAAAAGACCATATCGCACTACGCATAAAGGGACTATTTGTAACGACGTTAGATAGAAATTCGTTTTCATCACAATCATTCGTGACGTTACAACGTCCTTTGCCTGTAATATATAGTTTCTTCCCAAGTTTAGAATTGCGCTCTAAAAGAATTGTTTCTTCACCGTTTAATGCACAAAAATATGCACTCATCATTCCAGCAGGGCCACCGCCAATAATCACGGTTTTCATATATTACTTTCCTTTAATTTTTTTGATTATTTCGTGAGCAGTTCTATCTAATAAAACTGGTGTAATCGACACGTAATTTTTATTAAACCATTCCACGTCGCAATCTTCGGGATTATCAACTGGAATAGGATCGCCTGTAACGATAAAGGTATCTTCTTTTACAAACTCGTAATCATCGCTATAACGTCTTTCGCCCAAAGGAGTAACCTTAATTCCTTTAACCTTTTCGCCCTTTTTTATAGGGGGCACGTTTACGTTTAAAGTAAACGTATTATCCAAGCAAGAAAAGTATTTATCTAAAACGTCGCCACAAACTTCGGCAACGCTTTCAAAATCACCTTCTTTGTAATTAGGACAAGAAAAAGCTATTGCCTTCAGCCCTAATATATTCGCTTCGAAACACGCAGAAACAGTTCCTGAATAATGCAATGCTGTTCCCAAATTAGAACCGTGATTTATTCCAGAACACACTAAATCAAAATTTATACCACTATGCGTTATAGCATATTTTACGCAATCTGCAGGTGTACCCGAGAACGAATACCCTATAATACCTTCGGCAAACTGTGTTTTACAAACTTTCACTTCCCTATAAAAAGTTATGGAATGCGCATAACATGAACGATTTCCATCCGGCGCAGCAACCATTACTAAATGCCCTTTTCTTGATAGCATTAAAGCGAGAGCAATAATACCCTCGCTATTAATACCATCGTCATTACAAACTAAAATGTTCATTGTTATACGGGATAAACTTTATTCCTATTTTCCGCAAGATCTTTATCTACACCTTTGTTTTTTGCAAGTCTATACTTAAAGAAATTAATGGCTACTTGATTGAAAAGCGCATACGATAATACGTCTTCTTCTTGAGTATAATATTCCTTCATTTCTTCTTTAAACTTTTCATATTCAGGTTCAATTAAATCTGCAGGACGGCAAGTGATGATTTCTTCATCTCCTACTATTTTTGCAACTACGTCTTTATCAGGTTCTGCAGGAAGTTTCCCGTATTCACCCTTAAGAAGTGCCTTAAATTCCTTTGTTACCATTTTATATCTTTCGCCACTTAAAACGTTAAGAACTGCTTGAGTACCAACGATTTGGCTTGACGGAGTAACTAAGGGAGGATAGCCACAATCCTTTCTTACGTTGGGAACTTCGGCTAAAACTTCATCTAATTTATCAAGTTTACCCTGTTGTTTAAGTTGATTCATAAGGTTAGAAAGCATACCACCGGGAACTTGGTAAATAAGAGTGTTAACGTCAACCTTTCTAACATTAGGATTAAGCGAACCACTTGCTTCAAGTTCTGCAGCAACCTTTTTAAAGTGATTAGTTATAGGAATTAACTTGTTAAGATCTATACCGGTATCATATTCTGTACCCTGTAAGGTTGCAACAAATGGTTCGGTTGCGGGTTGAGAAGTTCCGTTTCCTAATGCAGACAATGCAGTATCAACGATATCACAACCTGCTTCAATAGCTTTTAAGTTGATCATATCGCCAGTACCAGTAGTATTGTGAGTATGAAGATGAACTTTGGTTTCAGGCTTTAATACTGCCTTTAAAGACTTAACTAATTCGTATGCTGTATAAGGCAATAATAGATTTGCCATATCCTTAATACAAATGTTATCCGCGCCCATGTCCTCGAGAGTTTTTGCAAGATTAACGAAGTATTCGTTAGTATGAACGGGGCTAGTAGTATAACAAATAGTTGCTTCACAAATACCACCATATTTTTTGATTGCCTTCATTGCAGTTTCAAGGTTTCTTACGTCATTTAAAGCATCAAAAACTCTTATAATCTTGATACCGTTTTTAATGCATGCTTCAACGAATTTTTCAACAACGTCATCAGCATAGTGTTTATAACCTAAAAGATTCTGCCCACGAAGAAGCATTTGAATGGGGGTATTTAAATGTGATTTAATAGTTCTTAATCTTTCCCACGGATCTTCATTTAAGAAACGTAAGCAAGAGTCAAAAGTTGCACCACCCCACGCTTCTAAAGAATAATAACCTATTTCGTCTAATTGATCAAGAACAGGAAGCATTTGTTCCATAGTCATTCTTGTAGCAGCTTGAGATTGATGTGCATCACGTAAAATTGTATCTGTAATTAAAACTTTTTTACTCATTTTATAAATTTCTCCTTAATTATCAACCGAAAAGCGCAAGTAATACGCCTGCGGCGATTGCCGATCCAATAACACCAGCAACGTTGGGACCCATTGCATGCATAAGCAAGTGATTTTGCGGATCAAACTCTCTACCTACGTCTTGCGAAATACGCGCGGCCATAGGAACAGCAGAAACACCAGCAGAACCAATTAATGGGTTTATTTGACCTTTTGTAAGTTTACTCATAAGTTTTGCAACTAGTAAGCCACCAACCGTACCCATACAGAATGCGATTAGACCTAAACAAATAATCAATAAAGTATCTAAACTTAAGAATAACGAACCTGTTGCTTTTGAACCAACCATTACACCAAGGAAAATGGTAACCGTATTCATAAGTCCGTTTTGAGCTGTATCTACTAATCTTCCGCAAACGCCAGATTCTCTTAATAGATTACCGAGCATTAGCATACCAAGTAAAGGCATTGCATCGGGAAGTAAAACACCAACTACTAATGAAACGAGTAAGGGGAACATAATTCTTTCAAGTTTGCTTACCTTACGGAGTTGTTTCATTTTAATTTTTCTTTCTTTTTCAGAAGTAAGAGCGCGCATAATAGGCTTTTGAATAACGGGAATTAAAGCCATATACGAGTACGCTGCGATAGCGATAGCGGGTAATAGATGCTCTGCTAATTTCTTAGTAACGTAAATAGCAGTAGGACCATCTGCACCACCGATAATGGCTATAGCAGCAGATTCTTGCGGAGTAAAGCCTAATAGACAAAGCGCACCAAAGAAAGTTACGAAAATACCTAATTGAGCAGCGGCTCCTATAATCATACTCTTGGGGTTAGCAATTAACGGACCGAAATCAGTCATTGCGCCTATACCAAGGAAGATAATGGGGGGGAAGATAACCCAATCTACACCCTTATAAATGTAGTAAAATAAACCAAAATCTCTTATAACAGTCTCCGTTGATAGAGAGAGCGTTACGTAGTATTGACTATTTGCAACTGTTTGAACTGTAGGCACAGTTAAAACAGCATTCAATGCTTCAATACTAATTTCAGCAGCTCCATATTTAGCACAAAGTTCGGCTAAAGTTCCTCTAGCCACTTCTGAGCCAGTAGTAACAACGCCTGTTGCAATATTTTCATATGCCTCAGTTATGATATACCCTTTTGTACCAAATAAAATCTTATAAGCACCGGGAATGTTTACAATAAACATACCAAATGCAATAGGCAAAAGCAATAAAGGCTCGAATTTTTTAACTACCGCCAAATATACTAATACGCATGCAATGGCAATCATAACTAAATTTTGCCATCCGCCTACAGTAAAATTAGCAACTAGATCATGAAGCCCGGTCCTCTGCCATAAGTTTGATAAAGAACTTACAATTTCGTTCCAAACCTCACTTCCCAGTAAATTTAGAGAAAAGTTCATACTTAGCACCTACCTTAATTAGCCGATAACTGCCATTAATTCGCCGGTATCTACGTTAGAACCCTTAGTTGTTTTATATGAAATAGTTCCGTCGCAAGGAGCGGTAATATCGTTATCCATCTTCATGGCTTCTAAAACGAGAATAACGTCGCCTGCTTTAACTGCGCTGCCTTCGGGTTTAGAAAGTTCTTTAATCATACCAGGCATAGGAGCGCTTACTTTGGTTCCGTTTACAGGTCCAGCAGCAACAGGTTTAGCTACAGGTGCAGGAGCAGCAGCGGGTGCAACTGGAGCAGCAACAGGTGCGCTTTGAATGGTGGTAACTACAGGCGTAGCAGATGCGGTTGCACCAACTTCTTCAACGCCAACTTGATATTGTTTTCCGTCAATAGTAACTATAAAATTACGCATAATATTTTCTAAATCTCCTATTATCTATTTAATTTTTTAATTTTTCTCACGATAAATTCGTTCTTAGGTTGAGGTTGTTCGCCATAATATGCAGCGATTGCGGCAATAATTGCCACTTTAACGTGTTCAGGTATTCCCTCTTCAACAACCGGTTTAACTTCTTCTTTTATTTCCGCAACAGGAACAGGCGTTTCTTTGGGTTCACTTTTTTTGCTTAGAATTTTACCTGTAATTGAAACCGAAAGAACAATTACCGCCATACCCGCAAAAATAACAACCAAACCTAAAATAAGAGTGAATAACCCGTTTTGAAAGTTAGTAAGGGCAAGTAAATTCGTCATAATACTTACCTCGTAACAAGTTGCAGAGCGGAAATAAGGTATGAACGAACAAATTGAGGTTCAATAATATCATCAATATACCCTTTTCTTGCTGCGTTTACAGGGTCTTGAACTTCATCGGCATATTTCGCTTCAGCTTGAGCGTGATTTCCTTCAGTTACGCCAGCAAGTTCAATCATTGCACCTTTTGAAGTATCAAATAGTGAAATCTTTGCAGTTGCAAATGCGTATGAATATTCAGCACCTAACGCTTTTGATGCAAACAATGAATATCCTAAGCCAACTGCCTTTCCATACACGACGTTTATTCTTGGCATTTGTAGGTTATACAAAGCATAAACGAGATTTGAAACTTCTTTCATAATAGGAGAATTTGCAGTAGCAAGATCTGCCTTAATACCTAAAGTATTCACAAAGGTTACAACGGGAAGTTCGCTTTCATCGCAAAAATATAAAAATTCTTTAATTTTTGCAACGTTAACACGATCTAATTCAACACCTTTATCTTCGCCACCGAATAGAATTGCGCCAACAGCCATTCCGCCTATACGAGCAATTCCCGTTACGACTTCAGGCGCAAAACCTTTGTTCATTTCAACAAAGTAGTCTTTATCAAATACCGCTTCTTTTAAACAGTTAACACACACTCTTTCGTTCAAAGAAGAAGTTGCCCTATTGTAATCGTCCATCGTTTCAACTTCACCATTATACACGGGAAGAGTATCTAATAGGCTGATAACAGTATTGCGAACTTGATCAATATTTTCCACTTCAAAAGTGCAAGTACCGGTATTCTTATGATTTTTTACACCGCCGATTTCGTCTTTAGCAAGATTTTTTCCAGACGCAGCAGAAATAACCAAAGGACTAGCATAAGCAACACATGCGCTTTTAGTCATAAAATTAAAATCACAACTTGCACATAGTAAAGCAAATGAACCAAATACGTCACCAGTTACAACAGAAATCTGAACGCATTCCCCTTTTAAGGCCTGTGCCATAGCTAGAACTTCACCTATACCTTCTAAAGCGCTAACCCCTTCGCCTACGGCAACACCCGCAGTATCTAAAATATAGATAACTGGAGCGCCAGCGCGAAGTGCTTTTTGTTGACATTTAACAATTTTTTTGCAATTTGCATCTGTAATACCGCCAGATAATACGTTCTTGTTTTGGGCAATTACATATACCGCATTGTCATTTATCGTAGCACTACCGGTTACAATACCTTCCCCGCCGTTTCCTTCATAAAATTCGTTTTGAGAGAAACTATAAGAGTCAAATTCTACAAAGCTTCCTTCATCAGTCAATTGCTGAATTTGCTTGCGAATTTCACTACCTGCGTGAAGAATTTCTTCCCTGCGTGCTTTTAGTAGTTCAATTTTATCCATAAAATCCTCCATGATAATTTAACATTTTCAATTATATACTTTATTTTGCCAAAAATCAAGTGTATTTTAATATATCATTATTAAAATAGTCTTAATTTTTTTACATTGTGACCTTATATGCAAAATAAGTGACAAATAATAAAAAGTATAAAACACAATGCGTCGCAAATAAAAAACCGCATGATATTAACCATGCGGTCGACGTTGTAGTTTTTTCTACACTATTATCTAATATTGATTGTTGCAAGGAATTTATTAAGAGCGCTTCTTCCTTTTTGGTCGTTTTTAAATACGGCAGTATTTTTTAAAATATTCACGCAAACGTTGTTAACGTAATCCGTAACCACTTCTTTCGCCTTCTCTTCATCCTTTATAACGTGGTACTTATCAACAAGTTCGGCAATCATAAAACGATGAACGTATAAAGAATGATCGGGTTGATTAATTGATTCTTTAGAATAAGGTGTTTTATTCGTTAATATATCTTGTATTTCCGCAAGTTGTCTTTTTAAACGAGCGGGAAGAATATACAAGCCCATTGCTTCAATTAACCCAATACCCTCTTTCTTGATATTGTGGTATTCGGGATGAGCGTGAAAAATTCCATCTGGATATTGTTCGTTCGTGCAATTATTTCTTAAAATAAGGTCAACGCTATATCTATTGTCGGGCAAAAACCTAACTATCGTAGTGCAAGTATTATGACGAACGCCTGCCTTGTCTACGCCTATAATATCAACGCTTTCATCGCTGTATTTTTTCCAATTATCAATAACAATACCTGCAAGTTCAGAAACAGTATTCCTATTATATCCTGAAATTCTAATTGCTGTGTTATACCAGTTTACTAAGCCAATTTCTACGTCAGGATAGTCTGGATGCGCAAAATAATGAGCAATTTTAGCCTTATGCATAGGCATTTCATGCAAACCACCCTGATAGTGTTCATGGTTTAATATAGAACCGCCTACTATGGGCAAATCAGAGTTACTTCCTACAAAATAATGGGGAACAATTTCAATGAAATCCAAAAGTTTATCAACTGTACTTTTATCCATTTTCATAGGTACGTGTTCACCCGAAAGCAAAATACAATGTTGATAAAAATATGCGTAAGGTGAATACTGCATAAACCATTTTTCACCATTTAATTCAACAGAAAAAATTCTGATATTCGTCCTTGCCGGGTGAGTTAATGTTCCCCTATACCCCTCGTTTTCACGACAAAGTAAGCACAATGGATATTTTGTGGTATCCTTGGGCGCTCCAACTAATTTAGCGATGTCTTTATTATCTTTTTCAGGCTTTGATAAATTGATGGTTATTTCTAATACTCTATCGCCGTCCTTATACTCCCAACCGATGTTTTTATCTATTGCAGATTTACGAATATAGTTGTTTTTTATTGAAATATTGTACAAATATTCACACGCGGCCTTTGCCCCCATTTTTTCACGAAGATATGTCATCGTATTGTTAATTTCAGATGGCTTTGGAGTTAATATACCAAAAATGTAGGTCGCAAAAATTTCTTCGTAACCCTCTTCGCAAAGACTATTTTCTTTTGCATATTGCATAACTTCGTTAAAAAGTTCATCAGGTAACTGCATTGACGCGATATTTTCTTCATCAATTTTCGGATTTACCTCTGCAGCCGTTAAGCCAAACTCGCCTAAAAGGATATTTCGAGTGTAAACCACATCTAATTCGGAAAGATATAAAAAGTTTTTTGCATATACAACAAGTTTTTCAGCAAGTAATTTTCCGTTTATCATAATTATATGGCTCCTATCGTTATTATATAGCTCCTGTCGCTCTCCGCGCTTTATAATAACACAAGCGCAAAGTTTTTGCAACCTTTTTTCTAAATTTTATTTAATTATTTTATTTCTTATTCTTTTGGTTTATTTTTATGGGTACTCAAATATTCTTTACCAACTTTCGCTCTATCAGTTTCTTCTTTTTCATCAAACAAAAGACGTCCTTCACCTTTTAAAGAAAAACCCTTTTTTAAACTTTCACTACCATATTTCTCGCGCAAAGAATATACACGTTTTTCAAGTTCTAATTTTTTACCGTAATCATTTTCGTTGTTATTTATTTGAGTTTGCTCACTGTTTTTTACAAAATCAGATACGGAGACACCTATACCATGTATATTCGTTTTCCAATCGTACGACTTCACAAACAAATCAATCGAATTCTCATAATAATCAAAAGACAATTCCGATGGTCTGCCAAGTTTTTGCTGGCGTGAAATCCAATGAAGATTTTCATCTCTTATAGAAATTGAAATGGTTGTTGCCTTACCTAAACCATTACGAATTACCCTTTCCGAAACACTTTCACATAAATAAGACAAAACGCTCTTTACGTCTTCAATATTCTTCAAGTCTCTATACGTAGTTATACTATTCCCAACAGACTTTGTATCCTTGTATTCGTCTACGCCCTTAACGGTTGATT
>JAZOCA010000062.1:0-13719 GCA_045596285.1 Christensenellaceae bacterium | reverse complement strand
GTTTCCAAAATCTTCTTATATGCAAAAAAGCACAATTTTTCATCTGTTGCCCGTATTTCTTTAGTATCCATAATTCTCCTCTTTTACAGTAATAATATACCATAAAGTGAGTTTTCAATCAAGTGATTAAAGGTGTTTACGAAAACACCACAAAAAAGATGTTTTTCGTCGTTCTTGTATGGATTTGAACTTTTGCCTTTTAAAAATCAACAAAAAACATCAAGATTTTTTTACCGTTTTCATTACCTGTTCGTTATTTGCATTTATATAAATCCAAACTGCATCCGAATCCCATTCGCTTTCACCTATACAAGCGGTGGCTATACCATTTGAAAAAGCACCAATATAAGCATAATCTGTCACAATTATTCTCCCAAAAGCATTCGCGATACAGTATTTGTTATCAGTATTTTCGAATATTACTGTATTATCAGAGTATTTAATATTATGTGCGCCAAAACTATACCGACGTGTTTCTATCGGTTCAAATTGCTGCTTGCCGTTTTTATCAATCATTGTGAAATATGGATTACCATTTGCTCCATTGATAATTACCAAAGCATATTCACCACAAAAAGAAATCGAACGTATCATAGATACAGGATACTCGTTATATGTGAATGTAGATTTGTTTTTAGAAGTTATGTCCTCTATATAGACATTGTTTTCATCGCCATCTACTATATACCAAAGATATCCATTGGAATACCCTCTAAATTCTTTGCCCTCCATATTATAGTTTGCGTATGTACCATTGCTATATAACAAATAGTACGCAGGGGCATCAACGCCATCGTTTTCATCTTCTTTATGATATGGATTGATAATTTCACTCCAATCTTGAGAGCCATATACAAATGTTATAACGTTTATAAATTCTGTCAATTGATTTCCTAATCGACTTATGTAGAATATATTATCAGTATCACTATTCAAAAAGATGAAATCGTCACCGCCACTGCCTGCCCAACTTTGTACCATAATAGCGAAAATACCATCTCCTACATAATAATGACTGTAGTCCCAACCAGATTGTGGATAGTGTCCTAAATTAGTTAAAGGATATACCCATTCGCCAGAACTATCGACAACACCATATAAATGTTTAACTTCAGTTATGGTGTCTTTACGTTGATATATTAAACTCAATCCATCACCGTAAGTGAGAAGGCGTAAGTCTTCTTCAAACTTGCCGGTCACATTTCCGTTTTTATCGACAATATATAAAAGCTCTGGATTTCCATTGTCATCATATTGCGTTAAGGCAATTGCCCCATTACCTATAAGCGCGTAATTAGAGACATCAGATGATTTATCAAAGCTATAAAACATTTCGCCGTTTTCGTTAATAAGACCAACATAATTTACTTCGTCCTCGGTATAGAATATACAAGCAACACCGTCCACAAATTCACTTCCCCAAGTTGGTAGTATACCATCTTCTGTTACATCGCTTTGGTCGGGGGAAATTATACTTGGCTTGCGATCGGTCATATCGTGGATATACCAGCCATTATTTTCATAAACCATCACAAAATATATTGTTTGAGTTCCGGCACCGGTTAAATCCATCGTTGTTGTTGCAGTTGCGTTTGCACTATCTATGACAGTTATATCGGTAACTTCTAATTCCATAAAATCGCCCGATGTAGTACTTACTCCCAAACTAAACAAATCAGACAAATCTATATTAAATCCTGCGGCACTTCCTGCAAGACCACCAAGAATATTTAACATTGCCTGAAAAGCATTACGTGTTTTTGCATCGAGACATTCGAGTACAGTATCCATATCCCCGTCATTGTATGCGTTTACAAAGGTAGTAATCCTATTTTCGATAAGTTCTTCGTTTGTTGGTTGTTTTTCTTTTTTACACGCTGAAAGGCAAGTTAGCAAAAGTATCGTTGCTAACAATAAAGATAAGAAGCGTATGTAATTTGGCGCAGATTGAGTTTTTTGTGAATGTAGGTTGTGTTGGTTCATTTTCTTTCCCTCCTGAAATGAATAAAATAAAAAGTGCGGCTACCGAAGCAACCGCACAAAAACGCAAACTCCGATAGTCGCCAAACTAACTTTACGTGAAAATGGGTGTAACCATAATATCATCATAAATGGAATTTGCATTTTATCAAATTCAATAATGATATTATGCTTTAAAAGAGTATAACTATCCCTATAAATTAAAGATAGCACACCCGTCTTTCACACATATTAAGTTAGTTTGGCATTATTATTCTACCATGATTTTTTTGAAAAGTCAATAAAAACAGTTAATTAAAATCAACAATAAAAGCACAGAGCTTTTTCTCTGTGCTGTGTGTTGTGGACGTTTTTTGTTCTCACGCTAGTTCAAATCCATTCAGTATCGGAAAATACATATTTTTCGTCTGCAAAATTGAACATAAAAATTTTGAACCGAAAAGGGAAAAAAGCCTTGAAAAATCAAGGCTTTTTGCGGCGACATCTTTTTTATCGCCCTTTTATGGCAGGGGTGGCTGGATGTATCTACGCTTGCGCTACGATATGCTTCGCATACGAACGTTTGGTTCGAATCGCTCACCCACAAAAATAACCCTCCCTAACGGGCAGGTTGTTTTTTGGCAGGGGTAAAACTTACTAAAATGAACTAATTATTTTTTTAATTTCACATAAAAAAGCAATAAGAACTTTTGTAACACATCTTACCATCTACTACTTTTTGTTAAATTGAATTTTTTTTAAATCCTATACATTATATATAATATAATCCTCCTATATTTCCCCTTTCTCTATGTCATAACTTATCACAGCACAGCGTGTTTAACAAGTTAAAATCAGATATTAAGTCTGACTTTTTTTCATTTTAAAAAGTTATTTTGTCGCCTAACGACACTCTTGTTAAACACAATCTACAACTAACAAAATTCCTTAGTTTCGTGCGGTGATAAGATTGCCCTGCCGAAAGGCAAAATAAAATATAAAGAGTTATACAAAATGAAGAAAGTTGTTTATTCAATTAAAAGAACAAGCGACAAAGAACACAACAAAGTTACTGGCATTGGTTATATCACTGATACCGATTTAATCATTGCTTGTAACGGTAAAAACCAAAAGGCGTACGTTAGAGTATTTGAGGATTGTATTAAAGACTGCAACGCTATAATTGGTAAACAAGACGAATTTAAGGGTAATTACTCTGAAATTCGTGAAATTGAAGTGGAAACTAAACACGGGAATTTTGAAGTGAAAGAAATTGAACTAGAATACTCTATCTGGTTCAAACTCGTTAAGTAAGGAGATAAATATATGAGCGATTTAACGTTATTAAAAGAATATCAACATTATGACGATGATTCATTTATTACATTTAATATAGTTCATTTAGATGATAACTGCGTTACGGTTGCAGTTACTAATCGTGGCAAAATTACGATTGCCGAATACGACCTCTTTACAGACTATTCAGGTAATTACTTTGAATACGGTAGACCTTTTACAAAAATATATATAGAAGATTTTGAAGATATGGAGAACTAATTATGAAACTAACTGTTAAAAACCTTAAAACTCTTAAAAAAGATGCTACTCCCCTACAAAAATCTGCTTTCGATTATGTCTTGGACGAGTGGAGTAATTACGACAATAAAGTACATATATTTACTGACGTGCTTTATCACGGTTGCCAATCGGGAACGGTTGGCTTTTTAATTTATTACAATCAAACAACTGCTTTTTACAATAAGCACAAAGACGAGATAAACGAACTGTTATACGAGATTATGGAAAGTACGGGGATATACTCACCTACTGAGTTATTTGGCAAGAAATGGGAAAAAGAAGATCCGCTCGCTATTGAAGATTACAACCAAAATTTACTAGCGTGGTTTGGCTTTGAAGAAACCCTCCGTAAAATCGGACAAAACTTTGAACAATTAGAAAATTATATTTAAAGGAGATATATATTATGAAAACAACAAAAGAACAAAGAAAACAAAAAGCAGTCGAACTTATGAAACAGTTGCAAATCTACAAGTCGTATATTAACGACTTTGAGAAAAACAATCTTGTTACCTACTTTGAACGACATATCGGTTACTGGGCTTATCAGAACAAAGAATTAGATAGCAAGATAAAACAACTTGAAGAAAAGTATAACATTACAATCTACGCAGCTACTCACGAATTTTGCGAGTTTGGAGAATGTTACGACTTTTTATACGTTAGTAGTGACAAAGAAGACTGGGAATATTCGTTAGACCCTATCAATAAAAATCAGTTTTACGCTTGTGCTTACGTTTGGAACAAAACAGACAACTCTTGCTCTGAATTTGGAGATATTGTAGTGTTTTCTGCTCTTGGTGGGTTAAGGCGCATTGGATAATGAGGTGTATATGAAAAAAAGAATACACGCTGGTTATTGCGTTATAAAAGTAATCGCTTTACCCGATGAAGAATTTGTTTTAGGCGTTAAAACTGTTAACACTAAAAAAGAATACGTTACTTGGTACTGCATTAACAGAACGAATTATTATCACGGTCATTATTTCAGCGATTACAAACTAGCATTCAGAGATTTATTTGAAAGAGCTCAAAAAAGCATAAAATGGACATTGACGAATTTACTATAATTCAAATTTGAGGAGAAAAAACTATGAATAAATATACACTTCGCACAGGTTTTAAGGTTTGCTACAAAGAACGTGGCAAAAAACAATATATACGCCACTTCTTAAGTAGAAACTACATATCAGCTATTGGCATGATTAACTATTACAAGCGTTACCCACAAAATTCACGGGAAGATAATCATAAACTAAAAAAGCCAAAATGGAAAATAATTCCCGTTTCAATAAAAGAAGTTCACGCAGGTATTTGGAGAGAAGTACCCTTCTAGACAAGGGTACTTTACAAAAATAAAAAACTAAAAGGAGATAAATAAAATGATTGCATTAAATCTTACCGCAAACGGTATGGAACAAAACTTGATTAAAGAATTTTTACAAAACAACGTTAACGACGTTTTAGCAAACAAAATAAATAACGGCGTTAAAATTACTAAATCAATACAACACTTATAAACAAAAAGACTCTAGATGGGTTTATGAGTTACGCTTGCGAACAAGCAAAGAAATCCGCTGAAAAGAACGCTCGTTTTGCGTGCTTACACCACGATACGGTTTTTGGTTGGGCTATGCACTACTTTGAAGAAGACGATATAGAAGGCACGTTATATTGTGAAGATGGAACAGAATACAAACCTGCAATTAAAACGCCTACAAGGGTTGTTTCTGCACCCACAACAACGTATACACCGCCCGTTAAAAAGCCAAATCCTCAAATGTCATTATTTGATTTAATGTCGACCAAAACAGAGCCAAAGAAAGAAATAGACGAAACACCCACAGATGACGATATACAAGATGCTATGGAAGAACTTAATAAAGAAACTATTATAGAGCAGAAAGACTCGCCCGTATCACCTATTTACACTAAATATTTCGACACACAAAAAAGTTATCCAGACCACGTGATTGCTTACCGCTTAGGCGACTTCTACGAGGTGTTTGGTGATAATGCTATCAAGGTATCGAACAAACTTGATTTAACGCTTACAGGTAGAGATTTCGGACTTAAAGACCGTGTGCCAATGGTGGGTTTTCCCTATCACGTTTCTGAGATATATTTTAAGAAAATTACCGAGTTTAGTCCTTTAGCGATTATGGAAGATAACTCGGTTACTATATACGATAAACTATCAAGCGAATATTTAGTTAATACGGAAACGGGTGAAATTATCCCACACGATAATAACGATAAAATTTTGCAAAGCCTTATAAATATATTCAAACACAATATGGAGATTAAATTATGAAAATATCAAAGATAAAACCTATACCCAAATACATTCTATCAAAAATTAAAAGGTATGATAAAAAACTTAACCCTACTCCAAACTCTAATAGAAGATTTTACGCTTATCTTACTAAAAACGACGGTGAACTCGTCAAAGTTACGGTAGCTGTAAAACACTATAAAGGTAAACTTTACTTTAAACAAGTTCTTGTTCACGGAACGGAAAGTAAATTTATATACGGTAAAGACATAATCTACTATACTATTGCTGGATACGTCGTAGGTTGGTATTCAGAAGGCATACAACGTCAACCTAAATTCTTTGAAGATAATTCTTGGGACGTTGGTAATAATCTTTCGTTTAGTCCTTTCGCTCCCGTTGTTAATATAGAATATGCGCTTAAATTTCCTAAATACAAGTACAGCGCTGTTGACAAATATCCTTATTCAGACGTATTAAAATACCTTAAACTATATAATAAATATCCACAAGCGGAATATTTAGTTAAAAGTGGATTATGCAAATTTGCAACCTCTCGTATGATTTTGCAAAAAATGAAGAAAGACAAGTATTTTCATAAATGGCTTATGAAACAAAACAAAAAAGATATTGAAAGCTATTATGTAGAAACAGTTTTAGAAAGTGACAAAACTAATCGTCCATTAGACGAACTACAAAACTTTATATCACAAAAAAGACCGTTTATGTTAGAAAAAGATTATAAGCCGTTAAAAGCCGTTTTCAAGGGTAAAACTTTGGAACGGTTTTTTAAATATATTAAAGAACAAAAAACTGAAATACGAACTTATCTTGATTATTTTAACGCTTGTGTTGATTTACAACTTGATATGAGTAGAGATAAAAACCTATTCCCTCACGACTTTAAGCGTTGGCACGATATTCGTATTGATGAGGCTCACGAGAAAAAAGCTGAAATAGACGAACGCAAACGCAAAGAAATGTTTGCAAGTTTTAGGAGCGTTGCAGACAAGTATTTAACCTTGCAAGAGTTCAGTAAAAACGGTTACGTTGTTTTAATAGCAAAATCACCCGCTGAACTAGAACAAGAAGGCGAACTTCTACATCATTGTGTAGGACGTGTTTCATACAGTCAGAAGTTCTTACGAGAAGAGTCGCTCATATTCTTTATACGTAAGAAAAAATCGCCTGAAATTCCAATTGCAACGGTTGAATACTCTATAGAAGGTCGTCAAGTTTTACAATGCCGTGGCGAGCACAATAAAAAGCCACAACAGAGTTTACTAAACTTTGTAAACGATATGTGGCTTCCTTACGCAAATAAACAATTAAAACAAATAGCATCATAAAAGGAGAACAATTATGAATTATTTTAGAATTACAGCATATAACCCTAAAGAAGATTATTGCTTTATTATGGACTCAAACGGAAAGTTTAACGCGTTATGGGAATTTTCGGCATACGTGGTTGAACAAGGCTTTGAGATAATAAAGGCTGGAAAAGAAGAAAAATTCCTTGACGGAAACATTCCAAGAACCGATGTATCCCTAGACAAAATTATTTTACGAGCGTGTTCTGACGGAAAGCCTGAAAACACATCTTACACAATAAACGGAATAAATTACAAAGCAATAAAGGTAAAAGATATGATATATATCCCCGATAAAAACGATATTATATGATGATTAAAGGGTGTTGAAATTATTTTAACACCCTTTTTATTGTATACGAAAAAGAGAGTTCAAAAAATTCCAAACTCTCTTCTCAAAAATTAGCCTTTTAGTATAAAAACATGATCGTATTTTTCAGAATATAAAATTTTTATACTCCTATCTCCATATTTGTTAAATACAATATTATATCCAGCACGCTTACTACCATCAAAAATTTGGGCATAACCAGGTGTACCACTTTTTTTTGTTATTATCTTATTATTATAATAAAATTTAATGCTAATTCTCACTTTTAAGAAGGTACGAATTGATTCATATGCTCTATCTGTTATCGTAGATTCTGCTTCAAGTTCAACAGCATCGTTTAAACATTGTTTATAAATTTTTACAATCTTATTATCTCTTAAAATAAATAATAATGACAAAGCAGCCCAAGCAACACAAACTAAAATTCCCGCTATACAGCCTTCTTTATTATTATTAAAACAAAAAACAAAAACAATACTAAAAATAACGCTAAAAACCATAATTATATAAAATAAAATTTTTTCAAACAAGCTTAAAATTTTACCATATTCTAAAGAAGCGACTAGATTATGTTTTTTCATTCTTATAGCCATCTAAACCATTTTAACGCCTTTTCTAACAGTTTACTTAAAATCATCTCTGTAGATAAATCTTGAACAATTTGATCAGTGTTTTCATTGTTTGAATATATAGGAAACAAAAATTCACTAGCCACATATCCACCAATAAACTCTCCTACACAAATTTAATAATACCACTTTTCCATTTCAAGTTTAGTACAGTATGGCATTGATAGTCTAACTAACACATCAAAAATTTCCTTTCCTTCTTCATCTTTAGCAAAATAAAGCAATCCGTTTAAATCTAGCAACGATAGGTATCATTCAAGAGAAGTCATTTTGCCGTTCTTAAAAGTTTTTTTGAGAAGAACAGATGCCTATTTTTTGTATAGCGGGCCATAAGTTGCGCACGCTCTATAGTCTTGTCCTTCTTTATCCATTCCAAACGCGTTCCATGCAGCAGGACGATAAATCTTATCCTTGTCTACGTTATGCATACATACGGGTATTCTTAACATTGAACACATCGTAATTAGGTCCGCGCCGATATGTCCGTAAGAGATTGCACCATGATTTGCGCCCCAGTTTTGCATTACTTCGTATGCCGTCTTAAACGGACTGCCTTCCTTACCGTCACAACGTGGTGCAAACCAAGTACAAGGCCAAGTCGGGTTTGTTCTTTCCATTAAAGTATCACTTACTTCGTCGGGAAGTTTTACAGTCCATCCTTCTGCTATTTGCATTACAGGGCCTAATCCTTTAACAAGGTTTAATCTTATCATTGTGCAAGGCATTTCAGCTCTCGTTGTATAGTGGCTAGAAAATCCACCGCCACGGAAGTTATCAAAGCCTGCTTCACACCATACGGTTGCGTCAGTCATCTTCTTGATATCTTCTTCGGTTACTTCCCACCACTTCTTCATTGTTGCGTTGCCGTTTTCATCCGTACATTCTCCACAAGCGTCAAGGCACGCTGCGCCAGAGTTAAGCAAGTGAATAATACCGTCTGATTCTTTTGCTTTTCCTTCAAGTTCATAGCCCGTTACTCTCTTGGTAGCGTCGCCTGACCAGTAAGTTCTTACGTCTGCAAAGATTTGCGCTCTATGAGTTAATAATCTCATAAACAACATACAAAGTCCGTTCAAAACGTCGTTTTCTGTTGCAAGCGTGTAAGGTTCTCTTGCTCCTTCATAGTCAAAGGTTGATGATAAAAGTGCTTCGGGATAGTCACAGTTGGGCCAGTGGTCTGTCCATTGACGTTGTCCTTGGAAACCACCTGCGATTGCGTTATGCCCTACCTTTTCTTCTTCAAAAGCGTCGGGAAGATTTTTATTTCCTGTCATTAAGTCTTTAATTATGCAGTACATTTTAACTGTAAATTCCCATTGCTTTTCTTTTTCTTCGTCGGTAAATTTAATTTTTCTTTCTTTTCCTAAGAATTCTACTGATTCTGGGTTATCGTCTCTACCCATCTTACAATGTTCTTTAGTCCATTTTAATGCTTTTTGATATTCTTCTTCGTTATATATACCTTCTTCCATACGACGGAGAATTTCTACTTCATCAACACTTTCTACTCTCATATCTAGGTATGATTCCATAAAGTCTTGGTCGATAATAGAGCCAGCGATACCCATACATTGTGAGCCGATTTGAAGATATGATTTACCACGCATTGTTGCAACCGCTATTGCTGAACGACCAAAACGGAGCAATTTTTCCTTTACGTCTTCAGGAATTTCGGTTACTTGGTCTCTATCTTGAACTTCGTGACCGTAAATACCGAATGCAGGAAGTCCTTTTTGTGCGTGACCTGCAAGAACTGCTGCTAGATATACTGCGCCCGGTCTTTCAGTACCGTTAAAGCCCCAAACCGCCTTTATAGTGGTCGGATCCATATCCATAGTTTCACTACCATAACACCAGCAAGGTGTAACAGATAAAGTTATGCTTACGCCTTCTTTTTTAAACTTATTTGCGCACGCTGCGGCTTCTGGAACACGTCCGATAGAAGTATCAGCCATTACTACTTTCACAGGTTCACCGTTTGAATAGAAAAGGTTTTCTTCAAAAAGTTTTTTTGCGGCGTTTGCCATTGCCATTACTTGACCTTCTAAACTTTCACGAAGTTGCATTGGTCCTCTTCTTCCGTCTACTACAGGTCTAATCCCTATTACGGGATAATCGCCTACGTATCTGTTTTTTGTCATTTTATTTTCTCTCCTTATTTGATATGTTGTAAATTAAATAATTTGTTTACTTAGCAAGCACTCTTTTTCGTAAGAAATATGGTAATCGTTGCACCACCTTTCTGGTTGAATTGTAAAGTCGGTTGGCTCTTGAACTTCTACTATGGTACAGTCTGCACCGATTGCGTGGATAAGTCCTGCCCTAATCAACCAAATGTCACCTACGTTTGCGTCAACGCCTGCTAATAGGTTGCCCATTATATCCTTTTCTACTTCACTTCTTTTTTCGAGTTCTGCTAACAGCTCTTTCGTTATTTTATCCTTAAACCCAAAGTAGAGTTTTGCATTAGGACGCTTGGCTACTACAAGCCATGCCTCGGTTTTGCCGTATTCACTATTAAGGTGCTTTCTTGAAAACTATTTTGTGGGGTGAACTTGGAAAGGCAGTCTTAGCGCACTATCAAGGAATTTAACTAAGCAGTCGTATTTTCTATCCCCTAAAAGTTCGTCTTTATACAGTAATCTTCATTGCGAGTGCCTCTATTTATCAACTTGTCGTCTACTCTAACTTTATTCTTCCATTTCCCATTATTATCCTCTCTAAATTTTTCAACTATTGTATAAAGACAAAAAATGAGCATTCCGCTTTTCAGTAGTAGGATATTTTAGCTGATTTTCGTGAGAAAAATAACATTCTTCCAAATTATCTTGTCCAAGTTTTTCATTTACTTCTAATATTTTACTGTTAACCACTAAGTCACCAAACTCTTGATTTTCTAGCGATTTTATAACAAACGACTGCCTAATAGAGTTTATATCGTCTCCGCAAACGGTAAACATATCGTATTTCCTTGCTAAACTACGTAATTTTTCTAACTGGTCGGTCGTGTTTCTCGTTGGAGAATAAGTTATACTTTTTATTCCTAGCTCGTTTATCACTTCAAACAATAATTCAATATACTCGTCTTCAAATTTCTGCGGTTTTTTATCCCCAGTTACACTTTCTTTAACATCACCCAAATATGAATAACACGGAAAAGCACCTATTTGATAACCAAAATCTATAGCTGCTTTGATGGGGATAAGTTCTTTTGTAGCAGGAATATAAAAATCTTTGATAAAACTTGATTTGAATAATCCTAATAAGTCGTATATATAATATTCGTCTACTTCACTCGCATTAAGTAATCTTTGATTGAGTGTTAAATTAAAGTTATCTTGAACGAATTTGTTAATTCTTCCAACTTCTACGTATTCTTTTTCTAAATATTTGATTATCCCTAGCAACAAATGCCTTTCAGTTATCGTTCCTCCGTTTAAATAATAAGAAATAGGAACTATATCTCTTTCCATATCGAGATTCAAATGAAAGGTAGAGAATAGTTGGTTAATTTTATTTAACATTAAAACGTTCCTTTCGAACCTATATTTGCGTACGGGCTCCAGGAAATCTTTAACGGAACTTTCCATACTCATCGGAATGCCGTGTATCAGCATATATGCAACCGAAGCCTGGTCTGGATTGTTAATCATTCTATTTTCTAAAGGAGTATTAGAATAATCAACTCTCAATTCAATTCCCGCACCCGTTTTGATATTAAGAATTTTTCCCGCTTGATGAAATTCGCCTGCCCCTGAAAACGTATCATGGTCTATTATGCCAACGCTAGACAATCCTTGTTCTTTCGCCATATAAACCGCGCACGTTGGAGAATAGGGAGAAAAGGAATACTTTGTGTGTACGTGATTGTTTATGTAATTTTCATTTGTTCTAATATTTGGCAACTCTTTAGCAATTTTGCTTAAATTTTTCAACCTTTCTTCTTTGGTCGCAGCATTCAATAAATTAACGTTTGACATAACCACTTATTTTTTCTCCGTTTGATAAACGTCTATTAAACTTGTATTTTTATTACCACCTGGAATTTTTAGCGAACGAATTTTTAATACTTGGTCGAGATTTGCTAAATCTTCCTTCTTTAAGGTGTTTACCTGTCCAAATATTTTAGCAACTACTATTGATTTTGCCATGCTCTCTGACATTTCAAGCAATTCTACAGCTTCGAAAACGCTTACGGGCGAACAGAACAACGCACCGTGATTTTTCATAGCAAAAACATTTTATTTGTTTATTACGCAATCAAGATTTTGGGATAATTCTTCAGACAACGGCGTTGCATACGCAACGTCTAAGATAGGACCAACCTCCAAAACCACTTCTGGCAAAATTGGATATTGCATAATATCACTATCAGTTAAAGACAGTCCCATAATTATCGGAGGATGTGCGCGCACTATCCCCTTAACGTCTGCTCTGTTCTTAAATATTCTTAAGTAAAAAGGCGTTTCACCCGTAGGTTTTTTGCCCTCAAACGCATATAAGATCTGCCCTTCTAAGTTAATAATGCAAATATCGTCAAAGGTCATTAATAAATGCTCTTTAACGGTTTCTTTTAACGGGAATCCTGCGAAATCCGCTCCCACAACTAAATATTTGTCTTTTACCGTTTTTATAAATATTTCTCATTTTGTTGATATAATATCTATTTTTGTCGTATATTATTTATTTTATATCACAATTAGCTTTAATTTATCAAACAAATCAAAATATCCGTATAACAATCCCAATTTGTTATAGATGAATTGTCAAACTAAGCGCAACACTTTTTGAGATTTTCATTAAATAAATCTATAGGTTTTTGAAAGTATAAAACTTTCTTAGGTCTGGCATTAATTAACGCCAGATTCTTTTTTAGTGTTTTTTCACTTACTCTTTCTAAATTTCTTCCTTTGGGATAAAATTCACGTAGTAAATCATTTAGGTTTTCGTTTGTTCCTTTTTGCCAAGCACGGGTGACCAAGTTAAAGATAGTTTTTCTTCTATATATCAAAGCCAACTATACTGAATTATGTTGTAGACCAAATATATCAAGCACAAGAAAATCAGTCGTCTGAAAATCTTGTTTTAAAAAATTTATATAGAGAACAAAAAGAAACAGAAACAACTATCAAAAACGTTATGAAAGCAATAGAGCAAGGCGTAATAACTAATACGACTGTTAAACGTCTAAAAGAACTTGAAGAAAAACAAGAAGAAACGCTTAAAAAAATTCTTGTTGAAAACAGTAAATTATCGGTGAAAATTACTAAAGAAGAAATTAATTCTTTCTATTTAACCGCTTTGTCACTTGAACCAAAATTATTAATAAACTACATTGTGAAAGAAATAATAGTTTTTGATGACAAAATAAAAATCTATTTAAACACTCCAAAAATAATTAGTCCTGACACTCGTCGGGACTTTTTAATTTTCTCTGAAGATAATTTTATAAAAGTTTTTGTTCACAGTAAAAAACCATTATCTAATAAAACAATGCATTTAGAAATACTAATTTAAATGTAAAAAGACCTAAAACGATTGTTCGTTTTAGATCTTGTTTGGCAGGGGTGGCTGGAT
>JAZOCA010000061.1:0-12497 GCA_045596285.1 Christensenellaceae bacterium | reverse complement strand
TAAAAAAAGGGCTAAAAAGCCCTCAAATCAATATATAGTATAAAAAAAGAACATTGCCTACCACATATTGGGGTTCGACAATGTTCAGTTTGGTGCCGCTGGTGGGGGTCGAACCCACACGATGTCGCCATCACGGGATTTTGAGTCCCGCGCGTCTGCCAATTCCACCACAGCGGCAAAGATTAAGAAAAAGTTTTGAAAACGATTGCAATATGCGTCAAAATATGGCATAATATTAAATGTAGTTTCAAAACGCTTTTATATAATAACATAAAAATTTGATAATTGCAAGAGAATTTTCGCAAAGTGAGTGTTTTTTATGGAAAAATTAGTTTTAATTGATGGTAACAGTGTATTATATAGGGCATTTTATGCCACTCCGTATTTTTCAACCTCATTAGGAGTGCCTACGAATGCGGTTTACGGTTTTTTAAATATGTTCTTGAAAATTGTTACAGATATAAAACCTACTCACGTTTTAGTAGCTTTTGATAGGAAAGAGCCTACATATAGGCATAAACTTTATGCTGGTTATAAGGCAACAAGAAAACCTATGCCGCCTGAATTAGTTCCTCAAGTTGCATTGATAAAAGATTTATTGTCTGAATTAGGTGTAAAAACTTATGAAAAGGCTGGTTTAGAGGCTGATGATATTATAGGAACAATATCGAAAAATTTTTCTATTCCTACGATTATTATTACTGGAGATAAAGACAGCTTTCAACTTGTAGATAAAAGTACTAGTGTGTATTTTACTCGTCATGGAATAAGTGAGTTAGAAGTTTTTTCGCATGATAATTTTTTTGAAAAGAATGGTATTGACCCGATTCAAATAATTGATTTAAAGGCGTGCATGGGAGATGCTTCCGATAATATTCCTGGTATCACTGGCGTAGGCGAAAAGACTGCTAAATCATTAATTGCTCAATTCGGATCAATAGAAAATCTATATAGCAATACAGAATTGCTTAAGGGTAAATTAAAAGAGAAAGTAATTAATTGTAAAGATCAGGCGTTTATGTCTAAGCAGCTTGCAACTATTGATATAGCGGCTGATATAAAATTAGAAATTGATGAGTTGATCTTTGTTTATCCATTCCATGAAAAAGCAAGGAAAAAACTTATAGAATTAGAATTTTCGTCTATACTTAAAAAGGATATTTTTTCTAAAAACGATCTTGAAATATCTGATAATGAAGAAATGGAAAATATTAAAAAAAGCGAGATAAAATGTGAGATTATTGAAAGTTTTACGTTAGACAAAAATTATTTTGCAGATAAAGATGTTTCTCTAATTATAGACGATCACGTGAGTTTTTTTTGCGGTTCAACTGAATATAAATTTCTTATTAAGGATAATTTTTTTGCACCAGGCCTAAACTTTGATGATGTGCTAAACTTCCTTCGCCCATTGTTTTCTAAAGACAGCAATAAGCATTTAATATTGTATGATAGAAAGGGTGTAATGGGCTTACTTAAAACGTATGGAATTAAGCTTGAGTGTTTATCTGAAGACGTTATGCTGCAAAAATACGTAGTAGATTATACTCAAAAAGTTTTAACCGTAAGTGAAGCCATAGAACGCGCAGGATACAGTCTTGAAACTCCGGCATATTCTTTATACAGGCTATACAAAGATTACACCGAAACGCTCCTAAAAGAAAATTCACTTTCACTTTACAAGGATATAGAACTCCCTTTATGCGATATACTTTTTGAGATGCAAGAGTGCGGATTTAAAATCGACCTTAAAGCGCTCGAAAGTGCTTCGATAAAATATAAAGAACAGCTAAGTGATCTATGGCTTAAAATTAAAGATTTTGCGGGAGTTGATTTTAACGTCAACTCTCCAAAGCAGCTTGGTGAGGTTTTATTTGATAGATTAGGATTAAAACACGGTAAAAAAACAAAAAGCGGTTATTCCACAAGTGCTGAAGTTTTGGAAGAGTTGGAGGATGCTCATCCGATTATTCCGCTTATACTTCGTTATCGCCAGTTGCAGAAATTATCGTCTACCTATATTGATGGATTTAAACCATTAATTGATAAAAATACTCAGCTTGTTCATACTGTATTTAATCAAACGGTTACAAGCACAGGTAGGCTTTCATCAAAGGAGCCTAACTTACAAAATATCCCAGTTAGAGATGATGAAGGCAGAGAAATAAGAAAGTTGTTTATTCCTTCTGATTGCAATAGAGTACTGGTAGGAGCGGATTATTCCCAAATAGAGCTAAGATTGCTCGCTCATTATTCTAAGTGTAAACTATTAATAGAAGCATTTAATAACGATGTTGACGTTCATGCATTAACGGCTTCGCAAGTCTTTCACGTTGATGTGAAAGACGTTACGTCTGAACAAAGACGTACTGCTAAAGCTGTTAATTTTGGAATTATATACGGAATTAGCGATTATGGGCTTGCTAAAAACTTAAAGATATCCCCTAAAAAGGCAGGAGAATACATTAAGTTGTATTTTGAGAGATATCCTGAAGTAAAAGCCTATATGGATAATAACGTTGTATTTGCAAAAGAACATGGTTTTATTTGTACTGGATTTAATCGGAAAAGGGTAATTCCTGAAATAAAATCACCAAATTATACAATTCGGAGCTTTGGTGAACGAGCGGCTATGAATATGCCACTTCAAGGTGCGGCTGCAGATATTATAAAAATTGCTATGATAAACGTCTATAATGCGCTTAAAAGAGAAGTTCCTAATGCTAAATTAATACTGCAAGTTCACGACGAGTTAATAGTTGATTCACCTATAAGTGATTTGGAAAAAGTTTCAATGATATTAGAACGCGAAATGCAAAGTGCTGTTAATTTATCTGTTCCGCTAACTGTTAACGTTGAGTCAGGTAAAAATTGGTTCGAGGCAAAATAATATGAGAAATAATATTAAGATAGCCGTAACCGGTGGAATCGGTAGTGGTAAAAGTCTTGCAATGAGTATTATTTCGGAGTTAGGATATAATACTGTAAGTTTAGACGATGTGTATGCTAATCTTTTGAAGGAAGAATGGTTTATTATTAGGATTTCTAATGAGTTTGCTATTGAGCCAATCCACTTAGGTGGTCAACTATTTTTAGATAAGAAGAAACTTGCATCAATCGTTTTTCACGACAAATCAAAACTTGAAAAACTTAATCGTTTGACACATTCAGAGATTTTTAAAAGAGCTTTTTCAATTTATGAAAAAGGAATGATTTTCTTCGAAGTTCCCTTGCTTTTTGAAGGAAATTACGTCTCGCAATTTGATAAGGTATTTGTTATACGCCGTGAAAAAAAAATTAGGGTTGAAAGCGTTATGATGCGTGATAACGTGACGTTAGACGAGGCGTTATTACGTATTAACAACCAAGTTGATTACGACAATTTAGATCTGTCTTTACATACGATTATTTACAACGATTCAACAAAAGAGTCTTTGAAAAATAATTTAATTAGGGCGATTGATTCAATTGAAAAAGTGTAAAAAAATTATTGTCATATTCATATCTATGCTGTTAGTATTTGCTTTTGCGTTGCTTGGTATTTGCTCTGCAAAAGTTCTACGATATCGCGAACAGGTGTTACGTATTTCGAAAACATATTCTTTAGAACCAGACTTGGTTTTATCGATTATTTATGTTGAAAGCTCTTTTAATACTAATGCAGTTTCTAATAAAGGTGCTTGTGGTTTAATGCAAATATTGCCATCGACCGCCGAATATATAGCAAAAAAAATAGGGTATTGCAATCAAATTGATCTATTTAATAGTGAATGTAATTTAATTTTAGGTTGTGCGTATATCGACTATTTATCAAATAAATTTAAAAATGAATGTGCGGTTTTATGTGCATATAATGCTGGAGAAGGGGTTGTATCTAACTGGCTTGCAAATAAAAAATATTCTTTTGATGGTAAAACATTATCTTGTATTCCATATTCGCAAACTCATTATTATGTAAAAAAAGTTTTAAAATATAAACGTATATTTAAAATTTACGTTCGAGGAAGCCTATGAATAATAAAAAAAATGATAATTTACTCAAATTTTCAATAGATACGCCATGGCAATTTACATTCGTAGTAATTTTATATGTTGTTGGCGCAGTTGGGTTTCCAACGAGTATTTTTACATATTTTTTGGGGGAAAGTGAAAATGCTGCTTCACTTGCACTTTTTCTTGCAAGAATAATTTGTTGTATACTTCCTATATGGTTGGCGTTTGAAATTAAACTTCATAAGATTTTTAGTTTGCGTGGTTTTTTTGCTAACTTTTTAATTATAGTCCCTTTTTTAATTGTTGTAATTAATAATTTCCCCATTTTACCATTAATACAAGGTAAAGTCTTTTTTAATGCACAGTCTAATTTTTTAAGATGGATTTGCTATCTATGTGCTGTATTTGGTGGTGTTTTTCTTGAAGAAATTACTTTTAGGGGAATAATTTTTCCAGTATTATATAAGTATTTTCGCAAAAAAAAGAACGGTGTGTTTTTATCTGTCTTTATTTCTTCAGCTCTGTTTGGCATAGTACATTTATTCAATTTATTAGCAGGAGCAGGAATAGGTTCTGTTGTGATGCAAATAGGGTATTCCTTATTAATAGGTGGAATGTGTTCTATTGCATTTCTTAAAACCGGTAATTTTTATAATGCGATCTTATTACATTTTGTTTTTAATATTGGAGGAATGTTATACGATCAAAATATGATCGCTGGCAATATTTGGACAACACCGAACATCCTACTTACCGCTATACTGGCGGTTGTTGTTACCGTTTTTGCTTTGTATATATTATTTAAAGTGAATAATTTGCATTTTGAAAGTAAAATTTTAGATGAGGAATAGGGATATGAGAAATCTTGCTATAAGTTTTTCGGCTAGAAAATGGGGAAATTGCGAGCGTCTTGCGAAATACCTTACTCAATCAAATGGTAATGCCGTATGTTTTTTTGATTTAAAAATTCATACTTGTAGTGAATGTGCATACGAATGTTTTTCTAGTGGTGGTTGTAAGTACGAAGATGGAATATTTGACTTGTATAATTCGTTTATAAATTACGATAAAATATTTTTTGTTGTGCCTATTTATTGTTCAAATCCTTCTTCACTATATTACATATTTAGTGAGCGATCACAAGCCTATTTTACCAAGTATCCCTTATTTTACGAAGAATTTATTAGAAAATTATACGTAATCGGTATATATGGCGATGAAGAAACGTCTTCTGGTTTTTTAGAAGTTTTTGAAAAGTGGTTTACCCACACTGAATACAAAAGTCACGTTTTAGGGCTTGAACGCCATAGATATAATTTAAAATTAAACGATTACGTGTTGGACGTTCCCGAGTTAAAGGATAAAGTGGATAAATTTGCATCGCAAAAATTACAACCGCTATATTCTGAGTTGCAACTTCGAAGGCCTACAATTTATGATGTTGACGAAATAGAATCTTTCAAAAAGTCCTTTAGTATAAATAATTTTTTAATGTCGGGGAGTGGTCCATTAATAAGTTTATCTGCGGAAGAATGGATAAACTTTAACGAAGAATGCGAAATGGGAAAACTTAAAAATTGCGTTCCATCTCTCCAAATGGGGTTGTTTAATAAAAAAACGGGAAAATTGATGGGGTTAATTCAACTTCGTTCTTGTTTAAGCGAAGATATTATAGAACTTGGTGGGAATATTAGTTATTGTGTAAGACCTGATGAAAGAGGTAATGGTTATGCAAAATACATGTTGAAAAATATTTTGCAATATTGTAAACCCATAGGAATAAACAAGATTTTGTTAACGTGCGACGATGCAGATATCGCGAGCGTAAAGACAATAGAAAGTTGTGGTGGTATTTATGAACGCACTATTTTAAACGGCGACAAATGTATAAAAAGGTTTTGGATAAATATTAAATAGGAGTGAAATATATGAATTTTGAACAATTAGCTAAAACAAGGCAATCTTGTAGAAAGTATAGTAATAGGGCGGTTGAAAAGGAAAAATTAGAAAAAATTGCAGAAATTGCGAGATTGGCACCATCGGCATGCAATACCCAACCATGGAAAATGCATTTTATTACTGATCCAGAAAAGGTTGTTGAATTTTCATCATGTTTAAGAGATTTCGGTATGAATGGCTTTACAAAAAACGTGCCGGCTTTTATTGCTGTTAGCGACTTAAAAACTAAATTAATGTTGGGAGCAAAGCTTAAATATGATAACGATCATTTTGTAAAATATGACGTTGGGCAGTTGGTGGCATATATTACTCTCGCTGCTGAAGAATTAGGATTATCGACCTGTGTTTTGGGATGGTTAAATAACAATAAAATAGCGCAAATTCTTAATTTTGATGAAGATGAACGATGCAATATTGTAATTGCAATAGGATATTCCGATTGTGAGCGAAGAGAAAAATCAAGAAAAAAAATAGAAGATATTACAAAATGGCATTAGTAATAGTATAACTGTCTCGATGTGGTGAAGAGGCAGTTTTCTTTTGCGAAAAATTTTATAATTCGGGTATAAATCTCTTGACATTCTCGTATAATAGTTGTAGAATATTAGCAGTCAAGCAAATTGAGTGCTAACAATCTTTAACAAGGTGTGCTAAAAATGGAATTATCCGAAAGAAAAAAACAGATTCTGAAAATTGCAGTTGACAAATATATCGATACGGCAGTTCCCGTTTCTTCAAAATTAATTGCTGAAGAGTATGATGGGAATATAAGTTCTGCTACAATTAGGAGTGAAATGAGTTCCCTTGAGGAACTAGGTTATTTGGAACAACCTCACACTTCTGCGGGTAGAATTCCGTCTAGTGAGGCTTATAAGTTATACGTTAGTGAACTTATGGTCAAAGAAAAGCCTACTGTTAAAGAACTAGATTATATTAAGAAAATATTCCTTGAAAAAACCGATGATTTGGAATATTTAATTAAAAACACGGCGAAAATAATCAGCGAATTAACAAGTTATACTTCTATGGCTATTGCTCCGCATGATATGGCTGATCATATTACGCATATTAATTTGTTTAGATATAAGGCTGATAGCGCGTTGGTCCTTATAGTTACAGAGAATAAGTTGCTTAAGGATAACTTTATTACTCTTCCACCAGATATGCCAGATGAGAATTTATTAGAAGCGAATTTACTTTTATCGAAACTGTTTGTTGGCAAGACTTTAGATGAATGTTGTAATTCGGAATTTGTTATTAATGAAGAATTTCAAAATTACAAGCACGTATTCACTATGGTTATTGACGCTTTAAAGAGTTACGTAAAGTATGATGAAAGTGATCTTATCGTTGAAGGTGAAGATAAAATACTTCAGCATCCCGAATACACGGATATTAGTAAAATACGTAATTTTTTAAAAGCGGTCACCAGTAAGGATAAGATAATCAGTTTGCTAAACAAGGAAGAGAATAGAGATATTAAAATCAATGTAAAAATCGGCAGTGAGGGGTATGACGAACTTCCGGATGATTGTTCTCTTGTGTCTGCAACATATTCGGCAAACGGTGTGCAATTAGGCACGTATGGCGTTTTAGGCCCCGTTAGAATGGATTATAAAAAAGTTGTGGCTGTGCTTGAGAACGTTGGCAAAATATTAGAAAGCATAATAACTAATAAAGGATAAGATATGGATAAAGATAATATTATAGTTCCTGATGAAGAACAACTTCAAGAAGAAACTGAAAATACAGACAAAAATAAATTTGGCAAGAAAAAAGAAAAAGAACTTCTTCAAACAATTGATCAATTGAGTGCCGAAAATGTTGCGTTGATTGAAAAAGTTAATGAACTTGAAAAACTTGCAGATGAGAACAAGCAAAGTTGGTATCGAACTGCTGCAGATTTTGAAAATTTTAAAAAAAGAAACAACGAAACAAGGGCAAATGCTTATCACGATGGTAAATGTGAGGCAATAAAGAATATTCTTATCGTGGGGGACAATCTTGATAGAGCATTATTGTCGCTTAAAGATGAGCAAACAAAGATTGGTATCGAACTCGTTATAAAGCAATTTGTTGAGATTTTAAAGAGTATGGGTGTTGAAGAAATAAATCCTGTTGGTGAAATTTTTGATCCGAACATACATGAAGCAATTCATCAAATTGAAAATGATAACCCAGAAGAAAGTGGTAAAATACAAAGCGTATTTAAAAAAGGATATTCTTTGAATGGAAAGATGATCCGATATGCTCAAGTTGTAGTTATAAAATAAAAATACTAATTAGGAGAATATAGAATTATGAGTAAAATTATTGGAATTGACCTTGGTACAACAAACTCTTGTGTAGCAGTAATGGAAGGTGGTGAACCTGTTGTTATTGCAAATGCAGAAGGATCTAGAACAACACCTTCTGTAGTTGCTTTTCAAAAAGACGGTGAAAGATTGGTTGGTCAAGTAGCTAAAAGACAATCAATTGCAAACGCGGACAGAACAGTTATTTCTATTAAGAGGCATATGGGCTCTGATTTTAAAGTAAAAGTTGATGAAAAAAATTATTCGCCCCAAGAAATTTCAGCTATGATATTATCAAAGCTGAAAAAAGATGCGGAAGCATATCTTGGTGAAACTGTAAAAGATGCAGTTATCACTTGTCCTGCGTATTTCTCAGATAGTCAACGTCAGGCAACTAAAGATGCTGGTAAGATTGCAGGCTTAAACGTTCTTCGTGTTATTAATGAACCTACGGCAGCTGCTTTAGCATATGGTCTTGATAAAGATTCAAATTCTCATAAGGTAATCATTTACGACCTTGGTGGTGGTACGTTTGACGTTTCTATCTTAGATATAGGCGATGGGGTATTTGAAGTTTTAGCAACCAATGGTAACTGTATGTTAGGTGGGGACGACTTCGACAAGAAAATTATCGACTGGTTAGTTGCAGATTTTAAAGCAAAAGAAGGCATAGATTTAACTAATGATAAAATGGCAATGCAAAGATTAAAAGAAGCAGCTGAAAAGGCTAAAATTGAACTTTCTGGCATGTCTTCAACAAATATTAATCTTCCTTTTATTACAGCCGATACAACAGGTCCTAAGCACCTTGACGTAATGCTTACCAAGCAAAAATTTGACGCAATGACCGAGGATTTGGTTAATGCAACCTTAGAACCTCTTAAGAAAGCGATGGCTGATGCTGGCCTTAACTATAACGAAATAGATAAAGTTATTTTAGTAGGTGGATCAACTCGTATTCCTGCGGTTGTAGATGCAGTTAGACGTGTAACTGGTAAAGAGCCTTTTAAAGGTATTAACCCTGATGAATGTGTTGCTATTGGTGCAGCAATACAGGGTGGTGTATTAAGTGGTGAAGTAAAGGACGTATTACTTCTTGACGTTATGCCTTTAAGTTTAGGTATTGAAACTTTAGGTGGAGTATCTACCAGATTGATTGAAAGAAATACTACAATTCCCGCGAAGAAATCACAAGTATTTTCTACTGCTGCTGATAATCAAACGGAAGTTACAATTCACGTTCTTCAAGGTGAAAGACAGTTCGCAAGAGATAATAAAACGCTTGGTTCATTTAATTTGGTTGGTATTGCACCCGCTCCAAGAGGTATTCCTCAAATTGAAGTTACTTTTGACGTTGATGCTAACGGTATTGTTCATGTTACGGCAAAAGATTTAGGTACTGGTAAAGCAACCGACATTACAATAACCTCATCTACAAATCTTTCTGAAGAGGATATTGATAAAGCAGTTAAAGAAGCGGAACAATATGAAGCAGAGGATAAAAAGCGTAAAGAACAGGTGGAAGCTCGTAATCAATTAGATGGTTTAATTTTTACCGTTGAAAAGACTTTAAAAGATAATGCAGATAAAATTACGGAAGATGACAAGTCTAAGTTGGAAGAAGCTGTTTCCAAAGCTAAAACTGAACTTGAATCAAATGACCATGATAGAATAAAAGCTGCAACCGAAACCCTTTCTAATGAAGCGCAGACCATATTTGCTAAATTATATCAAAATGGTGGAAATAATGGTTCTGACGGTGGTGAAGGCGGTGGAGCGGGTGATACGGAGTTTCACCAAAATTAACTGATTTTTAAGCGATAAGCCGAATGCTTATCGCTTGTAAATTATATATATTTTTTGTGTTTTGTCAAACATAAAAATTTGCAAAAATAGTGATATAAAGCGATATTTTATAAATTATTATGGCGAAAAATTATTATGAAATTTTAGGCGTTGAAAGGAATGCAACGCAGGCAGATATTAAATCCGCTTATAGAAAATTAGTAAAGCAATATCACCCTGATTTACATCCTGACGATCCAAATGCTGCCGCTAAATTTAAAGAAATAAACGAGGCGAATGAAGTTCTTTCTGATGATCAGAAGCGCCAAGCGTATGATTATGAATTAGATCATCCGGGCGCAGCAAACTTCGGTGGTTTTTCGGGTCAAGGATTCGGTGGCTTTGGCGGATTTTCGGACATTTTTAACGATATTTTTTCTGGCTTTGGTGGAGGTAGCACTTCTACGCGAAGCGGTGAAAAGGAAAAGGGAAAAGATATTACTGTAGAGGTTTCACTTTCTTTTTTAGATGCCGCTAAAGGATGTTCTAAAGATATTTCTTATAGTAGAAAAGAGAAGTGTTCTCACTGTAAAGGAACTGGCGCTAAGGGTGGAACATCATATAAAACGTGTACTCATTGTGGCGGAACGGGAAAGGTTCAATATACTTCTGGTAGTGGATTTTTTAGGACTGTAAGCGTAAGAGCTTGTCCTGAATGTAATGGAACGGGAAAAACTATTATAGAAAAGTGTCCTGAATGTGGTGGAAAGGGTTGGTTTACAAGCAAGTCAAATACTGTCGTACACATTGATATCCCTGCTGGTGCAGATACAAACAGTTATATGCGCAAAAAGGGATATGGTCACGCTAGTGCTTACGGTGGAGAACCTGGTGACTTAATTATAGTCTTTAAAGTTTTATCTCACAAAATATTCAAGCGAGATAGATTTGATTTATACGTCGATTTGCCGTTGTCGTATTCTACGTGTGTTTTGGGTGGAAAGGTTAAAATTCCTACGTTAGACGATGCTATTGAATACGATATTCCATCTGGAACTCAATCAGGTAAAAAGTTTGTTATTCGCGGAAAGGGGATAAAATCTTCTTTGGGAACGGGTAATTTGTACGTTACCGTTTCAATTGAAGTTCCTAATTCAATTTCAAGAGCGCAGAGAAAGGCGTTGGAAGCGTATGATGATGAATCTGAATTAAAGCAATGTCCAAAAATGAAATCTTACAACGAAAATATGGAATCTTTGTATGGGGTTAAACCTTACGATAAAAAATAAGTATTTACTAAAGGATGCTTTTTTATAACATTCGTTTATGAGAATTAACTTTCTTTTATTTTAAAAACTCGGCTTTTTAGGTCGAGTTTTTTATTTATAATAAATAAAAATCGAATTTTGCACTGTTTTTTCTTGAAATATATTAAAAAAAATGGTATTATAATAAGTAGAGTTTATATTGTTGAGAGGTATAACAATGCTTGAAAGAACCTATGTGAAAGAACTTTATTTAAATTCTGAAAAATATGGAGATAAAGAAATTAAAGTTTGTGGTTGGGTAAGAACTATTCGTGATTCAAAAGTTTTTGGATTTATTGAATTAAATGACGGTAGTTATTTTTCAAATCTTCAAATAGTATTTGAAAGAGAAAAAGTTTCGAATTATGACGTAATTGCTAAACTTAACGTGGGGTCGTCTGTTATTGTTGAAGGTGTTTTAATTTTAACGCCAGAGGCAAAACAGCCTTTTGAAATTCAGGCTAAGAATATCGTGATTGAAGGAGAGTCTACTCCAGATTACCCTTTGCAGAAAAAACGTCACTCGATAGAATATTTAAGAGAAATAGCTTATTTGCGTCCCAGAACGAACATGTTTTCAGCTGTGTTTAGAGTAAGGAGTGAGGCTGCGTATGCAATACACAAATTCTTTAATGAACGCGGATTTGTATATGTTAGTACTCCTATTATTACGGGAAGTGACTGCGAAGGTGCAGGCGCTATGTTTCAAGTTACTACTTTAGACTTGAATAAACTTGCAAAAAGCGGTAGTGAAGTTGACTATAAAAAAGATTTTTTTGAAAAACCTGCTTCATTAACAGTATCCGGTCAGTTAAGCGCAGAAACATACGCGATGGCATTTGGCAACGTTTATACTTTTGGTCCCACATTTAGAGCTGAAAGATCAAACACTTCTCGTCATGCCGCTGAATTTTGGATGATTGAACCTGAAATGGCTTTTTGTGATTTAGTTGGAGATATGGAAACCGCTGAAGCTATGGTAAAATATGTAATCAATTACGTAATGGAAAAATGTCCTGCTGAAATAGACTTTTTTAACAAGTTTGTTGATAATGGATTAAAAGAACGCCTTACAAACGTGGTTACAAGCGATTTTGTTAGATTGACTTATACCGAAGCAATAGAAATATTGCTTAAGAATAAAGATAAATTTGAATTC
>JAZOCA010000060.1:0-2032 GCA_045596285.1 Christensenellaceae bacterium | reverse complement strand
CCGTTAAAGATGCGGTTAGTTTTAGCGATGCGTTAGAACTAGCAAAAGATTCCGACCTCATCTTAATTCCTTATGAGAATGAAAAAGGTATGCAAGCAACCAAAAACGCTCTTAATAAAATGGCGCGCGGTAAAACCGTCTCCGTCTTTATAGGTCCAGAGGGCGGGTTTGACGAAAAGGAAGTAACAAAGATTATTGAACTTGGCGGAATAAGCATTTCCCTAGGCTCAAGAATCCTCCGCACGGAAACAGCCGCAATTACTACCCTAGGAATGCTGATGCTCCATATAGAAATGAACATATAAAAAAAGTGCTGAAATTTTCAGCACTTTTTTCTGTTTTGTAATTTATTTTTTTCTAAGTGGATAAGTATACTTAATATAACGCGCAACATCACTGCTCGATATATCGCGCCAAGCACCACCGCTTTGATACTGCCAACCGTTTGGATTTTTAACCGTGATATTTTCGCTTGTTAGTAATTCGCAATCAGAGAACGTATAATCACCGATACTAGTTACGCTATCGGGAATTACTACGCTTGTTAATGAGGTGCAATTACAGAACGCACGAGAGCCGATGCTTGTTACACCATTAGGAATTTCTATCGACGATATTCTTCCGCAACCATAAAGCGCTCTGCCTGCAATAATTTTAGTATTCTCGTGAATTTCATAAGAAGATAGATTTTGGTTAGTTACTTCAATTAACGCAAAATAATCGTTATCGCTACTTCCTAAATATTTGCAGTTTCCATATTCGTTAAACTGTAAATTATTGCAATTATAGAACGCAAAATCGCCGATTTCTTTCACGCTATCTCCTATCACTACGCTTGTTAACGAGGAGCAATTATAGAACGCATAATCATTTATCCTAGTAGCAGTAGTTATATTTACTTCGGTTACTTCTTTTCCGTCTATTATTAGTTTCTTCGCATATGATAAGGGATTATTAAGAAACAATATCTCTACCCAACTATCTATACTTCCTTTATATTCTACTCTTGTTAATGAATCGCAATAATGGAACGCGGCAGAGCCGATTCTTTCTACGCTATTAGGTATTTCTACGCTTGTTAATGAGTAGCAATTATAAAACGCATAATCGTTAATATCTTTCACGCTTTCTCCTATTTCTACGCTTGTTAATGAGTGGCAAGAAGAGAAGGCATAAGAGCCGATACTTTCTACGCTATCGGGTATTACTACGCTTGCTAATGAGTCGCAATTATAGAACGCATAATAGCTAATATGTTTTAAGCTATCAGGAAAAATAACGCTAGTTATGTTAGTATCCCTAAAAGCCTCATTATAAATATTTTTAACGGGCAAGCCTTGATAAGCTTCCGCTATTTTTATCTTTTTAGCACTTCCCTCGTAACCAATAACTTCCGCATAAGTGCCGTCTGCTGATTTATCGTAAATTATTCCGCTTGTAGCTGTTATTACTTCGTCACACGTTTCACACCACCCATTATCATCTAGTGTGTGCTCGGCGTAATCTCGTTTTGCATCACACCCACAAGTAGCAGACTTATAATGATGAGTTTCTGTGATTGTCCATTTGTCAGAATACGTATGTTCCGCAAAATTTCCATAAGTTGTATTACAATCTTCACATACTGCTTTTTCTTTACAAGTCGCTGTTCCACCATTACAATTTTCAGTTATCTTGTGGTTATTATCGTTTGCGCAAGTTTTGATATGCGTTCCGTCACCGTTGGAAACAAACTCGCCGTAGTTATGACCTAGTGCGTTTCCAAACTCGTAAGTTTTCGTTCCCTTTTCACCGCACTTGCAAGCGTAATAATAAACTGCTTTGTTTTCACAAGTTGCTTTAGATTTTAAGTAATCGTCGTGAATAGTAGTTCTATCAAAGGCGTGCGTATGCGTGGGGGTATCGGGAACGCTCGGTGTTTGCCCGCCCTCTTCTTTCTTTTCATAGCCACAAGAACACTTTCCGTCTGTAAAGGCGTGCTTAGCAGTAGACTTTTTCTCCCCACAATCGCACTCAAACCAGTGAAACTCAC
>JAZOCA010000059.1:0-1565 GCA_045596285.1 Christensenellaceae bacterium | reverse complement strand
AACTCTGTAATATATGCTCCACTAAGGGCTAAGTGAACTGCATAAATTCTTAATTCATACGGCAATAAAGCAAATAGGATGTATGCATATACCACATATGAAAATGCATAAATCAACGTTGAAATAACCATCAAAGTTCCTGAGCCTACCGCCCTGAAAATCCCGTGAAAAAGGTTATTAAAAACATTAAAAATTATAAGTGGGAATAAAAATCTTATCGTGTTGATGCTGACTAAAAAGCTTTCAGCGTCTTCTACAGGATCTAAAAACAACGCAGTAAATTGCTTTGCAAAAATCATAAAAAACGAAAGCGACGCTATAAAAAACACAAGCCCTTGAGTTATTCCGATTTTTATTCCTTTTTTTATTTTCTTGATTTCGCCTGCACCCATAGCCTGAGCAATAAAGGTGGTGTTTGCCTTGCTTGAATTTTGATAAATGACCAAAATTAACGACCTTGCCTTATTTGCCACGGCATAACCCGAAAGCGCTGCCGTTGTACAAGTATTTGTAAGCGGCGAAACTAATGCTGTACACGCATACATTGCCATCTGCTGAAGCATAGATGGGGTGCCGTAATCAGCAGATTTTTTTAAAATTTCTTTATCTATTTTAATTCCGCCAAGATCCACTCCCATGTTTTTAAACAACTTTACAAAAATGTAAACGTAAACAAGCGTTGTAAGACCTGACGAAATCACGGTTGATAAGGCACTATACCCTATTCCCTTGTCTAAAATCGACAAAAACAAATAATTAAGACCAACGTTGATAACACCCGTTATAACAGAAATTAAAAGCGGAATTTTTGTAAGCCCCATACCGTTGGCAATATAGGTAAACCCCCAGTTGAACTGAAAAACCAAGTAGCCTAAAGCATACGTTTTAAAATAAATTTGGGCGTCTTTATAAATTTCATCATTTACGTTCAGCACATCAAAAATTTGCTCACAAAATACATTACACACAAAAGAAATTATTACTGCAAAAACGCCGGATATCAAAAAATTCACTTTAATAGCGTTCAACATTTTTTCATATTCATTTTTACCAAAAAGCACAGAAACATATATTCCTACACCCGTTAAATATCCAAAGAAAATTGAATTTACAAATTCGATAAGATCCGCAGTAACTGCAGTTGCAGCAAATGCTGCGCTACCGATAAATTTACCAATCATCATTGAATTGATAAAATTATAAGACTGTGATAAAAGTGCTGATAAAATAAGCGGAATTGCAAACAAAAGATATTTCTTCCGCATATTTCCCTCATATAGCTTTTCTGGTTTTCTCATATTGCTGCCTCCTTGACTTTTATCTTGATATCAATTATAATAAAGCAAACACAAAAAATCAATATTGGCGAAAACTTTTCAAAATAATCAAAAACAATCAGAACGGGTGATAATATGTATCAACAGGAACGAATGGACGAAATTATGAAAATACTAAAAAAATACAACTACGTAACAGTAGATTACCTTGTAAGAGAAATAAAATACAGCCCCGCAAGCATAAGAAGAGACTTGACTCTTTTAGAAAAACAAGGTTTTGTAACAAGA
>JAZOCA010000058.1:0-5448 GCA_045596285.1 Christensenellaceae bacterium | reverse complement strand
GATAATAGTTTTTCTTTATCGAGTACAAATAATTTATATATAATCTATCAAGCGGGTAAAGCATTTGGTTCTTTCCATAAGAAGTTAATAAATTTTGATTATATAAAACTCAATGAAACCATTCCAAATTTTCATAATACTTCAAAGTATGTTGAAAAATTTAAAATATTATCAAAAGACAAATCAAGCCGATTTAAACGCATTCAGCGAGAATATGATAAAATTTTAAACTATGAAAATAAATGTACCTTGCTTGATCGCTCTTATTTTAGCGGACTTCTTCCGTTAAAAACAACTCACAACGATACAAAGATTAATAACGTTCTATTTAATAAGCGTAATAATCGCTATATAACGGTTATTGATTTTGACACAGTTATGCCTGGGCTATTTGCACATGATTTCGGTGACGGAGCTAGATCTGTTTGCTCGGTACACGAAGAAGACCATTTAGATTATTATACTGCTTCCTTTTCTATTGAAAAATTTAAAGCATATGCACAAGGATTTCTATCACAAACAAAAAATATATTAACAGAATATGAAAAAGAAACTTTATATGATGGAATCCTTGCTTTAACATTAGAACTATCTATTAGATTTCTTATTGATTATCTTGAAGATGATATTTATTTTAAAACAAAGTATTTAGAGCACAATTACGTGCGTGGGCTTAATCAGTTATATTTAGCAGAAGATATTATCAAAAAGGAAAAAACAATTAAGGAGATTATATATAAAAATATAAAATAAAAATGAGAGCAATTGCTCTCATTTTTTTAATATTTCTAATTTTGTTTTACAGGAATTATTAACAACAAAGTCAAGTTTTATATAATTATCAAAATATTCAACGTTATAATATTCAAAATAATTTTTTAATGAATGAACATCTCTTAATTTGCTATACGGAAGCAAATAGGTGTCTTTAAAATAATTTGCCTCAAAAAAAGTGCTAATACGCAGTTGTAAACCCTCTAATCCTTTTTTTTCTTTAGCAGAGATAAAAACAGCGTTAGAAGGGTAGGTAGAAAAATCATTTATAGATTCACATTTATTAAAAACAATAATGCGAGGAGCAGTTGCCTTCAACTCATCTAACATCAAATTAGTTGTATCTAATTGAGCAGGCCAATTAGATAGGGCATCGCATACAATCAAAATTAAATCCGCTTCAACAGCTGTTTCTAAAGTTGATTTAAAAGCCTCGATTAAAGTTGTTGGAATATTTTTAATAAAACCAACAGTATCCGATAACAAAACAGAAAAATTATTTAATTGAAGTTTTTTTACAGTAGGATCTAACGTCGCAAACAATTTGTTCTCAGCTAAAACTTGGCTTCCAGTTAGAGCATTCAATAAAGTAGATTTACCTGTATTAGTGTAACCAACTAAAGCAACCTTAAATATTCCATTTTTATTTCGACGCTCAACCTGTAAAGTTCTTCTCTTTTCAAGTTGTAAAAGTCTTTCTTCAAGATAGTTAATTCTCCGCCTTATATGACGTCTATCACTTTCTAGTTTGCTTTCACCTGGGCCACGTGTTCCAATACCACCACCCAAACGCGAAAGGGCAGCACCTTTGCCTTTTAAACGCGGATATATATATTTTAATTGAGCAAGTTCAACTTGCAATTTACCTTCTGATGACCGTGCACGAGATGCAAATATATCAAGAATAAGGGTAGTTCTATCAACAACCTTTATACCGTCAAGCGCATCAGATAAATTAATCGTTTGAGATGGCGAAAGATCACCATCAAATACAACCAAATCAGAACCTTCGCTTGCACAAAGTTGCTTTATTTCTTCAATCTTACCACTGCCAATATACGTAGAAGGTACTATTTTATTTATCTTAACAAAGATATGATTAGCAACTTTTGCTCCTGCACTTTCTGTTAAGGATACAATTTCGTCAAGTCGCTCGTCTTGATTATCGTAGCCTTCAACGGGAATAATAATAATTGAAATTTCCATAAAAAACCTAATTATAATGCATGATTTTACAGATTATTATGTTTAACAAATTTAGTTGTCGTCACGTAGTTTTACACTCTTAATTGCATTTCTTCTTATATCATCACTCATAGCAGCATAATGCTTTTTCGTCGTATTGATATCTTTGTGTCCAAGAAAATCTGCAACGACGTATATATCTCCAGTCTCTTGATACAGGTTAGTACCAAAAGTACTACGTAATTTATGTGGAGTAATTTTTTTTAATGGAGTAACAATCTTTGCATATTTTTCTATTAGAATTTGCACGTTTCTAACACTTATTCTTTTGTTTCTTAACGAAACAAATAGTGCCTTTTCATCTTTATCTAACTGCTTTATTTCAGAACGATATTCAAGCCATTCTTCAATAGCACACTTAACTTCATCTGTAAAATAAAGAATAGTGCGATTACCGCCTTTTCTTGTAACAACAAAACTATTTGAATCCATAAATAAATCGTCAACATTAAGACCGACAAGTTCGCTAATACGAATTCCAGTACCCAAAAATAAGGTAACAATAGCAACGTCCCTTATTTTTGTGTTTTCATGGTATGCTTTTTGTCTATTTGAAAGACCTACGCCACTTTCAACGGTATTGATCATATCAACAACTTCATTTACTTCAAGCCGAATAATCTCTTTATCATGAATTTTAGGACTTTTTACTTTCGCAGCGGTATTAGCAACTATTTTTTCCTTATTAAAGAAATATTTATATATTGCGCGAACGCTTGCAAGCTTTCTTTGTTTTGCTTTTTCATTACAAGAAAGTATTTTTCCATCATGGTTGTAATTACTTAAATAGCTTATAAATCGTTCTAAATCAGTTACGGTTAAAGCCTCTAAATCCTTAAGAGATAAATCTGTAATAAGCTTGTTAGTGAATACTTTCTTAACAACAAAATCAAAAAATATTCTTAAATCCACAGCGTAATTTAGCCTTGTAAGGGCGGAAGTGTTGTTTTCGATGCCAATAAAAAATTCATCACAAAAATGGGGGAGTTCGCTTAATATCCCTTCTAAACGTTCTAAACAATTTAATTTTCTTTTTTCAAAATAATTATTTTTAGTCGTAGTAGCCATGACGTTCACCTAAAAAACAATAAAAAAATAATAGCATAGAGCAAAATCTTATTAAAAAAACAAAAGTAGTGCACGAAATATCATTGCGTAAAAGACAAGTTTTGCGTAATGATAGCGGATAAAAATAGAAATAAATGCAATTAATAAAAAAATCAAAAATCTTGCTTCTATAAAGTGTTTTTTTAAATTTTTATATTTAAAATATTTTAATAACATAAACTTTATTGCGTAAAATATTTCATATTGCGTAATTATTATATCATATTGTTTCTAATTTGTAAAGATTTTTCAAAATATATTTTATTTTATCCCATATTATTTTTTTTTAAATCAAATAAATTATTTATATATTTTGTTTAGTTACGAATTTGCATAAAATCCACTATATATTCCTTATTTATATTTTTATAAACACAATATAATGTTATTTATTTCAAACTTTTTATAATTAATAATAAAAGTTTATTGACAAAATGACTTATAAGGTGTATAATTTTCTTATAAATTGCAATTTTTAAAGGAGATTTTATGGCTGATTATGTTGGTGGTGATATGATTCGCGGTCATATCGACACAATTATTCTTAATTCGTTAATTGACGGCGACAAAGATACTAATCAGATAAGATCTGAAATCGAAGAACGCGCAGGCGGTCAATTTCAGCTTAAACAAGGTACTTTTTATAGCGCTTTGCAACGTATCGTAAAACAGGGTTACGTTATTGAATATAGAACTACTGGCGCCGACGGTGTTAGACGCAAATTCTTTCAATTAACAGAAAAAGGTAAAGACCACATTGACAAGAATCAGTCTAACTGGACGGTTTCTCGTCAAGTAATTAATACCCTACTTGATGCTCAAGCAGAAAAAATTGCAAAAGTGAAAGAATCTAAACCTGTTGAGGAAGATAAGCTTCCTGAATTTGATCATACAGTTAATTTTTCAAATTTGCAAAACAATGCAGATCGAATTGAAGAAAGTCTTGCAGACCAAGTTATTTCAAGTATAGACGATAATGCGTATGAAGAAGAAATCATCGAGAATAATTCTAATCATGCTGAAAATGAAAGCACTGAAGATTTATCTATATTAACTGAAATACCTGAAGCATTTACACCTGATTCTTCAACCGAACAAAATAATTCAACACCTCAAACCTTCGAAAATATTTTAGTTATGCTGGAAGATATGGACAAAGCAGCTAAAGAGGAAGAAGAAAGAATTCGCCTTGAAGAAGAACAAAAATTAGAACGTGAAAGACTAATTGCGGAAGAAAAACAACGTGCGGAAGAAGAAGAAAGACTAATTGCCGAGCAAGTTCAAAAAGAACGCATGGAACGCGAAAGAAACATCCCCGACGTTGAAATTCCTGATGAATTTCAAATTGCAGAAGAACGCACAAAAACACCAATTCCTTTGCACAATGAACCGGTTGATCCCTTGTTTTCTACACCCACAGAACAACAACCTGAATCTGTTGTAGTCGAACAAATTCTCGATCAACCAACAATTCAACAACAAACATTTATTGAATCAGTTGTTACGTCATCTGAACCGGATGATTTTCTCGATCCAGATAATCTTCCAAGTCAAAAACAATATAAATCTGTATTAAGTCAAATTTTTAGCGCTGACGAAAAAGAAAACGTTGTTGAGTTCCCCAGCGTTCAACAATCTATCTACCAGGAACAAATTCCTAACGAACAACCGCAGGAACAAATTAATTTTGAAGAAAAATTTGATAGGATTGTTGATGAATTAGATTTTTCTACTCCCATTGAAAACGAAAAAGATAAAATAGAGCCCGAAATCATTCAACCTACTAAGAAATCAAAGAAAAATTCTCCTTTCGACTATTCTGATATTATCGAATTATCTCAAAAAGAAGGATTTAAAGTTAGTACATCTGATAAAACAAACAAAAACGAACTTGGTAAAATACTAATCAATAGATTAAATTTCCATTCTTCGCTTATTTTCTTTGTATTAATAATCTTGGAAACGCTTTTAGTTTCTTTAACAATGGACTCCATATTGCAATTTGGGATCGAAGCGTACATATATTTTAGTGTTGCAATATTTATCTTCCCCATGATTTCGGGTATGCTATACTACATGGCTCCCAAACGCACGATTGCTGAAGTTAGTCCATTTAAGAGCGCTTTTGAAACGGCTTTAATTTTAACGTTAAATTTAGTATTAATGATTTTAGTTTATACGGTAATTATCGATTTAGATTTTTCATCATATCAAGACGTAGTTAAACATTTATTTTTACCGCTTTTAACAGTCATAAACGTTCCTATATACGTTATAATTCGATATTCATTACTTGAAAAACAAATGTATTTTTCATAATAA
>JAZOCA010000057.1:0-12761 GCA_045596285.1 Christensenellaceae bacterium | reverse complement strand
AAAAGTGAAACCCGTTGACGGGTAGCAGGTAATAAGTGCATGACTGGCAGGTCAAATAAAAAGCACATTTGTGCTAGCCAGTGAACAAGGGCTATGCCCGAAAAATAAAAACCACCCGATATTCGGGTGGATGTTTATTGTGTTTTTGTTTAGATAAATATTAGGTAATTTGTTTGCGTGCTTTGTACTATTTTCCCACGCGTAAAGCGTTTAGTATTGCTACAGCTGCAACGCCTACGTCGCCAAAAATAGATACCCACATATTCGTTATGCCAAATAGTGATAAAATAAGTATTGCTATCTTAACCGCAATAGAAAAAACAACGTTTTGCTTAACGATTTTCATTGCCTTTTTTGCAAGTTGTTTTGCAAGTAAAAGATCGCTTAAATTATCGCGCATAAGAACAATATCTGCGCTTTCAATAGCGGCGTCGCTACCTACTTTTCCCATTGCAATACCTATATCGCTTCGCATAAGTACGGGCGCGTCGTTTATTCCGTCGCCTATAAAGCAAACTACGTCTTTTTTGCCTTTTGTTGCGATTAACTTTTCTATTTCTTCTACTTTGTTTTGTGGTAAAAGATTTGCTTTATATTTTTTAATATTGCATTTTTCGCAAACCTGTTTTGCTATTTCTTCACTATCTCCAGTTAACATTATAGGTGTGCAATTATCTTTTAAAAGTGCCCCTATAACACCGTTAACTTCACTTTTTATACTGTCAGATAGAGAAATTGAGCCAAGGAATTTGCCGTTTAATGCAAGTAAAACGGAGCCTTTAACGTCTTTTGGAAAATCAATTTTTTCTTTTATGAAAAGTTTTTTGTTCCCGCATAATATACTTTCTTCTTCCTTTGTAGCCATAACGCCAAAGCCACTTAAATTAGTTAGGATATACCCGGGTGGAATATCGCCGTTATACTCTTCAAGAATAGATTTAGCAATGGGGTGAGAACTGTTTGCTTCTGCAATAGCGCAAAGTTTTAAAATATTATCTTTATTTTCTTCAGGGTACACGCCTGTTACTTCAAATTTGCCTTTAGTGATAGTTCCAGTTTTATCGAATGCAAATACGTTTGCGCTTGCAAGTCGTTCAAGATAATCCGACCCTTTTATCAGTATTCTTTTTTTAGAAGCCTTTCCAAGTGCTACAAAAAAGGTCATGGGTACGGATATTACAAGGGCGCAAGGGCAAGAAACAACTAAAAAGGATAACGCGCGGTAAATCCAAGTTTGCCACTCTTTGGTAATAACACTTGGAATTATAGCGGTAAGTAAAGCGAAAAATATAACGCAAGGGGTATAATATTTTGCAAATTTTGCAGTAAAATTTTCTGCCTTGCTTTTTTTATCGGATGCGTTTTCAACTAAATCGAGTATTTTACAAACGGTGCTATTGTAAAATTCTTTGGTAACGTATGCGGTAATTTGTGACGTAAGGTTAATTCCACCGCTTAAAAGTTCATCCCCTTCGCCTTTTTCAACGGGCATAGATTCGCCGGTTAGAGCCTGATTATCTATACTTGTAAAACCTTTGTTTATAATACAGTCTAACGGAATTTTTTCGCCGGGGTAAATTACTATTTCATCTCCCACCGTCACTTCTTCTGGAAATACGCGTTGAATTTCCCCTTTCTCGTTTACTACGTTTGCGTAATCTGGGCGAATATCTAACAGATCCGATATGCTTTTTCGCGATTGTTCGGTTGCAATTTGTTCAAAAAGTTGCCCAAGCTGGTAAAATATAAGAACGGCAACCGCCTCGTCAAATCCTTCTAATAAAGAGTGATTTACCGTGTTTACTATACCTAATGCAAAAGCTCCTAAAGTGGCTATTAGCATTAAAAAGTTTTCGTCGAAAATTTGCCCGTGTAAAATATTTCTAATGGCTTTTACAATTACGTCATGCCCGATATATATGTATAGGACAAACCATATTACACAGGGCAAAAACCGCGCTATAGGTCGATTAATAATGGTTTCTAAGGGTAAAATACGCTGTGAAATAAATAAAACAATAAATAGCGAAAAACTAACGGCTATCTTTATGGCCTTTCTTTTTTGCTTTTTATTAAGCTTTAATTTTACCATACTATCTAATAATTTCAACGTCTTTATCTATTTTTCTGCACGCTTGTTCGCAAACGCTAGCAACGTCTGAAATTTTGCTTTCGTCATATTCAACGGTCAATCTTTGAGTCATAAAGTTTAACGTAGCGTTTTCTACGCCCTCTATTTTACAAATTTCATTTTGCATTTTTAATGCACAATGTCCACAGTCTACGTTTTGCACTTTGAATAACTTTTTCATGAGTAATAATCTCCTCTTTTTGATTATTTGAACAACTGTTCAATAAATTTTTATTTTTTAAAGCGACTTTAAATTTAGTCGCTTAAAATTTCAATCTCTTTCATCAAGATGGGTAAGCCCGCAAGAAATAATCATCATAACGTGATTATCGTCAAGTGAATATTTAACTTCCTTACCTTCTTTAACGCCCCGCACGAGTTTTGCATTTCTTAAAACGCGAAGTTGATGAGAAACGGCAGAAATGCTCATGTTTAAAACTTCGGCAAGTTCGCTTACGTATAAATCTTTAACTTCCAAACAACACAAAATTTTAGTTCGCGTGCTATCGCCAAAAACTTTAAACAGTTCAGCTAAATCGTAAATACGTTCTTCGGATGCTATTTTTCTTCTTACAAGGTCTGTAATTTTCTCTTCCTTAATATCGCGGTCTATTTCGTAATCTTTTATATTTTCCATAAAACGCTCCTTAACCATGTTGCAAATACTTGAACAACTCTTCAACTGTTCAAATAAATTATACTAATTCGAATAGGTATTGTCAAACAAAAAAGGGGCAGTAGTGTGAATTTTTTATTTTTTTAAAAGAGGCTTTTTTTATTGCTTGTAAAATTACGTTTACATATTTTTATTTTTATTGTATAATTTAAGGTATGAAAAAACAAAATAACGTAAACCAAAAAAATTTCATATTGACTGGTAGCGACGGCGGAATGGTATTCACTTTAGCAACGGCAATACCTCTTGTTGTTTCGGTAATATATTCGGTAATACTAATTTCAAGTGGATTATATGGCAATGAAGAATTTATTTCTTCACCGCTATACAGTTATCTTTCTTTCGGACTTTCTTCCTTGTCTTTATTTTTTGTACTGATATATTTGGTTAAAAAACACTCGCTCGATTTTAGGCAAAGTATAAAACTCAACGGTTGCGATAAAAAATACTATTTTATAGCGATTGCTCTTTCTTTTTGCGCTTTATTTGGGTTAGGTTGGATCAACGATTTATTTGTTAACTTTCTGCGCTCTATAGGTTTTACCGTCACAGAAACCGTACTTCCAAAAAATAACGCACTCGATTATATTTTATGCGTAATAATAGTATGTTTTTTACCTGCTTTTTTCGAAGAAACTATTTTTAGGGGCTTGCTTTTAAACGGAGCAAGGCGCGCAGGGCATACTTTTGCGATAATTTGTTGCGGACTTCTGTTCTCTCTTTTTCACAAAAGCCCCGCGCAAACTATTTATCAGTTTATCTTAGGCGCAACTTTTACTTTATTAACTTTAAGAAGCGGGTCTACCATTCCTGCGATGTTGTTTCATTTTATAAATAATTTCTACGTAGTTACTTCTTACTTTTTAATGCCGGAAGGTTATTCTTTTGACGTTGCGGTACAAATAGTTTTATGTGTTCTTGGTGTTATTTTATTTGCAGTATTGCTTCTTTATTTATTATTTAAATGCAAAAGTCCCAAAAAGGATTTAGATTTAGATGCTGATTACAACGAAAATCTTTTAGATAAAAAAAGCGAAAAGAAGTATTTTCTAATCTTTGCAATTCCGGGTATAGTGGCTTGTGCTATATTTTGGATTATAGCCTTATTTTAAACAAAGTGTGGCTATAGGTTGATTAAACGCATATTTTTTGATTATAATAACCCCGAAGGTACTATTTATGTATAAAGTTAACTTAGTTGCAGTTGGCAAAGTTAAAGAAAAATATTTTGCAGAAGCGATAGCCGAATACGCTAAAAGACTAACGCGTTTTTGTGAATTTAATATTATCGAATGTAAAGAGCAAAGTTTAGAAGATATTCCCGAAGAAGTCGCCTTAAAGCGCGAAGGGGAAGAGATAGAAAAGAAACTTCGCGGTTACGTGGTGGTTATGGCAATAGAGGGCGAAAAGACGAATTCCATTAAACTTTCACGGTTGTTATCTTCAGTGAAAAACAACGTTGGCGAAATCACTTTTGTAATAGGCTCGTCATGCGGGATATCAAGCGAGATAAAGAAAAGGGCAGATAAACTTTTGTCTTTTTCTGATTGTACTTTTCCGCATACTCTATTTCGCGTGATGTTGTGCGAGCAAATTTACCGCGGATTTATGATCGACGGTGGGGGAAAGTATCATAAATGAATAATTTAATACAGTCTAAAGCGCACTTAGAAAAAATAGAAAAACAACGGCAAGAACAAATCAAGATAGACGAAAGGTTTATGAAACTTGCCCTAAAACAAGCAAAAAAAGCTTACGAGATAGGGGAAATTCCGGTTGGGGCCGTTATCGTTAAAGACGGTATCGTTATTTCGCGAGCATACAATCAAAAAGAAAGCAAAGATTGCGCCGTTTACCACGCCGAAGTGTTGGCTATAATAAAAGCGTCTAAAAAACTAGGGTGGAGATTAGACGGTTGCGAAATGTACGTTAATTTAGAGCCTTGTGCCATGTGTGCCGGCGCTATCGTTTCATCACGTATAAAGCGCGTTATTTTTGGAATGAACGAAAACAAGTCCGGCGCATTTCAAAGCGTAGAAAATATTCTTAAAGGTAGTGGACTTAATCATAAAACAGAGTGGCAAAGCGGAATTTTACACGAAGAGTGTTTAGCTCTTTGGCAAGAGTTTTTTTCTTCAAGGATAAAAAGAGAAAAAAAGTAAAGGCGAAAACAGGCTAAAAAGTAGAGATTAATTTAAATTTTGCCTGCTATTAAGTTGACTATTTTACTAAATTTTAATATCATTAAATAGCACTATATTTTTTTACTACGGAGGGCGTATGATTACACATAGTACTGAAATTAAGTTGTTTTCGGGAAATGCAAACAAGCCTTTAGCAGAAGCAATAGCTAGGGAACTTAAGTTAGAACTCGGCAGTATTGAAGTAGGGCATTTTTCAGATGGGGAAACAAGCGTTCATATAGGCGAAACCGTTCGCGGAAGGGACGTTTTTATTATTCAATCCACGTCTACGCCCGTTAACGAAAATTTGATGGAATTGCTTATCTGTATAGACGCGTTAAGAAGAGCATCTGCAGGTAGAATTACGGCAGTTATGCCATATTTTGGCTATGCTCGTCAAGATCGTAAAGCGCGCCCCCGTGATCCTATTACCGCAAAACTCGTTGCAGATATAATCACTTCTGCCGGTGCGGATAGAGTTCTTACCATAGACCTTCACGCGGCTCAAATTCAAGGATTTTTTGATATTCCCGTAGACCACTTAGAAGGCGGTTCTATTTTAAGTAAACACTTTAAGGAAATTATTGCACAAAATACAGATGATTTCGTTGTGGTATCTCCTGACGTTGGCTCTGTTGCCCGCGCAAGAAAAATCGCAACAAAACTCAATTGCCCCATGGCTATTATAGATAAACGTCGCCCAAAGGCAAATCAAGTTGAAATCATGAATATTATCGGTGATATTAAAGGTAAGGTTTGCTTGTTAGTAGATGACCTTATCGATACAGCCGGAACTATTTGTCAGGGCGCAGAAGCGCTTGCTAAAAACGGAGCAAAAGAAATTTATGCTTGTTGCACGCACGCCGTTCTTTCCGGTCCTGCAATAGATAGAATTACCGCTTCTCCCATTAAAAAACTCGTTGTTTTAGATACTATTGATTTGCCCGCTGAAAGACGTATAGATAAAATAGAAATTCTTTCTGTTGCGCATTTACTCGCTAAAGCAATAGAGAATATTTATATGGATAAGAAGATGAGCGAAGTATACGACAAATAAAATAAACCTTATATACTTCGCATTTGTCACGAAAACTCCGCTTTTGCTCGGTTATTTACGCGGAAGTAAACGCCCGTCGCAAAATGCTCGTTATTCCTGCCAACTGCTCGCATCTAAGGTTGTTTAACTTTTACATAGGCAAGGTGCGCGCTTTTATAAAAAAACACAAACGCCTACTATTGCTTGTAACTAAACGCTTTGCGCTGTTGCTTATTTAAAAAATTATTTTTCTTATCAAATTGTGGTTACGTTTTATCTTTGTGATTTTAAATGCATAACGTAAAATAAATAAATACAATAATAAGTTAAGGGGCAAATTTTGCCCCTTTTTTACCCAAAAAAGTATGAAGATTATATTTGGGCTGGGTAATCCCGGCAAAACTTACGAAAACAATTATCATAATTTAGGCTTTATGGCGATAGATTACACCGCAAAGGCCTTAGGTGTTCTTTTTAATAAAAAGGGCAGAAAGGGTGTATACGGTGAAACGACCATAAACGGCGAAAAGGTTATTTTGGTAAAACCGCAAACCTATATGAATAATAGTGGAGAATGCGTTAGCGCTTTTATGGCGTTTTATAAATGTCAGCCCGATGACGTTTTGGTTATTTACGACGATATTGATATAGAAAAAGGTCAACTTCGCTACCGTCCACACGGTTCGCCTGGTACTCATAACGGAATGAGAAGTATTACTTTGCACGTTGGTCAAAACTTTAAACGTTTAAGAATAGGCGCAAAAAACACTAATCCACAAATACCGCTTATAGATTACGTTTTAATGAACATAACCGAAGAAGACGTTAAAATTTTAGCCCCTGCAATAGAAAGGGCGGGTGAATGCGGTTGTGATTTTGCAAAGGGCGTAACGGATGATAATTTGATGGCTAAATTCAATAAAAATGTTTAAAAGTTTCCCTATAGGGCGATTAACAACATGTTTTTGGCATTAATACGCTATGTTGTATAACTATATAAAACCTGAAAACTTAAGCGAAGAATTAAATTCTTTGGTAAACGATACCCGTGGTGGAATTCCTACCGCGGTTTTTGGCGTTGCTTTTTCTGAAAAATGTCATATCGCATCATGTATGGGGTATCCTGTAATTTACGTTGCGAAAGACGAATTAACCGCAAAAGCAGTTGCAAGGGAACTTCGTGCACTTTCTGGAAAAAAAGCGGTTTATCTACCCGCAAAAGACGACGTATTGCTATTTAATAAAGCGTTCAATAAAGATAGTTTATATGCAAGAATTTACGCTTTGCATCAACTTTCTAAAGGCGCGGATTTTTTAGTCGCTACCTTTGAATCGCTATTGCAGTTAATCCCCAAAAAAATAGAAAGTTTTGATTTAGTCGTAGAGCAAGAATATCCCTTTGACTATTTAATAAAAAAACTTTTAGATTTTGGATTTACTCGCGTTGAAGAGATAGAGAAAAAGGGAGAGTTTACTATTCGCGGGGATATTTTGCATATATTCCCTATAAACGCTGATGCGCCTATAAGGCTTGACTTTTTTGGTGACGAATTAGAAAGTCTTCGCTATTTCGATCAGTTAGGTGGTAAATTAGAAGGAAAACTTAAATCGTTCACAATTCTTCCTACCGTTGATTTCACTATCGACGAATGTGAAATTCCCATTATAAAAAATCAACTGAAAAGTGAGTTAACAGCCTTCGGCGTGAACTTATTTGCTTCAAAGGCACGCGATATAATAAATGAAATCAACGAAAAATTAGAAGTAAATCGCCGTCATCCGTGTTTGTCTTTTATATCTCCACTCTTAGACTGTATGCGCGGAAGTATAAAAGATTATATGGGACAAGAGGCCGTTGTAGTTTACGACGAAGGTAAACTTTTAAGCGATTCTTTGCTTGGTACTTTAAAAGAACATAGTGAAAGATGTTTACAACTTAAAAGGAATTGCGAATGTTTTTCGTTTACTGTAAATCAACTTAAAACCGATAAAACGATATTAAAAGAGTTAAACTTTTCTCGCAAACTTTCACTTCAAAGTTTAACAACTGCAATTCCGTTTTTCAATCCCTTAAAAACGTACAGAATAAAATGCAGTCCGATAGCACGTTATTCACTTCATCCCGAAGATTTTTTTGAGGACGTTAAAAACTGGAAGAGATTAGGTTATAGGGTTTTGGTTTGTTGCGGTAATACCGAAAGAGCAGAACGCACCTTTAATATGCTTGAAGATAGAAAGATTTTTTCTGATTTAGGCAATGATTTTCCCGAAAATTTCGAAGGTGTAAAAATAACTTCTTACTATCTTGCAAGCGGTTTTATATATCACGACGCAAAATTCGTGCTAATAGGCACTAACGATCTATTTGCCAAGGCAGAAAGAGAAAAGAAGATAAAGCGCCGTAGAAACGATTTATATAACGCGCCTGAAATAGGGGATTTTTGCGTACATGAAGTACATGGTATAGGTATCGTTCGCGGAACTAAAAAAATAACCACCACGGATGGAACTAAAGATTACGTCGCTATAGAATATCGCGGTGGGGATATGCTTTACGTCTGCGTAGACAAAATGGATAGTTTGTCTAAGTACTTAGGGGGGGATGAAAAACCCACTCTTTCGCGTATAGGTTCTAACGAGTTCGAAAGGGTTAAAGAGCGCGTTAAAGCGTCTATAGCCCAACTTACTATAAATTTAAAACAACTTTATCGCGATAGAAGCGAACAAAAAGGTTTTGCTTTTTCGCCCGATAACGAACTTATGGAAGAGTTCGAAAATTCCTTTGAGTTTGAAGAGACAGAAGATCAACTTCAGTCTATTGCGGAAATAAAAAGGGATATGGAAAGCACAAAGGTTATGGATAGGCTTTTATGTGGTGACGTAGGCTATGGAAAAACTGAAGTTGCCTTACGTGCCGCCTTTAAGGCTATATTAGACGGTAAGCAGGTTGCATTGATAGCCCCCACCACCATTCTTTGTGAACAACACTATATGACCTGCTTAAAAAGATTTGCTCCTTACGGATTAAGAATAGGGGTTATGAATAGATTTAGAAGTACAAGCGTACAAGATAAAACACTTTTTGCTCTTAAAAATGGAGAAATTGATATAGTTATCGGAACGCATAGGCTTTTTTCTAAAGACGTAGAGTTTAGTGATTTAGGTCTGCTTATCATAGACGAAGAGCAACGCTTTGGCGTAGAACACAAAGAAAAGATTAAACTGTTAAAGAAAAACGTAGATACGCTTACTCTATCGGCAACGCCGATTCCAAGAACGTTGCATATGTCTTTAACTGGTATAAGAGATATAAGCGTTATAAATACTCCGCCAACAACAAGAATTCCCGTTCAGGTTTTTGTTTTGGAAGAGAGTGACGCCTTAATTCGCGACGCGGTTATTAAAGAACTTTCGCGTGAAGGACAAACTTTTATTTTGTATAACAGAGTAGAGGGGATAAGTGCGTTTAGTGAACATATAGCCACACTTTTGCCTGAAGCGCGCGTGGTTTACGGGCATGGTCAGATGAAAGAAAAAGACCTTGAACAACGCATACTTTCATTTTATAAAAAAGAGTATGACGTTTTAGTTTCTACCACGATAATAGAGAACGGTGTGGATTTACCTTCGGCAAACACTATTATCATAATAGATGCAGATAGGCTTGGTTTGTCTACCCTTTATCAACTTAAAGGAAGGGTTGGTAGAAGCGATAAAATGGCAAGAGCATATTTTACCTATAAAGCCGATTCCGTGCTTACCGATTCTGCTTATAAAAGACTTTCTGCGTTAACTGAATATTCAGATTTAGGTAGCGGTTTTAAAATCGCTATGCGAGATCTTGAAATTCGCGGTGCGGGTAACGTCATGGGTAAAGAACAGCACGGTCATATGGATAAAATCGGTTATGAATTGTATTCTAAACTATTAAAACAACAACTCGGCGAAGTAACTGCGAATTATCAGACGGAAATCGACGTTGGCGTAAGTGCGTTTATTCCCGAAACTTATCTATCTTCAAGTGCGGTAAGAATGGATTGCTACAAACAAATTGCTGAAATTAAAAGCGAGCAAGACGAACAACGCGTAATCACTTCAATGCGTGAAAATTACGGTGAAATCCCGCAAGAAACTATCAATCTTATTCGTATTGCACGCCTTAAAGAATACTGTAGTTATTTCGGAGTGGTAAAAGCTGAAATAGGTAAAAAATCTTCGCGATTAGTATTCCCTAATCTAACTTCACTTTCAAAAGAAAACCTTATGGAGGCGATAAACGTAGCGAAAGGCTACGCAACTCTCGCTTTTGACGAAAATCCATATATAGCATTTGATACCACTCGTTTTTCGGGTGAAGAAATACTCGTTAAAATGACGGAGTTTTTGCAAACTGCAAAGAAAGCGGACTAACGCAAATTGTTTTCGTTATCGCTTAATGGTAAGTATTAGTTCAATTTTTAGTCACTTTTATAAAAAAAGTGGGTAAGCGAGCGTACGGCAAGATAAAAAAAGTAAAAATTATTTTTTTATTTGCTTTTTAAGGCGCAAAAATTCTTGCATTATCTTAAGTTATCTAGTATAATATATCAAGAAAAATAAGGGTGGAGTTTGCACTCTTTGCCCCAAACGCTATTTTAGGCAAAGGGCGAACAAAACTGAAGCAAAAGTATAACACCCCAAATCAGGAGAGTTTTATGAGAAAAATTCTAACTAAAATCGCAACACTCGTTCTTATCGTAGCGCTTTCTGTTACGGCATTTGCAGGTTGCGGTCTTGTTACTACAGACACAGACAGAGATATGGCTCAAACAGTTGCAACCGTTAAGATTGCAGATGGTATTGAAGCAGAAGATATCTTAAAGAGCGAAATGCTTTCTGCATTTATGTCTTACGGTTATCTTTACGTTCAATCATACGGCTATACAACCGAAGCTACTTACGAACTTATTCTTAAGAACCTAGTTCAAAATAAGATCATCATTCAAGAATCAAGAAGAGTATTAGCAGAAACGTATAACGAAATGATTGCAGATGCAACCAAGGCTAATACCGAATTCTTAACGTACTTTAAAGATAACGCAACCGCTAACGGCGTTGAAATCAATCCTTCTAATGCAGATGCTGAAAATCTTCAAAAGTATTTAACCGCATACGAAATAGCTCAAGCTAAATATAACGTAAGAAAGAGCGTTAACCAACTTATAGATAGTTACGAAGCTGCTGAAGATGAAGAAACCGAAGAAAAGGAAGACGTTACTTACGAAGTAAGAAGCACTCCTGCTCACGATCATGAAGAAGCAGAATACGAATATGAATTAAAGGATCAAACTCCCGAAGATTACGACTATAAGGTTGCTGCAGTAGTTTTAGATAAATCAGTTGAAGCAGTTAAAGCTGAATATGCTAACCTTTATGATTTAAACTTAGCAGTTTACGGTGCATATCAAATTGATCTTTCTACTTCTGCAAGAGTTAAAGCTTTAAACAAGGCTGTTAAAGATCTTAAGGAAAACGGTTTAATTAAGAGTGACGAAACTCAAAACGTTAAAACCGACGCAGAAAACGTATTAAAATATTCTTATTTTGAAAACGCTGTTAAGAGTCAGTATGAATCTTTAATCGTTGCTAAATACGAAGATTCTTTAGTTACCACCGTTGAAGATGCTCTTACTGATGAAGCTGTATTCAATCAATATCAAGCAGAATACGAATCGCAAAAAGAAAACTACTTAAACAACATTTCAGGTTATGAAAGCGCACTTGATTCTGTTACTGAAGATACTTTCGTAGTATGCAATCCCTTTGAAGGTTACGGCTACGTTCTAAATCTTTTAATAGGTTTTAGTAGTGAACAAAGCGCAAGACTTAGCGCTGCTAAATCAAAAGTTGGTGCAACCGAAGCGGAAATCGCTCAAGCACGTGTTGATTTATTAAAAGAACTTATCGTTAAAGATCAACGTGAATCTTGGGTATATTCAAGTTACGGTGAATATAACGAAGAAGACGGTTCTTTCGCGTTCGATAAAGAATATTTTGTAAGCGAAAGTGAAGAAGTTTACAATAAGTTAGGTAAATTCGTTGGTTCTGTTTACGGCGCAACTTCAAGTGAAGATGAAGATGACGAAGGCGTTATCACCACCACTTGGGCGTTCGAAAACGTTATCCCCACCGTTCTTACATTTGATGCATTCCTTGCCGATTACGTTAACGTATTACTCGGCACAACCGTTACTCCCGACGTTCTTGGCCAAATCACTTTAGACGACGCTAAGCGCGACGCATTTGACGATTTAATTTACGCATTCAGCACCGATCCCGGTAGTTTAGGTTCTTACCTTGGTTACGCTTATTCACCTGTTAACGCATCAACCACTTACGTTAAAGAATTCGCAGATGCTTCTAAAGAAGTAGTTGCTCAAGGCGAAGGTTCATATAAGTTAATCGCAACCGATTATGGTTACCACCTAATCCTTTGCACCAAGAAGATCGAAAAAGGTGCAGATGAATATGCAGATTTAGCTTCTTTCGTTGCAGAACTTGCAAATGAAGAGTCTCTTGCTTACAAGTACAGAGAAATTAAACTTAACAGTATCGTTTCTACCGAAGTTGGTAAAATTGCAGATACTCTTATCAACGATTACTATGATGACGAAGATAAGGTTACCTACAATAAAAAAGCTTACAAGGATTTAATTCCCGAAGAAACTTCTGCTGAATAATTAAAAATAAAGGCGT
>JAZOCA010000056.1:0-15033 GCA_045596285.1 Christensenellaceae bacterium | reverse complement strand
TGAAAGCGTTAAAAAGCGTCTTGATAAGGCTATTTCTATGACCAAAACCGGTGATAAAAAATATAAGGTTGAGGCGGAGTTTTTAGAAAGATTACATAACCATTTGTTGGAGTTTAAGCCCGCTCGTACCCTCGATTGTTCTGAAGATGAAACGGAATACTTAAAATCCCTCTTCCTCCTCACTTCAAAACCCGTTATTTATACCGCTAACATCGGAGAGAAAGATATGGGTAAGGACGAAAACTCCCTCCCTCTCGTTAAAAAAGTTATCGACTTTGCCAACGCCGAAGGCGCAGAACATATGGTTATCTGTGCTAAAACGGAAGAGGAACTATCTATGTTAGAACCCGAAGAACAACAACTTTTCCTCGACGAGTTTGGGCTTAAAGAAAGCGGACTTGATAGATTAGTTACAACTTCTTATAGGCTTTTGGGGCTTATTAGTTACCTTACCGCTGGCGAAAAGGAAGTTCGTGCTTGGACGATTGAACTCGGCACTAAAGCACCTCAAGCTGCTGGTAAAATCCACAGTGACTTTGAAAAAGGTTTTATCAGAGCGGAAATCGTTGACTACGATATTTTGGTGGAACTTGGAAGTTTCAACTCCGCTAAAGAAAAAGGCAAGGTTCGTTCAGAAGGTAAAGAATACGTTATTAAAGACGGTGACGTGGTTCTCTTCCGTTTCAACGTGTAATTGCAAAAAAAGATTAAAGGCTGACGATTGTCAGCCTTTTTTGTTATTCTTCAAAATTCCATTCTATTTGCCAAACTACGGACGGCGGTGTTTCTTGCGCACGGGCGTAGAAAACGGTTAGTAAATTGCCGTTTTTTAATTCTATCGTGGACGGATACGCCAAATCTGGTGAAAAGTTGTTTTCATACAAGTGATAACCAGTATCCCACGTTTCCCCCTTATCTTTTGAAAACATTACCTTTAAGCAGTAGGGTTTCGTTGAACGATATCCGTAAGTAGCAACGAGCGTTCCGTCAGCCGTTTCTAATATATGCGATGGCGCACCGCCGTAATTAGGGAGTATTTGTTTTGGCTCAGACCACGTTCTACCCTCGTCAAAACTTACTACTTGATATATATTAAATCGCTTGTCGTTTCTAATATGCGCAACTATTCTTCCATCTTTTAATTGTACTGCACCGATTTCACAAATACCAACCTCTTCACCGTCATAAGAAAAATCAGGAATAACGCCGATTTTTTCCATACTACCGTCGTTAGGGTTAATATAGTATGCTGCCGCGCTATAATTCTCCGTTATGCTATCGGGATAATGATAGTTACCAACCCATAAAATCTTTCCGCTTTGAAGTTCTATCGGACCGTGCGGTGAAGTAATCGGACTTTTATACATAGGACCAAACGTTCTGCCGTTATCAAAACTCACTCTAAACCAAGAACCGAGCGCAGCCTTTTCCTCTTCTTCGGTAATGGTATCCATATACCCTTTTATATAGCCTTGAAGTTTTTCATCTGCGACGTCTTTATGAGTCGTTGCCCATTCACGCATCAAACTGTTTGGAACGTTGAACGCCGTTAAAATAAGCCCAGACTTACCAAACGCGCAAACGCCGCCGTCCCTATCGTCAAGAACCGTGTCGATAATGGGTGTTGGCATAGAATACGTTTCACCATCGTTTTGGCTTATCGCTAAAACCGTCTTGCCAAACGGATCAAGGTGACCAAGCCTAAACCCAGACGAGGCAACGGCTATATCTCCGTTTTTAAGTCTAGCAACCGTCGGCCAACCAAAATAGTTGTTTCTACTAAGCGGGTTTTCTACTATTACCTTCGCTGGTTTTATTACGTTAATCTTCATATTTTCACCTCTAAATATATAATCGTTTTTTTATTTAATATATCCCGTATCCATTTTATAAACTTTATCGTCAAGAATATCCAAGTGTTTATAGAACTGCTCAAAAGCACAAAGCATTAAACTAATTCTAGCGTCGTATTCACAATTTATCATAACGATAACGTCTATATCGTCTTCTAAAATCTGCGCGTGCAAAACTCTATGCCCTTTATGCCCTCCGTTGTGTCTAATAAGCGTTTTGCCTTGGTAGTCAAGCACGAAACAACCCTTGCCCATATTGTTTAGCGGGTGAGGTTTTAATATTTCCTCCCAAGTTTCATTCTTTAATAAAGCGCGGTTTTTTATAGCCTTATTTAGGCAGTATATATCGTCAATAGTTCCAACGATATCCCCCGCTCCTAACACCCAATCGTAACTTTTTTCAATCTCCTTAAAAACGCCGTTCTCGTAAACGTGTCCACTTACTCTATTTTCAATATTAAGACCTTTTCTATCGACGATAGCTGTATTCATACCCAAAGGCATAAATACTTCTTTGTTCATATATTCACCGTAAGGCATATTGGCTACGTTTTCAATTATTAACGCACACAAAACGTAGTTGACGTTGGCGTACATCTCCCCCTCGTTAGGAATAAAATTCATAGGATATTCTGTCAACAATTTGGTGTGTAATCTTAAATCCTCGTGCTTCGGTTTTGCGTATTTAGTGGCAAAATCTCTATTTTGTTCAAAGTCGGGAAGTCCACTTACGTGATGCAATAAATGCTTTATCTTAACCCTTGAATCAAACCCCGTGGCTTCGGGAAGATATTTCGACGGGTGCGCCTCTAAATCAACTAGTCCTTTTTCTACTAGTTTCATTATTCCTATGGCGCAAAACGGTTTTGAAAGAGAATAAAAAGTAAATAGCGAATTATCCAAAAAGGGAGTTTTCTTTTCCCAACTGCTATATCCCTTTTGATAATCGCAAAGGATTTTCCCTTTGTGGGTTACTCTTACTCGGCAAGAAATAGGCGCATTCTCGATTAAAGAATTAATTGCTTTTTCAAAAACGTTCATTATAAACCACCTATTATCAATGCTATAAAAATTATACTGTACTTCACAAGTAGTTGTCAAGATCAAAAACAAAATGTTTTATACATTTATCCGTCAAATTTTATTGTCAAGCGTCTTTTTTGTGAAGTTTTTAAAGGATAAAAAATTAGACACATCATAGGCATAAACCTTAAAATGATGTGTCTAATTTTTTTGTTGTTTTGGCTTTTTAACTATATTTAATTAAAATTATCTTAATTTTATCAGTATTTTACTAATTATTCAGGCTTTCGAGTGAGAATGGTTGATTAGTATCGTTTTGACGATGAAAATACTGCAAAAAATCAGTTAGAGTTTAAGATAGAGCCATTTTTATTATTTTAAAAACGGGATATATCTATCCATGATACTCGGTGTAATAACTAGCGGTCTTTCCATTCTCACCCAGTCAGTATCTTTGGTATATTTACCGAGTTCTTCAGGTGTCTTGCCCATAAAACTACTAGTAACACCTTTTACCATCGCACCATTTTCGTCCAAGTCGACTATAGCAAACACGGAGTCTTTATATGGTGCAACGTATTTTATATTTGGAAACTTTTCGTCAATCTCCTGAGAATATCTGTTTAAGCAAGGAAATGCAGAACCAAGCCAGCAATTTGACAAACTATTTATTACGTAATGCCAAAACTTTCCTATTCTGCATATATCGTCAATATGCTCGTGTCCATAGAAACTAGCGTACGCGCCACTAGGCGCATCGTTTAATATTCCCATGACGTCTTTTGAGTTTTCCTTCACTTCGTCAGTAACTTCATAATGCGTGAAAAATTGTAAAGGATAATGTGAGAAAACAATTGTTGGGTTTTTAGTTTTTAATAGGTCCGCCTTTAACCAGTCCAGTTGCTCTCGTGTAACATATGGAAAGGGCTTTTCTTTTTTATAACTTTCATCAAAATAATTTCCGTTAGAATAAGAATATTCCTTTCCGTTGATAACGTAGTTGTTATTGTCTAGCACCACAAAATGAAATCCGCCCATATCAAAGGAATAATACGCCTTCTTCACGCCATAAAAATCAAGTATTTGTTGTTTACTGCACAAATCGCAATCGTGATTTCCTATAACGTGATAAGCTGGTTTATTAAAATTATTGTAAATTTTTATAATTTTTTCTTTACCAACGTTCGTAGGCTCGTGAACGGCATTACGAACGTTTACTGGCACGTTTTCTTCTTTACAACAATATTTTTTATCATTATCAGGATAACAAAAATCACCTAGATGTATTATGAAGTCCACATTTTCTTTTTCACACTCATCAAGAAAAACCTTTACTCTTTCTTCAACGTCGTGCATAATATCTGCGTGAGCATCTGCAAATACTCCAAATTTAACTCTTCTATCCATATAACACTCCTTTAATTAATAACGAATGTCATAATCATTATTTTACCATAGGTTATGATTAATGCAATATCATTTTTTATCATATCATAATCAAATATTGACGTTAGATAAATTTATCTTTATAAAACGTTAAAAAATAAGGGCTCCTAAACCTTAATTTAGAAGCCCTAAAATTCTTGATAATCGTTAGCAAAAACCTAATTATTTATTTAATGCTTCTTGAACTGCAACTGCGCATGCAACGGTCATACCAACCATCGGGTTGTTACCAGCACCGATAAGTCCCATCATTTCTACGCAAATTTAAATTCAAGCAAACTAATCATCAATTATAATCAATCGAAAACCCTTTTAAAACTCAAGCGATTTTCAACTTTTGACTAATTTTCTTTAACAAATTAGTCACATCATTATCGTGATTTGTCATACACATTATAACATTTTTAACATATTTTGTCAATAATTAAAGTGCAAAATCATCAGGTTTTTCCTGACTTTTTTGCAACTTTTAATCATCTTGAATACAACTAAACATCATCTCTAAAGAATCTTTAATACAACTTATTATCAACTCTTAAATAACTTTCAATCATATTTTTAAAAACTTTTTATAAATATTTTATCTAAAACTTTGTACTGTGCCAAAATAATGACATGTTGACTATATAGGTATGTTATAATATGGGTGTAAAAAGGTTGAGGCAAGAGCTCACCGAAATCTTTTTACAAGAAATAAAAAATATATAAAAATAAGGAATTAAAAATCATGAAAAAAGAAAAGAAAAATTTATTTGTAAACCTTAACACTCAAAAAATTGAAATCACTAGAGAATTTGCTAAAAAAGCTGGCATTGTTAATTCAGAAGAATATAAACTTCTTAATGAAACTAGAGCAGCTTATCCTACCTATCAAATATCTTTTCGCAAAGTATCACAAAGAAAAAACAGCTCTATAAAAGGTGTAACTGTTGAATTCATGCGTAACTATATCGAAAAGCATAATGATACAGAATTTTTAGAAGAATTTGACAAGCTAAAGAATGGCGGTGAATCATTCTTCAAACTTAAATCAAGATTTGTAGAGCATTACCCTGTTTTCAAGAGTTGCAAGACAAAAGCAGATTGGATTTTAGCAGCATAAGGAGAATATATCAATGAAATGCATCTTAAAAATTGATTATGAAAACGGAAATTTTATCATGGATAGAGAGTTCTCAATAAAAGCTTCTCGATATGGAACAAAAGAATACTATATTTTGCAAAAAGCAAAGCAACAATATCCCGATTTTGAAATCCATAGAAAACGTATAAAAACCAACCCTAAAAAAGAAGCGTTTAACGGCTTAACTTATGAATACATGGAAAAGTATATGGAAAGATACAACGTTCCTGCGGAAATTCGTAAACAGTATGAAGATTTGCGCTTTGATGCAAACGGACACTCTATCCGCTACCCTATAATCAAAGCATGGTTTCTAAAGACTTTCCCTAATATGAAAGATTGGGGAAAGACAAAAGAAGAATTAGATGCGGCGACCGCCGCCTAAAGGAGAATTTAATGACTGTACCAAATCAAAGATTAGTTAAAATTCATAAAGATAATAAGCAAAAAGAACCCTTTCTTTCCATAAGCGTTAACTTATTAGCAGCTGTATATAAAGATTTGAAAAGTGCGCCATCATTTTTTATCTACATATACTTTTGCTGTAATAAAGATAATTATGTTGTAGAGTTTTCCCCAACACATATTGAAACAAAGTATGGTTTTCCTAAATCCACAGCAAGAGACCATTTTAACAAGCTTATTGAAAAAGGTTATCTTGTTAGAAAAAACGAGAATAGCAATATGTATGATTTCTATGCAGAACCTAAACATCTGAAAACACAAGAAAATTCTGTTCTACCTACGCGATTTGACTTTGGCGAATAATAGAAACTAAAATGGCGAACGGCGTTCGTTACAAAACTCGTATTCCGCAAATTAAAAACGGCAAGCGTAAAAACCTATTAGTTAGAGTATAATGAAATATATAATATAGATACTGATAAATCATTGATATATAGGGAAATTTTGCGCTCACATTCTCCCTTAGGACGGAGTAAATTAATTTGATTATGAAAAATTTAATATTATATGTAAAGTAAAGCACCCGACAAGTCGGGTGCTTTTTAACAAGAGAATAATACAAAAGGAGAATTAAAATGCTCAATAAAGATAAAATACCCAAAAGATATTACTATCAACTAAATGGTAAAAGTCCTATGGAAAATTATATTGAAAATAGAAAAGATTTAATTAAAACTTACAATAAGCAAAATGAAGATAATCTTAAACAGGCGCAAGAACAAAAAAATTTTGAAAAAATTTTAGAAAAATCTTTAGATAAAGAAGTCCATAAGCAATTAGATAAAATCTTTTTAAGTTTTTCAAAATAAACGCGTCGGAATCGGTGCGACAAGTCGCCCCGCCGCCACGTTTATTTTTTACTTCGCTTCGCTCAGTTAACAACAGAATTGAAAACGACCGTTTTTGGAATCCTTTTTGCTTTTTAAGATTTTGCACACCACATCAAACGAAAATTTAAGAAAATAAAATATTTTTCCCAAAATATATCCCCCACCCTAGCCGCCGCCGTTCCTTGCAAAATTTATATGTTTATGCTATTATATAAAAAACAAATTAAGGCGGCTACACAATGAGTGAACATGGCAGACAACACAATCAAAAGCTTAAAGCTTTCTTAATCTATAAATACCTTTTGGAAAACTCTGACGCGAATCATTGCTTTTCCGCAGGCGATATTGCTGACTTTTTAATAAACGATATGGGAATAAGCGCAGAACGCCGCTCCATTTACAAAGACATTGACGAAATCAATAAAGCCTTGTTAGCCTTAAAACACGAAGAAACGTTGGATTGGGCGGAAGATAAACTTGAAGAAAATGATAAATACAAGGCTATTGTTTATGATGCAAGCAAGAAGGGATTCTATGTTAAAAAACGCGAATGCAAATTAAGTGAAATTAGCGCAATTGCAGAATGTATTTATTCCGCTAAATTTATTACCGAAGAACAAGCCTATAAATACGTTGAAATCATTACAGATATTTTAGCAAGTAAATATCAGGCAGAAGAAATTCTTCACGAAGCTGTGCTTTTGGATAGAGGTAAAACTATAAACGATACCGTCTTTGAAAATGTTCAAAAGATAAATAAAGCTATGAAAACAAAGTCGGGAAAGAATTCACACACGCCCGAAAAGGTTAGCTTTAAGTATCAAACTACAACTATTAATAAGACGGCGGCGGAACGTAGACACGGCGAAAAATACATTGTTAGTCCCTATAAGCTTGTAATAAATGACGGAAATTATTATTTGCTTGGCTATGATGATAAGTCAGCCGCCGCCCGCACTTATAGAGTTGATAGAATGAAAGATATCAAACCGCTTGGAATTCCTAGAGACGGCGAAGAGCTTTTCCGCGCGGTTGACGAGAAAGCTTTTGTTATGCAAAAGTTCGGAATGTATGACGGAAAAAAAGAGTTCGTTACTTTGCGTTTTATTAATCCCCTACTTGACACAGTTATTGACAAGTTCGGTAATAAACTTTTCTATCAAAAAGTTGACGATAAACATTTTTCCGTTCAAGTTGAAGTTCCTATTACCGACCAATTCTTTGGTTGGCTTTGCGGCTTCGGTAAGCGCGTTAAAATAATCTCGCCGCCGCCCATACAAGATAAATTCAAAGAATATTTAGATAAGATTAGAAGTATATATTAAAAGCAAAAAACGGATAGGCATTTACCTATCCGTTTTCGTTTGGTTACACAAACGCTAACTTAATTGAACTATTTTCTTATAAATGGTCCGTCGGCGTAATTTTGAGTTTGTAAACCATAAACACAAAAGGCGAGAACTTTCTCGCCTTTTAACTTAATAAAAATTAGATATGGGTTTCCCATATGCTTAAGGGCAAAAGAGTGAAGTGTGGCACTTTTCTTTACTTGCTTCGATTTTACCCCATTTTGTGGCACTTTTGTTTTCTATATAATGTATTCTTTATGATAACCTTTTACTATGTTAAGTAAAGTTATCAATAACCATATTGTCCCAGCAAAAGTGCCTACACATATTGCATTATTAATTAAAGGTGTAATATTAAATGTTAGCGTAAAAAAAGATGAAAACAATATAATTATTCCTACTATATATGAGTATATTAAGGTTCGATTTATTCTTTTCTTTGTGATTTTAATTATCGTTTCATCAACATCGCTTAATGTTTTATTGTTTTTTATTTTTTCTATATTTTTTGACATGATTTTATATACACTAAAGTAAATGGATACATCAATTGCATAAATAGCTACATATATAGTCATTAATGTGATTGAAATATCACTTATGTTTTCATTAGTTTTATTAATATTGAAATATAAAAATCCAAACCCCACTTGCATTAATATGCGAGAAAAAATTGTTAACCAATCTTTTTCTAATAATTGCGATTTTAATTTTTTTATTTCTTTCTCTGTCATGGTAATTTCTCCTTTGTTATTTTACTGATTCTTCGATTATAATAATGTAAATTTAATTTTGCTAATTGTTTCAAACAACTCTTCCACTGTTAAGGTGTTTAAGTCTTCATTGAATACTCTAGAATCATAAAAACTATCATGTGATATATTTCCATTTGTAGTATTTACTTTGAAAATTGAAATTACTACAGGCTTGTCAAACATTGTTGTATGTTTCTTATCAAAATATTCCTTGTATGCACCTTTAAGCATTTCCGTTTTTTCAGGGTTTATATCTTTTTCGCCTTTTACTTCAATATACAATAAAGCATTATTATTAAATTTAACGATAAAATCAAAATAACTATGTTTTAGGTTGTTATACTTGTCGATATAAGCACTATTTACATTGCTTGTGGTAAAGTTTTTACCCCATACTTTAATACATTCTTTATCATAATCGATGTCGCTAATTTTATTAAAAACATAGACTTCAGGGCTATATTTATTTTCTCCTATAGGCTGATAATTATCTCTTCCGTTAAACTTTGTATCGAAAAGATAAGAGGGTATTCTAGTCTTTTCTTCGTGCAAATCATTTGTATAAATCTCTGTATAAGCCTGAGGCGTGTATGCCACTGACACAACCTGATACTTTGGCTTATATTGTTTGTTTTTATTTATCAAATTTACAACATCATTCTTAAAGCGCTCTACAATTATTAAATAAAAAATTTCTTTTATGCATTTATATCCATAAATATCCACGTTTGCTAAATTATCTTTCCAAAAGCTATATAAGATTTTTTCGCATTTTTCAAAAAAATCTTCATTATTTAATCTTGACTTTTGATACTTTTTGATAAATTGAAAAACGTTTGTTATTTTTGTAATATACTCACCACCAACAGCCGTACTATGCACATCTTTATAAAACAAACCGTTTGAATCTTTTATAAAATAATTCTTAATTGTTTGAACAATTTTGTTTTTATTATCAGATAAGTATTTTAACAAATCAGTTCCCAAACCTTGCTCAGAAACCTTTTTTGAACATTCTTTAACATTGGTTATTTCAATAGCCATAAATTCTTCGTTAGCAAATTTTTCTTTAACTTTTGCGTTAAAAACTGATAAGTTTCTATCCTGTGGTGCATTAGAATAAATGTAATATTTATCTGTTATATCATTTTTATCTAAACGAGGATAGCAATTTCTTTTTATTCTTCCAATAGTTTGAATATTCAAACCCTCAGAACAAACTTTTCTTAATTGCAACAACATGCATGCTCTAGGTATATCCCACCCTGTCGCAGGACCAACCTTAAATATAATAGCATCTATATCACTTGAATTATCAGTAATATCATTTAAGGTAAACTTATCTTTGTAAACCCTATCGCTATCTTTATCATTACTACCAAAATATTGAACCCAACTTAAACCATTTTGTGTTAGTTCTTTTTTGATTTTTTGCAAGGATTCATTAAAAGCAATGCTTTCTTCTGTATTCGTTTTTGAATCGTTTTTAACTTGAATAAGCATAGCAGGTCTAATATAAATTCCATCTTGTTCAAGTTGTTTATATTCTTCTTTTATCGACTTAAAATTCTCAATAGCATCATTTAACATGTCATCATCTGTCATGCTATCTTTTAAAAGGGTTATGGCTTGTGTTTTAAGTAAGTATTTGCCATCATTTTTTGTTGGATTGTTTAAATCTTCTTCCGTTAAAACAACTTTGTTAATAGTTGTGTCTCTATAATCTGGAGTAGCCGTCATCTTTACAACCATATCAGCATTTCTTTGCATCAATGATTCAAAATTTTCATCGTTGACAATATTTCCTCCAATATGTGCTTCATCACGGATATAAATTAATCTATACCCATTATTTTTAATCATATCAACAAAATCATTTATTATATGTCTTGTGGTCAAAATCCTATCTTTACCAAAACTGCTTTTACCGAAAATATAGACTTTGTTTTCTTCTGGAATGATTCTTATTGTTCCATCTATTTTAGAATCATTTTTATTTGTTTCACTCGGACTTTTAATATATTCTACAGAAAAATCAGCAAATACCATATCTTGCTTATATTGTAATATTTTCTGTTCAAAAGAAAATGGCAATTCAGATGATGATGGCGTTGCTATTACAAACACAAACTTATCTTCACTATTTTGTGCCATTATTTCTGAGATAAAAGCGCTTGCCATTAAAGTTTTGCCACTACCTGTAGGTGCTTTAAAATCAACTTTTGTTTTTTGAGTAGGGTTATACAGAGCAATTAGTTGGTCAACTATGCTTTTTTGTAAACTTGTTAATTCCATATTATTCCTCGTTGCTATCTTTATATGGCGTTAAAGATGCTAAAGTATTATAAATATTTAGATTGCTATTTTTTACATAGTCAGGTTTAAGTTTAATAAAATTATTTTCAACCTCTTCTTTAATTTGTTCAGCCTTTTCAATTTCTGTTATATTTAATTCTTGCTTAACTATTTCAAATACTCTTAAAGAATTGTTTTCTAAATTTTTATTACCATTATCATCCACATTATTTATTGCTTTACATAGTCTTTCTCTTGTAACATCTAATGCAATATTATTTTCATTGTTAGTTACTAAAATAAATTTCCTTTTTCCTCCATCTTCATTATTTAACTCCATAACAGAATGCCCTGTCGTACCAGAACCCGCAAAAAAATCTAATATTGTTAAATTTTTATATGGAAGCATTGAAATAATATACTTTATATAATTAATTGCTTTTGGAAAATCAAAATTTATATTTTGTTTTTTCAACCATTTTGTAGATGCTTGTGAATCAAAATATAAAATCGATTTTGGTGTTTGTGTCAAATAATCCTTTAGGTAATGTTTTGGTCGTGGAATAATGCTCTCATCCTCCCCAAATGCCCACGACTTTTCTTTTTCCATTTTACGGATTGTTTCCTCATCATATCTCCACCCACCATCAGGTATTTTACATGGTTTCTTAGTAACTGGATGTAAAAGAATCGTAGTCTTATTCCCATTTTTTACTCCGCCTGGGTTATCCGTTTCATAAACACCTTTTTCATCTACATATGTAAAGTGGTCAAAATCATAAAATCTAGGGTATTTTACCAATTCTAACAATTCTTCATGAATTTCTTCATAGGGCAACTTTCTGCTTAACAGCTGACTTACTCTTTTCACGTATTCTTTTGTATTATTTTTTGCAACCACCCATTCTTGTTCCATATTAGAAATATTTTTAGAATAGCACAACAAATATTCATGAGAAACAGAAACAAGATTAGCATTATTTTTTGTAGAGTTTGATGCTACAACAAATTGTACAATAAAGTTCTCTTCTCCAAAAATATCATCGCACAATACTTTTAAATATGCTTGTTCGCTATCATCTATAGATATAAAAATAACACCTTTGTCAGAAAGAAGTTTTTTTGCTAATTTTAATCTTTCATTTATCATATTAAGCCAACCATCTCTAGTATACTTATCTCGATAAATGAATTTTTTAGATTCTACTTCTTCCTTATAATCATTACCCTCTTTTTTACTGCTTTCTGTATTGTATGGAGGGTCAATATATATAACGTCTATAAGACCTTTCCCTTGCGTATCAGTATATAATGCTACTAAATTCTTAAGCGCATCATAGTTTTCGCCAATAATCAAAGCATGTTCTAAAGCCTCTTTGTTATCTAAATTAACACCGAGTTTTTCGTTTTCTTTTAAATACGCAATGCAATTATGGTTTATTTCCGGAGCCTCATCAAAAACAAAACCTGTTTTTACTCTTTGACTTATAAGTCCCCAAACAGCATCCAAATCATTTTCACTTGTATTATCAATAATTTTCTTTGCTATTTCTTTTTGTTCATTATTAAAACTTTCTTTTGCAATTTTATCTATTCTTTGTTTTAAAAATTCTTTCTTATCCATTAGTTTTCTCCTTCAGTATCTATTGAGTAATAATCTTTTATATTTCCTTCTTTCAATAAAATGCTTTTAATATCGTTTGCTTCATCCTTATATTGTAGGAATATTTTTTCCGTATTAAAAATAAAATCGAATTTAGAGTTGCCATTATTAAACCCCTTATCCAAACTTATACTCATAATGGACTTCCCATACATATTAAAAGGTTTTACTTCCTTATGTAAACAACAATGACCACTATAGGTCCTTAATGACGTATCATTAGGAATAATAGTTTTTAAGATTTTACCATTTATATCTTTAAATAAAATTTGAATATCTCTTATTATTTTTATATCACTACTGTGATTTATCACTTCTAATTCAACTTTGAAATCAAAGTATTCGGCTTTTTCAATGTCATTAGTTCTTGCCAAAATTCCGTTAATATTTGTTTCAAATTCCACATCCCACTTTTTGCAGAAAATATCTAATTTGCCTCGATTCGAAAGTGTATTTAACCACCAACCTAAAGCAGTACCTAATAATGTTCCACCAACACCAATAATCGCTGCCCACAATGCTTCTGTCATATTTAAATTTCTCTCCTGTAGTTAATTCTCTTTTCCTTTAATTTCCATAATGTCGTCAAAAGAGCAGCCTAAAGCAACGCATATTTTCATTAGCGTTTCACTTGTTACAGTTTCCCCTTTGTTGAGCTTGTTAAGTGTGTAGCCACTTATCCCTGCTTTTTCTACCAAGTCTTTCTTTTTTATGTCTTTATCAATTAATAATTTCCAAAGTTTTTTATAGCTTATTGCCATAACAAATACCCCTTTTATTAATAATGCTTTTATTATATCACAAAGAAAAATGAATTTCAATAGCAAAATTTAGATTTCGCTTAATTTTTCTTTCAGATTACAACACAAAAATTAGTTTTTATAAGTAATTCACGTTTAAACTTATTACACTCTTGCTAAAAGTTGCAAGAGTGTAATTAAAAGTTGTTAAAAAGATGTTAAATGATTTATTTAACTTGTTAAATTATTTTAACTTTTGCATTTTTATACTTTGGCGCGCACCAAATTTGTCAAGCAAGTTAATCTCTTGAACTTGCTTTGCTACATCACTAACAAGCAAATTTATATAATTCTGAGTAATATCTAGCGAACTATGCCCTAACAACTTAGATAAAGAAACTACATTACCGCCATTTAGAATCCATTGTTTTGCAAAAGTATGTCTATACCTATGTATTCCTGTAGTCTGCACGCCCCTATTCTTATTATAGTGATAAAGCATATAATAGCTTGTGCTTTTTACTAGCTGTTTGCCATATACATTGCAGAATAGATAATCTGTATTAGATTTGTGCTGTCTATACTTTAAGAACTCTTTTAATATACTAAAAAGAGTTTGGTTTATAGGAACTATCAAAGGTTTTCTGTTCTTAGTTACATTTACATAGACAACACTATTATCGAAATCAATATCCTTTATTTGTATATTAATTAAACTTCTTTGTCTAACCCCTGTTGAAAACAAAAAGTTAGTCATAACCCAAGCTTGAAATTCTGCAAAGCTACACTTTTTTAAGTTTGGCTTTTTCAAAAGCTCAATCAATTCTTCATCAGTATAAGTTTCAACATGCGTTTTATCAACCTTGATTGCTTGCATTTTGAAATGTGGTATATACTCTTCATTCATAAAAAAGTGAAGAGTTGTTATCAAGTCTCTTAAATATGCATTTATGCTAACATCATTATTTAGCGTTTCTCTTAAATATACAACATACTTTTTATAAACCGACACATTGAAGTTTTTTATCAACATGTCTTTGCCAAAATATTTATAAAATTGTTTATAACTTACACTATAATGCCTTATTGTTCCTGCTCTTAAATTTCGTGCTCTACAATTATCAAGATACTTATTGCAACCATCTTCCAACGTCATTTCTGATTCTCTTACTAGCCTTAATCTTTCCATAAAAACCACCTAAAAACCTTTAAAATAAATTAGACACATCATAGGCATAAACCTTAAAATGATGTGTCTAATTTGTTATTTATTGATTTTTAGTTTTTAATTAGTTTTTTCTTGTTGTTATAAAGTTGTTAAAACCTTAAAATAATCAGTAAAAACCTAATTATTTATTCAACGCTTCTTGAACTGCAACTGCGCAAGCAACGGTCATACCAACCATCGGGTTGTTACCAGCACCGATAAGTCCCATCATTTCTACGTGAGCGGGAACTGAAGATGAACCTGCGAACTGTGCGTCACTATGC
>JAZOCA010000055.1:0-1500 GCA_045596285.1 Christensenellaceae bacterium | reverse complement strand
CTTAGGTCTTAACGAAGAAGTTGTAGAAGTTCTTTCTGGGAAATCTGGTAACCCCAGATGGGCTTGGGACTGCTATAGAAGATTCATTCAAATGTACTCTGACGTAGTTATGGAAGTTGGTAAGAAGTATTTTGAAACTCTTATCGACGAAATGAAAAAGGAAAAAGGCGTTAAGCAAGACGTTGAACTTACCGCTGAAGACCTTAAAGTATTAGCAAATCAATTCAAAGCAGAATATAAGAGCAAAATCGGTAAAGATTTCCCCTCTGATCCTAAGGAACAGTTATTTGGTGCTATCGAAGCGGTATTCCGTTCATGGGATAACCCCCGCGCTAACGTATATAGAAGAGATAACGACATTCCTTACAGCTGGGGTACTGCAGTAAACGTTCAAATGATGGCGTTTGGTAACATGGGCGAAACTTCTGGTACTGGCGTTGCATTTACTCGTGATCCTGCAACCGGCGAAAAGAAGTTAATGGGTGAATTCCTTATGAACGCGCAAGGCGAAGACGTTGTTGCCGGCGTTAGAACTCCCCAAAAGATCGCTGAAATGCAAAAGGTTATGCCCGAAGTGTTCAAGCAATTCCAAGAAATTTGCAATATCCTTGAAAATCACTACAGGGATATGCAAGATATGGAATTTACCTTTGAAGATAAAAAACTTTATATGTTACAAACTCGTAACGGTAAAAGAACTGCTCAGGCAGCGCTTAAGATCGCTTGCGATTTAGTTGACGAAGGTATGATCACCGAACAACAAGCCGTTCTTATGATCGACCCCAGAAACTTAGATACTCTTCTTCACCCTCAATTTGATGCTAAGGCGTTAAAGACCACAGAACCCGTTGCTAAGGCTTTAGCTGCATCACCCGGGGCTGCTGCTGGTCAAATCGTTTTCACCGCTGAAGATGCAAAGGCATGGAACGAAGCAGGCAAGAAGGTTGTTTTAGTTCGTTTAGAAACTTCACCTGAAGATATAGAAGGTATGAAGGCCGCACAAGGTATTTTAACCGTACGTGGCGGTATGACTTCACACGCAGCGGTTGTTGCAAGAGGTATGGGTACTTGCTGTGTATCCGGTTGTGACGCAATCGCTATGGACGAAGAAAACAAGAAGTTCACCTTAGCAGGTAAAACTTACCACGAAGGCGACACTATTTCTATCGACGGTTCAACCGGTTGCATTTACGATGGTTTAATTCCCACAGTACCTGCAACTATCGCTAACGAATTCGGTAGAATTATGGCTCTTGCTGATAAATATAGAGCATTAGGCGTAAGAACTAACGCAGATACTCCTGCAGATGCTATCCGCGCACGTGAACTCGGCGCAGAAGGTATCGGTCTTTGCCGTACCGAACACATGTTCTTTGAAGGCAACAGAATCGAATCTTTCCGTGAAATGATTTGTTCTGACACCGTTGAAGCAAGAGAAGCAGCGCTCGATAAGATTCTTCCTATGCAACAAGGCGACTTTGAAAAACTTTACGAAGCATT
>JAZOCA010000054.1:0-7062 GCA_045596285.1 Christensenellaceae bacterium | reverse complement strand
TATTTGAAACAGTTGAATTCTCAACTGAAACAATTGTTAAACGGTTACGTGAACTTGCATTTTTAAATAAAGGCTTAAAAATCGATTTTTATGATGAAAGAGCAGATAAACAAGTTGAAAAACATTTTGCTTACGAAGGTGGTATTCGCGATTTTGTAATATATCTTAACGAAGGTAAAAGTCCATTGTACTCGGAACCTTTGTATGCATTTGCTGAAAAAGATGGAATTAAAGTTGAATTTGCTATTCAACATACGGACAGTTATTCCGAAAATATAGCGTCGTTTGTTAACAATATTTCAACTGGTGAAGGTGGTATGCATGAAACCGGTTTTAAATCTGGTTTAACAAGAATTTTGAATGATTACGCTAGATCACATAACCTTTTAAAAGAAAAAGAAGAAAATCTAATGGGTGAAGACTTTAGGGAAGGGATTACCGCCGTTTTATCCATTCAAATGGCTGAAGTTCAGTTTGAAGGTCAAACGAAAAATAAGTTAGGTAATCCAGAGGCTCGCCCTGCTGTAGAGGCTGTTACCGTTGAAGAAATTGCAAAATTGACTAACGTAAAGAAACTTGCAAAAGTATTTGATGCGGTTATTGCAAAAGCGCAAGGCGCTGCAAAAGTGCGTTTAGCAGAGCGAAGAGCGAAAGAAATAGCCCGTGCAAAAAACGGTGCTGATATGATGCGGTTAGTTGGTAAATTAGCATCATGTTCATCAAGAAAAGCAGAACTCAACGAATTGTTTATAGTTGAAGGGGACTCTGCAGGTGGAAGCGCAAAACAAGGTAGAGATCGTCAACACCAAGCGATTCTTCCATTGCGTGGTAAGCCTCTAAACGTAGAAAAGAAAAGAATAGATGAAGTTTTAGCGAACGAAGAAATGTGTTCTATGATAAGCGCGTTGGGTACGGGTATCGGTAGCGATTTCGACTTAAAGGGACTAAATTATCATAAAGTAATCATCCTTTCAGATGCCGATCAAGATGGGGCGCATATAAGAGCTATTTTATTGACTTTTTTCTTTAGATATATGAAGGAGCTTATTCAAGCAGGGCATGTTTATATAGGTCAACCCCCTTTGTATAAGGTTTATAAGAAAGACGTCATAGAATACGCTTATGATGACAACGAACTTCAAGATAAAATTGAGAAAGTAGGAAGAAATTATTCTATTCAGCGTTACAAAGGTCTTGGTGAAATGAATCCCGAACAATTATGGGATACAACTATGAATCCACAAACGCGAATTTTATTACAAGTAACGTTAGAGGATGCTGCCGAGGCTGATAGAATGATTACAACCTTGATGGGGGATGCTCTTGAAAGCAGAAAGAGATATATTCAAGAGTATGCAAACTTCAATAAGGAAGATTCTTTTAAAGAAAAATATAAAAACGATTAATTCATAGACATTTGTGTTTTAAGAACTCAAGTTGTGACGCTAACTCGACTATAAGGATAAGCCAATGGAAATAATAGAAAAAAAGGATAATATAGTAACAAATTCGCTAGAGGACGTGCTTCATAACTGCATGATTCCATATGCGGAATACGTTATCATGGATAGAGCGCTTCCTCGCGTTGAGGACGGATTAAAACCCGTTCAAAGAAGAATTTTATATTCAATGTACGATCAAGGAATGCTTCCTGATAAGGATTTTAAAAAGAGCGCGAGGGTAGTAGGTGACTGTCTTGCAAAATACCATCCTCATGGGGATTCTTCCGTATATGATGCAATGGTTCGTTTAGCGCAACCTTTTAACATGAGAGCGCCATTAGTACAAGGTCATGGTAACTTTGGTTCAATAGATGGTGACAGTGCCGCTGCGATGCGTTATACCGAAGTTAGACTACAGTCTTTAGCGTTGGAACTTTTACGCGATTTAGACAAAAATACGGTAGATTGGGATTTAAACTTTGATGATTCACTTCAAGAACCTGTAACGTTACCAGGACGGTATCCTAACTTATTAGTAAATGGAACTTCTGGTATAGCTGTTGGATTAGCGACGAATATTCCTCCACACAATTTAACAGAAGTTATTGACGGCACTTGCGCGCTTATAGATAATCCGAAGATGAAACTTGACGAGTTAATGAAGATTATCAAGGGACCAGATTTCCCTACGGGGGGCTATATTGTTGGTGGTGATAATTTAAGAAAGGCATACGAAACGGGCAAGGGAAAAATAATCATTCAGTCAAAAATTAACGTCGAGCAAGGTGATGGGGATAAAAAGAATATTGTTATTACCGAGATGCCTTATCAAACGAATAAGGCGGCTCTTTTGCGCAAAATATCTGAACTTACCGACAAAAATAAAGAAATTTTAGGCGGTATTGCAGACGTATGCGATGAATCGGATAGAAAGGGCATGCGCGCCGTAATTAAACTTAAAAAAGATGTTGATCCCGACAAAATCATTGCCTTTTTAAATAAAAACACAGGATTACAAGTATCGTTTGGTATAAATATGGTCGCCATTGCAGGGGGAAAACCCAGACAGATGGGGCTTATAGAAATTTTAACATATTACATTGATTATCAAAGAAACGTAATAGTAAGAAGAACGAAGTTTGACCTTGATAAGGCAAAAGAGCGCGCTCATATTTTAGAAGGTCTTATAATTGCAGTTACTAATATTGACGAAGTAATTCAAATAATTAAGAAATCTCCAGATACTGCAACCGCTAGGCAGAATTTGAGAAAGAGATTTGAATTAACCGAAAAGCAAGCGCAGGCAATTTTAGATTTACGTCTTGCAAGATTAACAAAGTTAGAAATTGATAATCTTAAAAAAGAACTTCAAGAATTAAAAGAAAGAATAGCTCATTTGCAAAGAATTTTAGATAGCAAAAAAATGCAAATGTCTATCATAAAAGAAGAACTACGTGAAATTAAGAAAAAGCACCGCGAAGATAGACGCTCTCAAATCGTTGGAGCAATTGAAGAAATCACGGTTGAAAAATACGACGATGTTCGCCCCATAGAACATTTTGTTGTAGGAATGTGTGCAAATGGTCTTATAAGAAAGATAAAACAGTCTGCTTATAAACGCATGCTATCTGAAAGTGCGCCGAATAAAAAAGAATTGTTTAAATATTTCGTTCACGTAGACACCACGCAGACGATTTTAGCATTTACTAATTTGGGTAATTGCTACAAGATGGACGTGGAACTTCTTCCAGAATCTAAGGGTGCTTACGCTCCCGGTGTTAAATTCGATCAATTATTTAAAAAGGCTGGAAGCGAAAAACCCGTTGCAATGTTTGCGATTAAGGAAGGCGAACCTATGCCTGAAGGAAAGTTGTATTTCTTCACAAAGGGCGGTTTTGTAAAACTTTCAGATTGGTCCGAATACGGCTTGATTAAGCAGTTCTATCAGGCAACAAAACTAAAACCTGGCGATGAAGTTATCGGCGTAGAACAATATCGAGCAAATACTAATTTATTCTTTGCGACAGAAAAAGGTATGTGCTTGTATGCCGATAGTGAAATACCAGAACAAGGTAGAGCGGCTGGTGGTGTAAAGGGCATGGAAGTTTCAGATGATGATAAAGTAGTATATGCAACGCAGGTAGACGACGATTTTAACGGTGAAATTTTAGTGGGTACAAGTTTCGGTACGTTTAAGCGCGTAATACTTGGTACTATAAATAAGCTTGCAAGGGCTAGAAAGGGCGTTAAACTTGTAGAATTAGGTGACGTTGGCGCAGAATGCGTTGTCTTTGTAAAATGGCTTATGGGAGGCGAAAAGGTTGATTTTGCCATAATAGACAGGCTTGGCACTATGCTATACTCAGATAGTTCAAAAGTTGTTGTAGAAAATCGTACCACCAAGGGTAAACCTATAACGGGTATTGGAGCTTGCCAACCAGAAAGTGTTTACGTAATCGCCAGGCAACGCTGATTTTACGATAGAAGAGAACAATTTAATAAAAAGCAAAGGCTTAAAAAGAAGAGAAGTTGTTCTTGTAGACGTAAAATCTGAAAAATCGAAAGTCTTTGCTAAGGAAGATGACGAATCAAAACAAGATTTCACACTGATTGATAGCGGAATAAACGATTTTAACGCCGTTAAGCAAAATGAAATTCATGCTGAGGAAACTCAAAGCGCAAGGAATACAGTTAAATTTATTACGTTAGATGAAGCGATTTCTTTGGCTAAAGAGATTTTGTTTGATCTTGAAAACAAGGTTATTGATATATATACTGGGTATTTTGCAAATCGCAATTTTGCTTATACGGCAAAGGAAATTATAGTTAATCTTGAAGAATATTTGCAAGCCCTATTTCTTGTTTCTTGTATGTCTGGTAGAGATATTAAAGAAGAGGAGATGCGTTTTATTTGGTCTGTTCTATCACATGCAGATATTTTTACTGGCTTAGATTCAATAGATCAGAGTTATGAAAAAGCAAAAATAATAATCAATACTGATCCTCACGCTTTACTCATTTCTGTTGCAGTTGATAAATTTTATGAAAAACGAGAAACAGCTTCAATTATCAAAGATATTTATAAGATATACATAATCATGTGTTCTTTAACGGGTATTCCCGCTATAAAAAAAGATAAATTACTTGCAAAAATTATTGCTTTTGCACAGACACAGGGAGTTAAATTATGATTAAAGAGATGGAGTTTAGAATATCGGTAACTGGCGATTTAGGTAGCGGTAAATCTACGGTATGTAAAATTTTAGCAGAAAAAATGAATGCTGAAATTGTTTCCATTGGCAGTATAAATAGAAAGATGGCTATGGAAATGAATATGGATGCCGTAGAGTTTAATAAATTTATCGTTGGAAAGCCTGAATTCGATAAGATTTTTGACGACTATCAAAAGGCTTACGAAGGAAAAGCTGGCAGTTATATCGTAGATTCTCGTTTGGGTTTTCATTTCGTCCCATCCACCTATAGTTTTTACCTTAAAACAGATACCGAAGAAGCTGCAAAGAGAATTATGTGTGCTAATAGGTGTTCAGAATCTTACGCTTCAGTAGAAGAAGCTGTTAAGAAAATTAAAGAACGCCGTCAAGCAGAGCAAATACGGTATACGCAGTGTTATGGTGTAGATATACTGGATATGGATAATTATGATTGTGTGATCGATACAACTAAACTTACCCCTGAAGAAGTTGCGCAGTTAATGATACAAAAATATGAACAATATAAAACGGAGGAAAAATAATACTATGCATTGGGCTGAAAAGATTGCAAGAGAGATCATTGAAAAAAAACCAAATAAGGAAGAATACGTATGTGCAGCGGGCATAAGCCCTTCAGGTTCTGTTCATATCGGTAATTTCCGCGATATAGCAACAAGTTATTACGTTGTTCGCGCATTACAAAAACTTGGGAAAAAGGCAAAATTGCTTTTTTCTTGGGATGAATATGACAGGCTTAGAAAAGTTCCTTCTAATATTGCAAAAATAACCGAAGGATTTGATAGATATTTAGGTATGCCTTATGCTGAAATTCCTGATCCTCACGGAATATATTCTTCTTATGCAGAGTATAATGAAAAAGAATTTGAAGCTTCTTTAGAAGAACTTGATATTCACCCCGATTATAGATATCAAGCAAAAATGTATACTTCAAATGCTTATGCAGAAGGTATAGTTTTTGCTCTTAAGAACAGGAAGGAAATTTACGACGTTCTTTTGAAGTATAAAACACAGGAAGAAAGTGCGGAAGAAAGGGAAAAATATGCACCTGTAAACGTATATTGTTCTGTATGTAAAAAAGATGTTACCGAAGTACTTAGCGTATCAGAAGATGGTGAAGAACTTACTTATCGTTGCAAAATCTGCGGTCATACTGAAACTGTAAACGTTAAAGAGTACGGTCACATTAAACTTGTTTGGAAGGTAGACTGGCCAATGCGTTGGGGATATGAAGGCGTAGACTTTGAACCAGGTGGAATAGATCATGCTGCGGCAAGTGGAAGTTATGTAGTTGCGTGTGATATTGCAAAGAATATTTTAGGTGTTGAACCTCCTTTATTCCAAGGTTATGGGTGGCTTTCTATAGCTGGACTTGGAGATATGCACTCTTCAACGGGTAACAATATAACACCTGCTGCCGTATTAAAGGTCTATGAACCAGATATGGTAAGATGGTTGTTTGCAAAATATGCCCCTGAAGCAGGTTTTGCATTTAATTTTGACGATACCATAATTCGTCATTATAGCGAATTTGACAAGAGCCTTGAATCGTACAAAAAAGGCGAAGCTGACGAATATACTACGTCAGTCTTTGATTACTGTATGGTTAGTGGAAGAGATTCTTATTCAAAAGTTCCTTTTGGCGTTTTAGCTTCAGTTGCTACAATCGTTGATTTTAATCCTCAATCTGTTCGTGAAATGCTGGCAAAAATAGGCGTAGAGTTTGGGGAAAGTGATGAAGCAAGGCTTCTTCGTGTAAAAAACTGGATATGCAATCATCAACCTTCAAAACTTTTCAAACTTTTAAGCGATAAGAATATGGCGTATTATGAAAATGCTTTAGAAGATGAAAAAGTTGCCGTAGGCAAACTATGCGAATACTTGAAAGGTGTGGAAATAATTGAAGAAAAAGAAGTTCAATCATTCTTATATTCAATTATTAATGATCCTTCTTTAAGTAAAAAAGAAAACACTGCAAAACAAATGAGATTTTTCAAAGTTTTTTATAATTTACTATTCGGTCAAGATAGTGGACCAAGGTTATATCTCTTCCTTGCAGCTGTTGATAAAAGTAAATATATATCTTTACTTGAGTTTTAATTAAATAAATCAAAGAAGGTGTTTTGTCTTTTAAATGACAAAATACCTTTTTTTGTTGCAATAATTTATAAAAAAAACGATTTGCTATAAGGTATAATTCATACATGGTTGTTTACATAGAGTATTTATTTGTTGATAATTTTATATTTGATTATTTATTATTGTGTTTAACTCTTAGAAAGAAGACTGAACGGCGAAAAAAATACAGAATTTTTATTTCAAGTTTTTTTGGTAGCATCGTTACGTTACTTTTCCCTTACTTAAATTTAAATAAATTTTTATTATTTTTT
>JAZOCA010000053.1:0-18885 GCA_045596285.1 Christensenellaceae bacterium | reverse complement strand
TTTCTAAAATATATTATTTAATCTATACTAATAAAAAAGATGTTATTTAGTTGCTAGTTGATTAATTATTTTTTAGGCAATGGTTCGCCCCATTTATTAAGTCCTTTTGCAAAATTTGCTTTTGCTTGAGCTATAGTCGTGTGATTTATTTCATCATACTCATTCGCATTTTCACTTTCTTCAAACCCTTCAAAAAACCAATCACAACAGGGACAATTATCGCTTTTATCTCTATCGAAATTAGTTCCACAAATATAACATTTTACTATATCTTGCATAATTTTTCCTGCTCCAACATTTTTATAAATTTATTTTTACTAACATACATAAACGTATGTATTATTCCATTACTTACAACGCACAATAAATTGGTGTTTTCTTCATAACGATAATATCTTTTTCTACGATTACTATAATACAAAATACCGCGTTTAGTGTTCCAAAACTCGCACGCAAAGCGTTCGTATTCTTTTTGGTTTTTAAATCCCATATCTTTAGCGTGTTGTATATGGTCTTTAGTGTTTAAACGTTCTTTATTTGCAAAACCATAAACTTCTTCTGAAATTTTATAATTTTTATCGTTATTTTTTCTTATCTCGTCATAGCTCGTGTTTTGCCGATAATCAGTACCTTTCGTAAATTTACCGTCTTTATCGCGTAGGTGTTTGTTTTCTTCAAATGCCATAATAGTATAACACACCTTTAAATAAATTTCAATAGATTTATTAAAAAGCCGAAAGATTTTTAGTTCTAACGGCTTTGCAAGTTCGTTGCCATACCGCCGGGGAAAAACGTCATTAGAAAAGCGGTATAGCATTATTTGTAGTGCGAATGAGAAGAATCTATCTTCCACGATATTAGTATATCGCAATTAAAACATCAGTTTGCTATAATCTTTATTTGTTGATAAAATATGTTGAAATAAATTTATTTAAAGCCTTGAAAAAGGGTGGTGTAATGTGGTATAATAATTGTAATAGGTAAAAAATATCGCCCTATATTGTTTGTAAAACTTAAGGAATAAAAAGATGAGCGTTTACACAGCCCTTACCACTAACGAAATACCAAAAATAGTCGCTTCACTTTGCGGTGGCGATCCTTTAAGCAGAAGAATTATTTTCTGCGAAGATAAATTCACCTTGGCTTTAGAACTTGCAATAGCAAAAGAGCATGGTGGAACTTTTGGCACGCACGTTTATTCTTTTAATAGGTACATGCACAAGCATCTTCCCTTAGATAAAAAAATACTTTCTACCGAAGGGTGTTCGCTTGTTGTAAAAGGGTTGTTACTTCAACATAAAAGCGAATTAACTTGCTTTAAAAACGTATACGATCCAAACCTTGCAAGTACCGTTTACGAACTTATAGCCCAACTTAAGAGTGCCCGCGTAACGCCCGAAGACATATTGCACGCATACCAAGAAAGCACGGGAAACTTAAAAAGAAAATTAAAAGACATTCATCTTATTTTTAAGGCGTATGAAGAATACGTAGAGCAAAACGGCTTAACAGACGGTAATAACCGCCTTTATCGTTTACCGCAACATTTTAATGAAGATAGCAATATAAAAAACACTAAAGTTATTATAGCGGGATTTCCATCTTTAAACCGAACTCTTTGCGATATTTTTAAATCGCTTGTAAAAAACGCTCACAGCGTAGATTTCGTTTTGGTTGCAGGCGATAATAGCGGTGTATATACCAACGAAACTTTTAATTTCGTAATGGGCGAATATCCAAACGAAGAAGTTATATCTTCAGAAAGTTTACCTGTTATAAAGCAACTTTTAAGCGGGTTGTTTTGCCCTGCAAAACTTTCAGAAGAAGGAAAATATTTTAACAACGTTCATCTATATAAGGCGGAAGATCCTACCGAAGAAATAACCTTTATCGCTCAACTTATTAAAAACGGTGTAATAAACGGGGCAAGTTATAAAGATTATTCCGTTTGCGCAGAAGATATTTGCGCCTACGAACTAACAATTCGTCGCGTTTTTGAAGATTACGGAATTCCCTTGTTCTTTGATAGCGCAAAAAACTTGGGAAAACACCCTTTAACGCGATTAGTTTGCGCCTATTTTGATTTAGTAAGAAGAAATTTTGATCTTCAAGATTTGTTTACTTTGGTTAAAAACCCTTTATTTTGCTCTGATAAAAGGCTTTCAGATGGGTTCGAAAATTATTGCTTAGCAAATTCTGCTAATAGGAAAACTGTTAAAAACCCCTTTGCTGGCGAACATGAAAATCTTGAAGAATACGAAAATTTAAGAAGCACGGCTGTTGAAGTGTGTTCTTATTTAAACGGTGTTACCACCTTTGAAAGCGTGGTAATTGCGCTAAATAAAATGCTTGAAAGGGTAAACGCCTTTGATAAAATAAAAAACTTAAGCGCAACTTTAACCGGGCTTAACCGCGCGGATATAAGCGCGTATAACGATCAAGCGGAAGAAAAATTTAACGTGGTAATAAGCGACGCCGTAAATCTATTAGGTCCGCTTACCTTGCCCTTGGTAGAAGTTAAAAACGTAATTCTTTCCGGTATGACGGCTTGCACGGTTAGCGTTATTCCCGAATATAACGATTGCGTTTTCGTGGGGGATTTTCGCTCTGTAAAATATAACGGCGTTAAGAATTTGTTTGCCGTGGGGCTAACCGACGGAGTTCCACTTTCAAAGATAGATAGCGCTTTGCTTTGCGATAGAGATATAGTAAAAATGGAGCGTTCAAAAGTTTTGGTAGAGCCAAAAATAAAAGAAGTAAACAGGCGCGCGCGTGAGGTTGCGTGTATGGCTTTGGCTTCTTTTACAGATCATTTATACCTTTCTTATCCGCAGAGATTATTCGGCGGGGAAGAGGGCAAAATGTCTGAAATTTTAAGGTACGTGGTGCAAATTTTTAGCACAAAAGATAAAAAAACGCAAATTTATTCCATAGAAGATTATCAAAATTTATACGATATTACCACAAAGCGCGGTAAAGATTTTGCTTTGCGTAAATACTTAAGTAAGCGAAGCGCAATAAAGGCTTTTGCCGGCGAAATAGGGGATTATAAGGAAGGTAAAACCTCTATTTTCGATGGGGCTTCTGCCTATTACAAGGTGGTAAAAGAAAAAGAAGATGGCGAAATTGCCGGCGCGATTTTAACGTCTACTAACACCGAAGTGGGCTATTATACCGATGGTGTTAACTATGCAGAAGGCAAACTTTCGGCAACTGCAATCGAAGGGCATTTTAATTGTCCTTACGCTAATTTTTTACAACGCGGGGTTAAACTGTTAGAAAGAGAAGAATTAGATATTCGCGCTCACGATTTGGGTACTATGGTGCACGAAGTTGGCGAAACCTTTATTGATAAGGTAGACTGGAATTGCTCTTTAGAACAAGCAAAAGCGCTTGCAGAAAGCATATTTAGTCAGATTAGCGAAAAACAGGAATATAAGCGTTATCAGCAAAGTGAAGGTGGCAAAAGCGCGTTTGAATTAATAAAGAAAGAAAGCGTGCGTTTTTGTTTAAATATGTTTGAAGCAACTTCTCATTCGCAATTAAAACCTAAATATTTAGAAGTGTATTTTGGCGGTAAAAAATATCCGCCTATAAAAGTCGATACCAGAAAAGGGCAGATGGCTATTACCGGTAAGGTAGATAGAATCGATAGTGACGGCGAAAATATGGCGGTAATAGATTACAAAACAGGCAAGGTTGAAAAATCTAAAACCGACTTGAATTTATACACGGGCAGAAAACTGCAGTTGTTTTTATACGCTAAGGCTTTTAACGGTAAATTAAATCCTATAGGGGCGTATTATTTCCCCATATCTGATAATTTTGTTGACGATGAAGATAAGCAAGAAACGCTGTACGTTGGCAAGACTATTGCAGATAGCGAAAAGGCAACCCTTTTAGACGATACTTTAAAGGACGGAAGAACAAAAAGTACCTATTTAAACGCTAACTTTACCGTAAATAAAGATGGTGCTTACCGTTGGCCACAGGGCTTGCTTTCGGAAAGAGATTTTAAGGCATACACCGAATATTCTTTACAAGTTGCAGGCGAAGGCTTAAGTGAAATAGCGGAAGGGGTAATAGTTCCTTCTCCTTACGAAGGGGCTTGTGATTACTGTAAATATCTTGGTATTTGCGGTTATAACGAACAAACGGACTTGCGCACGAGAGCGGTTGAAAAAATAGAAAAAGTAGATCTTTTGCGTGCGGTAAATATGGCGGGCGAGGATTGTGTAAAGCAAGAAGTTGAAAGCGAAAACGGAGATAAGGAGAACTGATTATGGCTATAACCGAAAAGCAAAGGCTTGCTATAGAAAGTGAAGGCAACGTATTAGTTTCCGCTTCTGCCGGCGCTGGCAAGACCTTCGTGATGATGGAAAGAATAAAAAGACTCATACTCGATAAAGGGGTAGACGTAGATAAAATTCTTTGCGTGACCTTTACCGTTTTGGCTGCAAAAGAAATGAAAGAAAAATTAGCCACAACTATCACGCAGGCTTTAAAAGACTTTAAGGGCGAAAAAAGGCAAAAATTAGAAAAACAGTTAGACCTTTTACCAACTGCGTCTATATCTACTATTCACGCATTTTGCAAAGGGTTGTTAAGTGAATTTTTCTATGAAGTGGGGCTAGACCCGACCTTTACCATATTAGATGATAAAAACACTAAACTGCTTGTTAACCGTGCTATAGACCGACTTTTTGAAGATTTATACGAAGAAAAAGACGAAGATTTAGCACTTTTACTGCCACTATTTTTTAAAAAGCGTAAAGATAGGGGGCTAAAGGAAAAAATAGTTTCCGTTTACTATTTATTAATATCTGAAGCAAATCCCGAAGATATTTTAAACGGCGGTGAGTTTTATTACACCGAAGAGGGCATAGATTATTTAGCAGATTATTTTTTAAACGAACTGACCTTACGCGCAGAAAAATACCGTAAGGACTGCGCTGAAATGGCAAGCAATGCAACCGCTTACCAAAAACTTTATAACTATTTAAAAAAGTTAGAAGAGTGCTTTTTGCAAATTTCTTTTACTAAAGATTACACTACTGCGTGTAACGCTTACTTGAATTTGCCATTGCGTAAGCCGAACAGAAATCCTAAGGCAAGTGAAGAAGAACTTTATATAGACGACTTAGTTGGTGCGCTAAACGAAAGAATTAAAAATTTCGTTAAAATGGCAAAAAATAAAATGTTGGTAGATCTCACGCAAGAAAAAACTTTGGTTAAAGAAAGTAAAAAAGTCTATCTTGCAATAAAAAATATTACCCTGAAGTTTATGGAGTATTTTGCAAGGGAAAAACACGCGGAAAACGCCGTGGATTATTCCGATTTAGAGCATTTTACCCTAAAACTTTTGCAAAATGAAGACGTGCGCCAAGAAATTTCTTCTCGCTACGAATATCTTTTTACAGATGAATATCAAGATACTTCGGGTGTTCAAGAAGGAATTCTTACCGCCATTGCAAAAGACAATTTGTTTATGGTTGGCGACGTAAAGCAAAGCATTTACGATTTCCGCGGATGTAATCCGGATATTTTTGCAAACAAATACAAAAAATACACCGCGGGAGAGGGCGGAACTGCTATCAACTTAGACAGAAACTTTAGAAGCACCAAAAAGGTTTTGGATAGCGTCAACAGTTTGTTTTCTGCCGTAATGACAGAGCGTTGCGGTAACGTAGACTATAAGAACAACCCCATGCAGGTGGGCGCGTCTTATCCGCTTGAAGAAGGTGAAACCCTTATGTGTTCGGTTAAAAAATCCGAATGCGAGAAGATTTTACCAGAGGGCGTATATTCCGTTACGGGGCATTTAAAAGTGCTTCGCGAAAGCAAGGTTTTTGCCGAGGCGATTTGTGCCGTAGACCTTATTAACGAACTTATAGGCCAAGATTACTATGATATTAAAAGTGGGAAAATCAAAAGGATAGAGTATGGCGATATAGCATTACTGCTTCGCGATGCCAACAAGGATGCAGACGCTTACGCATCTTATTTTGAGCGCGCTCAAATTCCCTATTCAGCACCATCTAAAGATAGCATTGCAAATTATCCGGAAGTTAAGCAAATGGTTGACATTTTGCGATTGATAAATTGCTATAACCAAGATATTGAACTTGCTTCGGCGCTAAAAAGTGAACTTGGTAAAGTAAGCGATAAGGAACTTTTATCTATAAGAAAAGCCTGCCCACAGGGCTCTTTTGTAGATGCGGTAAACGAATACCGAATTACTAAGAGTGATGATCTTTCGCAAAAATTACAAGATTTCGATTGTTATTTTAACGGGATTAGAACTTTGGCTGAATTTACACCTTGCGGTGAACTTTTGGCAAAGATAGTAAGCGATAACGGCATAGACGTGAAATTGCTTGCTACTCCGCTTGGCGAAGTTAAGCTTGCGCGCCTTAATAAATTTATTGAAGTTGCGCAAAGTTCTAATCAAACGGTTAGCGAGTTTTTAATCGGTATAGAAGGATTGCTTGAAAAACTAACTATGTCTTACGCGAATAAAAACGCCGTTCAAATACTTAGTATTCACGCCTCTAAAGGGCTTGAATATCCCATTGTAATACTCGGCAAAATCTCTAAAAAGTTTAATGCGGAAGGTATTAAGGGGGACTTTTTAGCAGATAGATATTACGGAGTTTCATTAAATCATAGAAATTTAAGCAATATGGTTATGAGCGAATCTCTGTTTAACAAGTTCGTGAAATACGTAAAAACTAAAAGAATGCGCGAAGAAGAAATGCGCCTTTTATACGTCGCAATGACGCGAGCGAAAAACAGTCTGTATCTATTATATGAATATTCAAACGACGAAAAATGCGAGCCCGCTCCCTATCACGGGGAGGACGTTTACGATTGTGCGAACTATTTTTCTATGTTTGCCCAAGGCGATGTGCAAACTAAAATTTGCCAAAACACGGTAAACACTTTTGCAGAAAGAAAAACGCGCCAAGTGTTAATAGGCGATGCAGATGAATATATGGTGCAAAAAATAGAAAAGAACCTTTCTTTTATCTATCCTAATTTAAACCGTTCGTCGCTTTCGGTTAAGCGCTCGGTAACTTCCGCTGCTCACTTTGAAGAAGAGGGGCAAACGCAAAAAGAAATATCGCCGATATACAGCGAAATAACAACTGAAACGGGTAACGCATATCATAAATTACTTGAAGTGTGTGATTTTTCTTTATCGCCCGAAGATGCGTTTAATCGCGCTATAGATGGGGATTTAATAGAAGAAGAGTATAAAAAAATCATAGAAAAAGATAAGGCTATTAAAATTTTAAGCATGCCCATATTTAGTAAGATAAATAAATTTACCCTTTATAAAGAGCAACCGTTTACCGCTTTTATGCCGGCGACTATGGTAGAAGGGGAATACGAGGGCAATGAAGAAGTTTTAATTCAGGGTATTATAGACCTTCTTGCGATAGAGGGCGAATACGCTTATCTTATCGACTATAAATATAGTTCGGTAACGTCTGATGAAAAACTTATTCAAAGATATAAAAAGCAACTTGAACTTTACGCTTACGCCGTTGAAAAGGTATTAAAGAAAAAAGTTGTAAAAAGTTATTTGATAAACGTAAATACCTGTAAAGCCATAGAAGTTTATTAAGAAAAGGAATAATGGGTAATTTGCTATAAAAGAATAAATAATGCGGGGAGTGGCAATAATTTACCAAAGAGGTATATTATGGTTGCTCCTTTTAGTTTTTTACACGAAATATTGTTAATTCTTTCACAAAACGGCGGTCTATATAAAATATCGCTGTTTATTTTCATCTTTTGTTTATCGTTTGGGTGTATTTTACTGCTTTTTATCAACTGTTTTGAATGCATGCAAAAAGCGGGCTATAAATGGCTTTATTACCTATATCAAACAGCCTTTTTTTTAGACCTGTGTATTTGTTTTGCAGAATGCGAAATAGTTGGGTTTTATTACGTAGATTTTAGTTCTTGCGCGTTTGGTGCTTTTTTGCGTTTTGCCTTGCTAATCGTGCTATACGGCGTTATTTGTTTTCAAAAGAACATTCTTTCACGCGATAAAAAAGCAAATAAATTAAAGGACGGCACGATTTGTTTTTACAATGAAATAAATTCAAAAAATGAAAAAATGCAAAAGGAAAAGAATTTAAGCGATTTTATAAAAATAGATGAAAGAATGCAAAACTTGCCCGCTCAAAGTGAACTAGAAATAAATCGCGCTTATTTATTTTCCATTGCTGATGCGTTGCTTGGTAAAAATCTAACGGATGAAGAGCGCGATTTTGTAAACGAGTTGGTGTTTGATTTAAAAGGGAGAAGCGTTTACGGGCAAAGCCAAATAAACGCCAAACTTCAAAAGCTTGTAAAACTTATAACCGAGTACGAAATATCAGCATGATTTTTTGTAAAAAATTAAGCAAATTTTTTTAAGCCGTTGCCAAACGGTTTTTTTTGTATTAGGCGTTTTTAAGGCAAAGAATTCTATTTTTATAAAAATTAGTGTGATTTTTTTTACTTTTTGCTAAAAAAATACATAAAAATTAAAAAAATCATAGTGACAAATTCACTTTTTGGTGTTATTATATGGTTGTAAAAAGGGGCGTCGCCCTATAAAAATAGGAGGAAAACATGAAAAAACACAGCAAATTAATGGCTTTACTATTAAGCTTTATGTTTGCTTTCTCTTTAGCGGGATGCGTTGTTCCTACTGAAAGCGGTAATGGTTCTTCAAGCGGACTTTTACCAAGTGAAGTAGTAATTGCGCCCGGCGGGGAAAGCATAGTAACAAAACCTGTTACGTCTACTAATAGGCACTTAACTGCAAAGGTAGAAAAAGCAGGCAGGGTAACGTTAGAAAAAAATTCAGAATGTCCTGCTGATTTCGTGCTTAACGTAGAAGGCGAAGAAGAAATTAAAATTCTTCAAATCACCGATACTCAGATGATAGATCCTACGCAAGTTCGCTTGGGCAACGGGGCGGTTTCAGATAGGTATTTGGATCGCGATTACGTTATGTATGATATTTTGCGTTACGTAATTAATGCCACCAAGCCCGATTTGATTTTAGTAACAGGCGACTACGTTTACGGCGATTACGACGATAACGGCAGTTGTTTCCGCGAACAAACTCAATTCTTCGATTCTATGGGTATCTACTGGGCGCCCATCTACGGCAATCACGATAACGATTCCGATAGCGAATACGCAAGATGGTTAGAGGAAGGTTGGGAAGACTGGTACGGCAGAAGTCAATGCCAGTATTTCGAGCAGGCAAAGTATTGCTTATTCAGAACCAGAGCAGAAATAAGCGGTTACAGTAACTATTCGATAGCAATTAAGCAAAACGGCGAATTCATACGTTCTATTTTTATGTTAGATACGCACGGTGCGCACTCAACTACACAGGGCATATACGATCAACAAGTAAAATGGTTTAAAGAAACTAACGGCGAGATTAACGCATACGCAGGTAAAACTTTACCTAACTTTACCGCAATCCACGTTCCACTTTACGCTTTTAACCTCGCGCTTCAACAAAAATACGGTTACGTAGAAGGAACGACTCCTAACATAGAAATTCCCGCTAATGCAGACGGGGACTGGGGCTTTGCACTTACTAACCCCGGCGGTCACGATAAAAACCTTGCGGTGTTCAACGCCCTAAAGAATAACGGAACGGACGCTATTTTAGCAGGCCACCAACACACTAACAATTATAGTATTTTATACGAAGGCGTTCGCTTGGTGTTCGGCACTAAGAGTTCGCGTTACGATCAGTACAGCGAAGACCTTTTAGGGGCAACTTTATTTACTGTAAACGGTGGTAATTTCACCGTTTCGCCCGTATATTACGTAGATGGCGCAACCGCATAGGTAAAAGGAGGGAAAAATAATGAAAAAATCAAGAATAATTACATTGAGTTCTTTAATTTGCATTTTTATACTCTGCTTAACTTTGTCGGCTTGTATTACTAACGTAGATCAATTTTCTTCAGAAGAGCCAGATACCGTTGCTCCCGTAATTACGGTTGAAGGCGAAAGTGAATATTTGATTCCATTCGGCTCAATTTTCACTCTTCCCAAAATCACCGCGTTAGACGATAAAGAAAGCGAACTTACCCACGATATTAAAGTATATTGCGAAGGCGAAGAAGTTGCGCTTGAAAACTATTCTTTCGTCGCTGAAAAAGCGGGCGTACATACGGTAGAAATCACCGTTAAAGATAGTGCGGGTAATCAATCGCAAGAAACTATAACGGTAAACGTAACTGGCGAAAACGAAATAAACACTTTCGACGATCAGTTAAGGATAGATAACGTTTCAACAAAGGGTTTTACCGATATTTCTTTAAACACAGATCCCGCATACGTAAGATATGGCGAAGGTAGTTTAAAACTTGAAGTTTCAGAACACGTTTCCACAGGCTGGCCGGGTATTGTAGTGAACAATCTTCCCATAAGCGACATTTCCGGTTATTATTCCGTATCTTTTTGGATATTTAACGACGGAACGGACGATATAACTTTATTTTTACACCGTAACGAAATAGACGCTTCTGCTAAATTTGAAGTTATTGCAAAAGCGTGGACTAAGATTGAAGTTATAGGGCGCAAGTACGATAACGTATTTACTGCTATGCAGGGTGACGGGGCAGAACCAGAAGTTGGCGGTTGTGAAGACCTTAAATGCTTTACTTTCCACTTTACTAATCCCGCAAACACTCCTACTTTCAATATTTACGTAGATCATCTTGTAGTTAATACGGAAGCCGTTTACGATACCTTGGAAATTGAAGCGGACGTTATCCATCCAGTTAAGGGGGTTGCGTACGACATGCCCGCTACTGAAGTTTACTACGGGGGCGAAAAGGTAGAAGCAAGCGTAACCTATACTATTTACGATAAGGATTATAACAAAATCGAATTTGACGGAAATTCTCACGTTTTCGAAAATACAGGCAAATACGTTCTAAGCATCAGCGCAGATTATAACGGCCTTATCGGCACAAGAAATTACATGATAGTTTGTGCTAATGCAAGAGCGGAAAACGAAATTGAGTTCTTTGAATCTGAAGACTGCCTAAACTTCTTCACTTCTCCGCACTTAACCGTAAGTTATAGTACCGAACAACATCATAGCGCAAACGGGTCTACCGGCTCGCTTAAGATTCATTCTTCACCATCGGTATGGCCTTACGTAGTAATGAACGATTTACCTCACGCAGATTTAGAAAACGTAGCGTACATTTATTTATATGCTAAAACGGATTATGCTCTTAAAGAAGGTCAAAAGGCATATCTTGGCTTGCGTGACGGCGGTAGGGGTAAGGTATTAAGCCGTTTATCTCTTTCTAACGACTGGCAATGCTTTGCGTTCACTAAAGATCAACTCGCTAATCTTGGCGTTACAACGTTAAACGGTTTACAGTTCTCTGTTGAATTATACGATCTTTCTAACCCCGTAAACCAAGGCGGTTGGTGTCCCGTAGCATTTGATACTTATATAGATAACTTTAGTATCGGCGCTGTTGCAGAACCTACCGAAAAGGAAGAAGGCGTAGTTTTAGATTTTGCTAACTATCGCGATTTAGACGATATTACTTCAAGCTACGTTACCTTCAACTTCAGCGATTTAGATAAAACCTTAAATAATTTAGGATCTATGAAAGTTAGCGCCGCTGCAAAATGGCCCGAAATGCATTTTGGCTCTTCATTTGCAAAATATTCTTTAGAAGGCGTTAAGAATTTAGTTATTGAAACCTTTGTACCCGTTGTAGAAGAAGGTCATTACGTACGCGTAGGCGCATTTGACAGCGGTTATCAAAAAGTATACGCAGAAGATGCGGGTAAGTGGGTATCGTTATATATTCCCATAGAAGCCCTACAAAAGGGTGGAACCGGCACATTAGAAGGACTTGAACTCAACGTAGCAAGATGGAATGGATCTACTTGGATTAATCTTGACGACGTTTATTTCGGTAAAATTTGGTTGGATTACGAAGGTAAACCTCAACCCGAGCCTGAAAAGATAGAATTTACCGGTGCGGAAACTCAAGCAGATCTCAATATGTTCCGGGTTGAAAATTCTTTGTATGAATGGGCTTTAAACGACAACGCGCAATTTGTAAAAGAAGGCAACTGTTCAATTAGATTATACGCTGAACCCAGATGGCCAAGATATTACTTTACTCAACAGTTTATAGACTGGCTTGCTGAAAAGGGTTACGAAAGTTTTACTTTTGAAATGTATATAAGCGACGCAAACAACACCGCAAAAGTAACTCAAACGGAAGGGCTTATTTACAGCGCTTCACCAGTATGCAACGAATGGGTTACCGTAACGGTAATAGTTGCGAACTTAACTGCTTCTTCTTATATTCAATTTAACAAGAGCGCTTCTGAAATAATTAGCGTATATATCGATAATTTCATTTTTAATCTTCCCGAACAGCCCGAAGAACCCACGCCCGAACAGCCTGAAGGAAATGGTATCGTGTGCGATTTCAGTAAGGCTGAACATTCAGCAGTAATCCTTCATCAAGGGGGTAACGTTGGCGAAGTAGTTGAATTTGAAGGCTCAAACGCAGTTAAATTCGTTTTAACAAGTGGTGCTTGGTCTAAGATGAATCTTTTTGCCGATATAGACGAAATGGTCGACGTGGCATCTGTGAATTACCTTTACTTAGATTTATACGTAGACGTAGATTTTGCAAACGCAGGCGATTATATCAGATTTACTTACTACGTATGGAACGGCTCGTCTTATAGCGAAAAATTCGTTGACGGCATGATTAAACCAAACGAATGGACTACCGTTAGAATACCTATCTTAGCAGGAACAGCTAAACTTTCTGATGTAAATTTCCTATTCCCCCTTTCTCGCGTTGACGGCGGATGGGGCAGTATCGGTCAAAGAGCGGGCGAAGCGCTTTACGTTAGAGAAGTTGGCGTTATATCCAACGCAGTAGCCTTAAGAGACTTTACGGGCGCGGAAAGCGATGCTGACCTTGCTATGTTCTACGTAAAAAACGAAGAGTACAGAGTAATGTTAAACAGCAATGAAGCATACGTAAAAGAAGGCGAATATTCAATAAGACTATGCGCCGAACCCAGATGGCCACAGTTTTATTTAACCGAAGGTTTTATTAACTGGTTAAAACAAAACGGCTACGTATCCTTTACTTTTGATATTTACGTAGACGGCACAAGCGGGGTAGCCCTTTCGGGTGCAGAAGGCATAAACGCGGGCTTTGCAAAGGTTAACGAATGGCAAACTGTAACCGTAACCGTCGATTCTTTGGTTTTAGATTCTTCAAGAATTCAAATCAATAAAGGCGCTTCAGGTAAAATGGATATCTATATAGATAACGTAGTGTTCAACAAATAGGCATTATTTTGCAATACGCGGTTGGCTCTTTTTTCGTTAAACACGTTTAATCTATGGTTTTAACGTGGACTATCGTTTTTAAGTATCAACCGTTGTTAGCGATATTGCCGATAAAAAAACTAAATAAATAATAATCCCCGCTTTTTTAAAAAGCGGGGATATTTTTTAAAAGTTGGGCTATAGGCGCTTTAACAAGGCTTTTAGTTGCCTATCATTCGTAATTTCTATAAGCGGTTTTTTGCTTGTTGCTATTTGTTCTTTCATTTTTTTAAGGCGAATCTTCTTAAACTTTTTTATAAATTTCAGAAAAGATAAATCAAATCTTTCTTCACATCCTTCAGTCATATCGGGGCGCGTTTTTCCGTAGTTTGTAATAACTCTTTTTATCACGCGAAAAATACAAGTAAGGGTTGGGTAGTTAAGAAGTATAACGTGATCGCAATACTCAAGGCGAATGGGTAGGGTGCGGGCAAAATTGCCGTCTAAAATCCATTTATCCTTTTTTAACTCTTCAAGCAAAAGTCTATCGAATTCATCTCTTGGCGTTTCCGTCCAGTTTGGCTTCCAAAAAAGTTGATCTAAGTGAACAAGGGGTAAATTTAGTTTGTCTGCAAGAATTTTTGCAAGTCGGCTCTTTCCGCTACCTGGGCAACCTATTATAATTATTCGCTTTGCATTTTTCATATACCCCCCCCGTTAACAGCCTTATAGCGCACGCTTTTGTTTTTATTAACAAATCGTTATATATTCTACAACGAAGAATATTAAAAAGTCAATAAAAATTATAAAAAAGTAAAATTATAATAGACAAATCTTTTTTATTGTGATAAAATAAGATCGTGATATTGGGCAAAAAGGTGTTTTTTGACGAATATTTTTTGTTATAATAATCATAGAAATAATGCTTATTTTATATAAGCAAAAAGCAAACGAGAAGGAATTTATGAGCGATAAACCAAAAAGAAGGATCGGAGACAGAAAGGATGCAAGAAGATTAAGAAAAATAGATTCTATGCACGCCTTTATGCCATATTTATTGCCGGATAGAACGGCAAATGAAGCAGTACTTATGGAATATGCCGACGTGGAAAAGTTAGAAAAATACGTCGCGCAGAAAAACGAAAATAGTCCGGAATTTAAATATACGGTATTTCACGCGGTTTTGGCGGCTTTGGCAAAAACTATATATTTGCGCCCTAAGATGAATTATTTTTATCAGGGGCACAGGCTTTACGAAAGAAACGATATCTTGTTTTCTTTCACTGCAAAGCGCACCTTTGAAGACGGCAGTGAAGAAGCGCTTGCAATTATTAAATTCGATAAAGAAAGCGAACTTTCCCCTGTAGAGCAAATATATCAAAAGGTTAAGAAGTTCGTTATGAAAATACGTAAAAAAGGCGAAACGGACGGAGCTACCGATATTATAGGTAAACTTTGTCGCTTGCCTAGATTTTTACTTAAATTCGTTGTTTGGGTGCTTCGTAAATTAGATTATTACGGAATTATGCCACAAGCCATTTCTAAGGAAGATCCTTATTACAGCACGGTGTTTGTAAGTAATTTGGGAAGTATTAAGGCTACGGCAAGTTATCATCATCTTGCAAACTGGGGAACGACTTCTATTTTCGTTATTATAGGCGAAATGAAAAAGATGCAGGTCGTTGATAAAGACGGCAACGTTTCCGTGAAAAAATGCATTCCCTTGGGCATTACGGTAGACGAAAGAATTGCAGATGGTTTTTATTTTGCAAAGAGTTTTAAAATCTTTAAACATTTAATAGAAAACCCTGAACTTTTAGATAGACCTTTAGATGAAGAAATAGATTTTAAGGTTTAATTTAATAGCCTGTAATCCGTGATAATCGAGTTATAGGCGGGTTTTTAAGGATATATTTTTTATGACGAAGAAAGAAAAATTTATTCAAATATTAAAGTTTACGCTTTTTTCTGCATCCGCGGCGATTATACAATTAGTTTCTTTCGAGCTTGTAGCGTGGTTTTGCAGAAGCGCTTTATCTCTTGTAGAAGAGCAGTATTACTGGTACGTGTACGTGTTGTCTTTATTTTTATCGGTTGTGTGGAATTTTACCTTTAACCGTAAATTTACTTTTAAAAGCACTAATAACGTGCCTAAGGCAATGGCTCTCGTGCTACTTTTTTACGCGATCTTTACGCCTTTATCAACTTTGTTTGGGGATGCTTTAGTAAAAATTGGCTGGGATGATACTTTGGTTCTTATAATCAATATGTTATTGAATTTTGTAACCGAATTTTTATACGACGATTTAGTCGTTTTTAGAAAAAAGAAAGAAAAAGAAGGAATTACGGAAGGAAGCGAAGATAATTCTTCTGATAATCTATAAGGAGAAAGTATGAACTATCAAGATGCGCCATGGTTATCAAGTTACGGCGATCGTAAATTTAATTTACAATACCCCAATAATTCAATAAGCGATAGAGTGCTTGAAACCGCAGAAGAATGTGCCGATTTAACGGCGCTTTCTTATATGGGCAGAACCATTTCTTATAAAGCTTTAAAACAAAAAATACTTCAAACAGCAAAGGCTTTCGTCTCGTTAGGAGTTAAGGAAGGCGATAAGGTTACCGTTTGTATGCCAAACGTACCGCAAGCAGTTTATTCACTTTACGCGCTTAACTATATCGGTGCAATTGCAAGTATGATTCACCCTTTATCTGCAGAAGGCGAAATAGTATTTTATTTAAATACCGCTAAAAGTAGATTTTGCTTAACCCTTGATATGTTCGAGCATAAATTTGCAAACATTTTAGATAAAACTTCGGTAGAAAAATTAATCGTAGGTGGGGTAGACGACGAACTTGCACCTTTCAAAAAGTTGGTCTATAGTGCGTTTATCAAGAAAAAAGAACATAAGGCAGTTAAAACTGGCGGTAAAAATTTACGCTGGCAAGACTTTATAAAGGCTGGTAAAGAAGTTAATTTAGCACCCGCGCACAAAAACGCAAACGATCCCGCGGTAATACTCTTTTCGGGCGGAACAACCGGGGTTACAAAGGGAATCGTATTATCTAACTTAAACTTTAACGCCCTTGCTTATCAAACTGCAGAAATGGCAAACTATCCCGTTCGCGCAAGCAAGATGCTTGCTGCTATGCCAGTATTTCACGGCTTTGGGCTTGGCGTATGTATACATACTATGATGGTGGCGGGCGGTGTTTCCATATTAGTTCCACAGTTCAACGTTAAATCTTATGCGGAACTTATCAAAACAAACAACCCCAACTTTATTGCAGGCGTTCCTACTTTGTTTGAAGCGTTAACCAGAAATCCTTATTTAGATGGCGTTGACCTATCTTGCTTGAAAGGCGTCTTTTCTGGTGGCGATAGCTTATCTATAGAGCTAAAGAAGAAATTTGATAAATTCTTAAAAGATCATAACTGTTCAGTTCGCGTGCGCGAAGGCTACGGAACAACCGAATGCGTTACCGCAAGTTGTTTAACGCCTGTAAATAAAGAAAAAGAAGGCTCTATCGGTATTCCTTATCCCGACACCTATTATATGATTTGTAAGCCAGGCACTAACGAGCCTGCACCTTTTGGCGAAGACGGTGAAATTTGTTTACGCGGTCCTTCGGTTATGCAAGGTTATTTGGATATGCCTGAAGAAACGGCGCAAACTCTTCGCGTTCACGAAGACGGATACACTTGGCTTCATACCGGAGATTTAGGTTTTATGGATGAAGAAGGGTTTATTTATTTTAAACAACGCATTAAACGTATGATAATAACAAGCGGTTACAACGTTTATCCTTCTCAATTAGAAAACATTATAGACGGGCATGAATACGTTGAAATGAGTTGTGTAATCGGTGTAAAAGACGATTATAAGATGCAAAAGGTTAAAGCTTTCGTCGTTTTAAAGGCAGGCGTAGAAGAAAGTGAAGAAGTTAAGAATTCCATTATGGAATATTGCCGTAAAAACATTGCAAAATATGCGCTCCCTTATGAAATAGAAGTAAGAAAAGAACTTCCCAAAACTTTAGTTGGTAAGGTTGCTTACACCGTTTTAGAAAAAGAAGAGGCGCAAAAACAAGCTAATAAATAATAGTTGTGAAAAAATAATAAAAGTGCCGATAATCGTGTTATATCGGCACTTTTTATATTAAAACGCAAAAAAAAGAACAAACAAAAGCCTTTGTTGATTGTTGAATTCTAAATTTTTACAAATAAGTGTTTTTTTGTCTTGAAAAATATAGCGTTTTATGTTATCATTATATCGTTAGCGGGTTGTATCGCTAAAGAAAAGTAACGGCAAAAAGGTTGCCGTAAAAAAGTAAAAGGAGTAAAAAATATGGAATTAAGAAAGATATTGCAAGATTTTGTTAACGAACCTTATGAAAATTTAGTTGGTATGGCTAAAGCTGCTATTGCAGAGTTAATCCCTATTTTTAACGAAGCAGCACCCAACGGCGACGGAGGAAAATTAATAATAAGCATGTTTTCAACTGCTTTGGCTGTGGATGGAAAATTGAGTGATCTTGAATATAAGTTTGTTTGCGATATTTTTGGCGGAATAGAATATGATGATGTTAAAGATTTGGTAGAAGCTCATTATACCACAGAAATGATAGAAGCAGTAAACGAACTTGCAGATTCTTGCCCCATCGAATTAAAATCTAAATTACTTACTTTATGCGCTTGCTTTTTAGCGGTAGATGAAACTTTTACTCGCGAAGAAGTTGCTTTTATTGTTAAACTTTGCAAATAAAGAAATAAAATCAAATAAAACGTCGATTTAGTGCGTCAGTAATAGGGATTATTACTGACGCACTAGTTATATTTGCCTATCGGCAAGTTATATTGCTTAAAGCAGTTATATTTTGCTACGCAAAGTTATATTCGCCTTTGGCGAGTTGTGGCAAATATAATATAACTTTGACTGCAAGTCAAAATATAACTTTTAGAATTATTCTAAAAATATATCTGTTTGCAACGCAAACAATATCACTTTACTTAAAACTTGTAATATGGTATAATAAAATTATGAGTGAAAGCATTTTAAGAGAAAAAGCAAAAGAGTTTGCTAAAAACATTGTATTCATTACAAGAGAAATTAAAACCAACAATAAAGAAAGTGTTTTAACTAATCAACTTTTACGTTCGGGAACAAGTATTGGTGTAAATATCCACGAAGCACAATACGCACAATGAACAGCTGACTTTATTTCTAAACTTGAAATAGCGTTAAAAGAGTGCTTTGAAAGGGAATATTGGTTAGAATTGCTTTTTGAAACAGGTTATTTAGAAGAAAAGCAATATAAAAAACTTAATAACGATTGTGGTGCAATACGAAAAATGTTAATTTCATCGTGTAAAACACTTAAAGAGAAAAAATAATCGAAACTCGACTTATCAAAAGTCGAGTTTTCTTTTGCCCACATAAAACTACTTGATAAAATATTTTATATGTGATATAATAATTATGCCAAACGAACTTAATATTGTCGCAAATAGGCGT
>JAZOCA010000052.1:0-4441 GCA_045596285.1 Christensenellaceae bacterium | reverse complement strand
CGTCTTGTGCAAAATATCCAGTTATAACATATATAATTACACAAGCTATCAGTGCAAGTATTTTTGACAACTTACCCGTAGAATATATTATTGACCATATAGCATACACGGCACTTACCATGAGCATATTTGAAAGTATATTTGCATTTCCAAACGCTTCCTGCCCTAACCGCCCAGAATCCGAACCGTCTTCAAGATTTCCAGTTAATGCCAAAACCATAATAAGCAAGGCCGCTGAATAAGTAAAAGCTTTCATCACTAAGTCAAACCGTTTTTCCGTCCAAGGCATTTGCGTTAAGATAAAAACGAGAATAAAATTAACCAGTAACGAGTAATAAGTACCGCCAAATATCGAGAACTCCGGCGAATATAACATTGCAACAAGAGACAAAAGAAGACATATTACTTCCCAACGTATCATGATTGATAATTTAATATGCCCAGAAGTTAAGATTGCAAAAATAGAATATGCAAAAAACACGTATAGAGCGACCGAACCAATAGTTGACGGCAATAATACGTCTTGTGCAAAATATCCAGTTATAACATATATAATTAACAATCCAAACCAAATATTGTTTGTGAATATTTTTGCATTCGAATTCTTAAGCATATTCTTTCCTTTCTATTTGTTTCATTATTTCTTAATAGTTCCAAAAAGCTTTTACCCAACGCATTTACGCTTGTGCTTTTCATCTATCTAATGACTAAAGTCACATTTAACGACGCGGAAAACTACTTTCTTAACCGCCGTATTTGTTTTTTAAATATTCTAAAAACTCATCGTAGCCGTCAAACATCGGCTTGTTGTTTTCCCTTTGCCACTTCTTCAATATATTCTTCCCACTGATCTATAATTTTTTTAGGAGAAAATCGTTCTAAAACTTCTTTTGCGTTGCTTCCGCAATTTTTTGCGAGTTCGCTATCCTCCGCAAAACGGCACATGCACTCGGCTAGTTTTTCAGCGTCTCCCATAGGTGCTAATAGTCCGTTTTCTCCATGCTGAATAAGCAGTCTTGCGCCTCCGGGCGTGTGGTCGGTAGACACACAAGGCAATCCAGCCGCCATAGCCTCAAGCAAAGCGTTAGATATTCCTTCATAGTCGGACGTTATTATGAACATCCCATCATGAGCAACGTCTTGCATAGGTGCTTTTGTTAACCCCATTAGTTTAACACAGTCAACCAGACCTAGCTCCTCTATCCATTTTCTAATATCAGCTTCGGCTGGGCCATCACCAAACAGCCTAAGTGTATATTCAGGGTGTTTTTGATGAAACAACTGAAAAGCTTTAAGCATAACGTCATAACGCTTTTGACTATTTTCAAGCCTACCAACTGAAACCACCGTTTTTTCACGATTTTCATAACCAACGTTAGGAACTTCCCCCCGCACAAAAATGGGGTTAGGAATAACGACACCGCGTTTTTGGAGGCCCTTTCCGTAAAATTCTTTAGCCCCTTCCGTTTGGAAAACACCACCCTTGGACCCATTAATAAGACACAGGCTAATTTTGTCCTTGATTGAGTTGCCAATTGTTCTTCTTGGATCGCCTCGCTCAGACATAATAGACGGAATCCCAAGCATTGTTCCTACAATTTTTGCATACATATTCGGATACGTCGTAAACCCTATTATAACTTCTGCGCCAAAGCTCTTCGCAAACTTTTTTATCTCTTTAACTGCACATAAGTTTTTATGTTTTTTAGCAATATTGATTTCATAAACTTTAATAGCGTTATCTACTACTTGCTTTTGTTTATTAACATAACTAGGTACATTATTTAAATTTATTATTGCACATTTATTCCCGCGATTTACTAGTTGTCCAGCCACAAATGTTAACATTTTTTCAGCCCCACCAAAACCAAGGCTGTTAGTGACAAATAATACTTTAACCACACATGTTCTCCTGTTTCAATACTTAAAACACGGTTAAACCGAATTCTCTATACATTTTAATAACTGTTCTTATGCGAATTTTTTTACACTTATTGTATTTAATTATTTGCTTAGCTATCTCTTTAGATTCTTTTATTGCACCAGAATATTCAGTTAAATATTTTTTACATCTTTTTCTGTAACCAAGCCATAAAATCGGATAAAAAATCCAAGGATACAAAATTTTTTTTGTAGCATAAGGCACAGCAGCCATACGAATTTGAACATTGCGCATTCCGTCCGTGCCTTCAACCCACTTATTTACTTTAGGTTTATGGATTATACTTATAGACTTATCAATAACGTGAGAATAACCTTCGTCTATTGCCTTAATAGATGGGGCATATTCTTCAGAGCCATATATGATATTAAAATACAACGGTATTGAGAAATAAGCTTTTCTTAAAAAGTGAGATCCTCCTAAATAAGCAAACTTCTTTGGCAATCCATCCACCATATTTTTTGATGCGTCAGCCGTTCTGTTAAATCCAAAAATTTCATCATATATTTCCGTAGTCAAAGATGCTACAAGAGTATTCTTTTCCAAATACCCAATCGTTTTAATAAAAAATTCATCTTTACACTTTGGATCTATGATCGCATCGTCATCCAAAAAATAAACGTACTTACCTTTTGCTTTTTCAAAAACAAACGACCTTCCTCCACCAACGCCTAAATTCTTTTCCGAATAAAAGCACTCAATTTCATACGATATTTTATGTTTTAAATCCTTTAATCTTTCTTGTGTATCGTCCGTAGAAGCATTATCCAAAATTACAAACTGTGTTTTTTCTGGCAACTTGCAAGCCAAGCAGCTACTTATCGCCTCAACGAGTTGATCGCTTCTATTCATCGAGATGACTGCGATAGAAAGCAAATATTCTTCCGTCATTATATCTCTCCCGTCAATGTAAATTTTGCGCCCTTACTTTTTTGTGATATCATTTTAAATACTTTTAATTTTACTTTTGCTAAATAATTAAGGGAACAACAATCTTCACGTGTTTTGTTTACAATCTCCAATACTTTAACCCACTTGCATCAAGGTCGGATACTTTATAAAGTCCTTTTACATCTATAAGAACTTTTTTAGAATCTTCACCTTTTCTAAACAATTTTTTTATTTGGTCAAGAGTTAAGGCCTTAAATTCGTTATGGGCAACGGCAACTATAATACAATCAGCATCTTTAACTTCGCTAAACTTCGTGAGGGAAACGCCGTATTCGCGCATAGCATCCCTTTCACTAGCCCAAGGATCAACTACCGTAGGGACAATTTCGTATTCTGCAAGACGTTTAATAATATCATCTACTTTGGAATTTCTCGTGTCGGGACAATTTTCTTTAAACGTCAGCCCAAGAATAACTACTTTTGAATTCTTTGGTGCTTGTCCTACCATAATCATATTTTTAATGGCTGCATCAGCAATAAATTTACCCATTGAATCGTTAACAATTCTACCATTTAAAATGATTTGACTATGATAACCAAGTTTTTCTGCTTGATAAGTGAAGTAGTATGGGTCAACACCAATACAATGCCCGCCAACAAGTCCTGGACGGAAACCTAAAGCATTCCATTTAGTATTCATTCCATCAACTACTTCGTTGGTATCAATATCCATTTTATCAAAAACCATTGCAAGTTCATTCATAAACGCTATATTAATATCTCTTTGGCTATTTTCAACAACTTTAACTGCCTCTGCCGTCCTCAAATTGCTTACGGGGTGCGTTCCTACTTCAATAACAATATCATAAACAGCCTTAATGGTGCGAAGAGCCTCTTCATCACAACCAGAAACAATTTTAGTTATATTTTCCAATCTATGAACTTTATCACCAGGATTAATTCTTTCCGGAGAATATCCCACCTTAAAATCAATGCCACACTTCATTCCTGATTCCTTTTCAAGAATAGGAACACAAACGTCCTCCGTACATCCGGGATAAACGGTAGATTCAAAAACTACGTAAGCACCTTTCGTCAAATTTCTTCCAACTATTTTCGATGCACCGATAACAGGTGTTAAATCTGGTGTGTGATCAGTATTTACAGGCGTAGGAACTGCAACGATATGAAATTTTGCTTTTTGCAAATCTTTTTCATCAAAAGTGAAATGCACAGCAGTATTCTTAATCACGTCATCTCCAACTTCTTTCGTTGGATCAACACCGCTCTTATATAGGTTGATTTTTTCTTTATTAAGGTCAAAACCGACAACTTTGATCCCTTTCTCCGCAAATGCTACTGCTATTGGCATGCCAACGTAGCCCAAGCCAACTAATGATACTCTTTCCTCGCCACTTACGATTTTTTCATACAAATTCTTACTCATAAGTTTTCTCCTTTTTTATCGGGTTCTTCGCTATTTCCTCTGTTTTTTATAATACTTGCAGGCACACCACCTACAACAACATTATCTGGAATGTTCTTGGTCACAACTGCCCCAGCGCCTATTATAACACCGTTTCCAATTGTTACGCCAGGCATAATAAT
>JAZOCA010000051.1:0-9175 GCA_045596285.1 Christensenellaceae bacterium | reverse complement strand
GTATATGATGCAGGATAAATTTTTCCATCTCTTTCATCCATCAAAAGACCTAAATCATCAAAAAAATCAATCAAATGGTTATTTGAAAATTTTTGCAATGATTTTTCAACTAAAGAAATATCGCCATGATATTTTGTAGTATTCACAACGGTATTAGTGATATTGCCTTGTCCGTTCCCTGTTGCTAAAATCTTTTTTCCAACACGTTTATTAGCTTCTAATATTAAAACTTTGTTAGAAAGTACTCTACCAAGTGAAACACCGGCACATAATCCTGAAAAACCACCACCAATTATAATGACGGAATAAACCATAACGACCTCCAACGACTAAAAACAATTGACAATAATAAAAAAATGTAATACAATATATAAAAAAATAAAAGGATAAAATAATGAGTTTTATTATTGAATATTTAAAAGAACACAAGAGTTATTCTTATATTTTTGCTCTCACGATTGCTTTATCTGCTATTATTATAGCACTAATCGTTATTTTTTACAAGAAAAGCAAAAGTCCAAATTCAAAAGATGTCAATTCAATCGAAAAAAATACGTCAAAATCTATTGATTTTACAATAAATCATTCTAAAGCGAAGATAGAAAATGAAACTCTATCAACAGAAAACTTAGAATTCCCAAATGAGCATATAGAAGAAAATCCAAATCCAGTCGTTGATGAAAACAATAATCAAAAAGACAATGAAAAGTCTGAAATTGATAGTTCACCACTCTCATATGACGAAAATAAAATAACAAATACTGTAATTGAAGAAAATCAAACAGAAGATATTATTATAAAATATGCCGGCAAATGGGAGATAAAGCAAGAAGATGGAAGATATTTTGCAGATTTAAAGGCTTCAAACGGCGAAATTATGTTAAGAACTGAAACTTATTCTTCTTTAAGCGGAACAAAAAGTGGCATCGAAACATTAAAGAAGAATATTGAGATGGAAAATTACGCTATAAATTTAGATAAAAACGGTAATTTCGTATTCAAAATCTTTTCTACAGCAAGACGATTATTATGTATAGGCGAAGGATATTCTACTCGCGAACAATGTGAAAAAGCTTTTGCATCGGTAAAAAGATTTTCTAAAACCGCTAAAATAATCGTAATAGAATAATAACAAAAAACCACCTTATAAAAGACTATTATCAATCAATTAAGAGTCTTTTTGGGTGGTTTTATATTTTTATATAATTTAATTATATTTAATTATAATGCATATATATACATTACCTACTCTTCTACACAATAACTATTTTTTACTTTTTCTAAATCTTCAATCCATAGAGAATAGGTGGCATCGCTAGGCATACGCCAATCCCCTCTTGAAGATAGACATAATGGGCCGGTTTTAACCCCATCAGGTTGACAAGAACGCTTAAATTGTTGAGTGAAAAACCTTCTAATAAAATTCTTAAGCCATCTATATATCGTTGAAGCATCGTAATCATCTTTAAAAGTATGGTACGCCACGTAAAAAACTTTGGATGGTGCAAAACCATGCTTAATTAAATAATAAAGATAGAAGTCGTTTAAAACATACGGTCCAACAAAATTTTCGGTAGGCTGAGTCATTTCTCCCTTTTCCGACGGCATAAGCTCTGGACTAATAGGCGTATCGGCTATATCCGCAAGTACTGCCCCGATAACGCCACCGCGCCTTTTTGCTTCGTATATAACTATTTCTTTTACCAACGTTTTGGGAACACATGCATTGACGTTATACATTGACATATGATCGCCGTTGTATGTTGCCCATCCCAAAGCGAGTTCACTCATATCGCCGGTACCAACTACAATACCATCAACTTTATTAGCATAATCCATTAGTATTTGAGTACGTTCACGCGCTTGAGAATTCTCATATACTACGTTGGTAACAGACGGATCGTGCCCAATATCCTCAAAGTGTTGCATTACACTTTTTGCTATATTTATTTCTATAAAAGTGCTTTTTAGCTCCCTAGATAATATAACCGCATTATTATACGTCCTGTTGCTAGTTCCAAAACAAGGCATGGTAATAGCAATTAAATCGCTAGGTTTTAATCCGGCTAATTTTAACGCTCTTTCACACACAAGCATTGCAAGCGTGCTGTCAAGCCCGCCTGAAACACCTAAAATTAATTTTTTACACTTTATATGCTCAATTCTTTTTTGTAATGCATGTGCTTGAATGGTAAGAACAGATTCACACCTTTCTTCAGAAGAAATATCATCTTCAGGAACGAACGGAGTTTTTGAAAATTGACGTTCAAGCTTAAATTTATCAGCGCTAATGGCAAAATCAACGTAAACGTAACCGCTAACCTTTCTTCTATATTTAAATTTTTTAGTTCTTTCAAATTCTAAAAATCTACAGTCTATATCACCAACAGCAATTCCACTTCCGAAAGGCTTACTTTCTGCAATTAATCTTCCAGCTTCATTTATGATATTATGACCACCACATACAATGTCTGTAGTGCTTTCTCCCCTACCTGAAGAGGTATATATATACCCAACTAAACATTTTGAGGCATGCATGCCTACCATATTTCTTCTATATCTCGCCTTACCTGCAACTTCATTACTTGTGGAAAGATTAGCAATTATTGTAGCGCCTTCTAAAGCATGAGAAACAGAAGGAGAATCAGGAACCCATAAATCTTCGCATATTTCACATGCGACCTTCATTTCCGGCATCAATGTGTTTTGCAATATTATTTTATACCCAAACGGCACTTTTTTCCCAAACAAATCGACGTAACATACTTCGTCTTCTGGTTCACAAAATAATCTTCTTTCAAAAAATTCATTATAATTAGGAAGATGTTTTTTAGGAATAATAGCCAAAACCTCTCCATTACATATTGCAACGGCACAATTATACAAACGACTATGAGTCCTAAATGGAACACCAACAAACACAAGCATGTCAATTCCGCGAGTAGCCTCAACAACATGCTTAAGCGCGTTCATCGAATTTAAAACAACTGTTTCTTGCGCCGTTAAATCTCCTGCTGTGTATGATGAAAGATTTAGTTCTGGAAAAACAGCCAAACTAACACCCATTTTTGATGCTTTATAAATAAGATCAATCGTTGTTTTTGTGTTAAATTCCACGTCACAAACCCTAACTTCATTTGTTAAAGCAGCACATTTTACAAAACCGTATGAATTACTACGGCGTTCGTCAATTGATTCGTTAGCATACTTAACTGGATTATCAAGTGCAATGCCAAGCGCAACCGCTAATTTTTGAGCGGTTGAAACCTTAACACTTGCAATACCACCCGAAAACAATTTATTTACAGTACCTAGTGATACACCTGATTTTTGAGACAATTCTTTAAGAGTTATACCTCTTTCTCTTCTTGCTTTTTTCAATATTTCTATAGTTTCGTTCATATATACCTCTAAGAATAATTTTACCATAAGTTATAAAGATTTGTAAAGCAAAAATTTACAATGTAAAATATTTTTTGAACTAAAAATTTATTATTTTATTTGACATACATTTAGGTATGGTTTATAATAAATATATTATAATTTTTGGGGTTATATATGAAATTCAATTTAAATGATTACAAAGAATACTATTTTCAAACTGCTTTAAAAATTTTCAACACACCAAGCCCTACAGGCTATTATACCGAAATTGAAAAGGTAATAAAAGAATTTGCAGAAGATTTAAACGTAAAATTTGAAAGAACCAATAAAGGTTGTTTTATACTAACTTTAGATGGAAATAAAAAACAATGTCTTGGTCTTGCAGCTCACGCAGATACCTTAGGCGCAATGGTTAGAAGCATTTCTGGCAACACTATTCGTTTTACAAAAATCGGTGGACCGATTTTAACTACATATGACGGAGAATATTGCACCATTATCACCCGAGAAGGAAAAAAATATAGCGGAACGTTTTTATCAGTTGCTCCGTCAAAACACGTTTATTCTGATAGCGATTCAATTCAACGCAACGAAGAAAACATGTACGTGCGTTTAGATGAAGTTGTCAATACACCTTTAGATATTCAAAAATTAGGCATTCAAACTGGTGATTATATTGCATTAGATCCTAAAACAACAATTACACCTTCAGGCTTCTTGAAATCTCGTTTTATAGATGATAAAGCTAGCGTTGTAGCTTTGTTAACCATAATTAAAATTCTTAAAGATCAAAACATAACTCCCGAATATACAATAAAATTCCTTATAACTATGTATGAAGAAGTTGGCCACGGCGCAAGTTACGTTCCCAATGACGTTGTGAAGATGTTATGCGTTGATATGGGCTGTATCGGAAAAGACCTTAATTGCAACGAACATAAAGTTAGTATTTGCGCAAAAGACTCTCATGGCCCATACGATTACGACTTCACTTCTGAACTTATTAAATTAGCTAAAGAAAACGGATTAGATTACGCAGTAGACGTTTATCCTTATTACGGTTCGGATATCGGTGCTATGTGGTCTGCTGGTTATGATATTCCGGGGGCATTAATCGGCACGGGTGTTCACGCTTCACATGGAATGGAACGAACTCATTTTGACGGAATTAAAAACACTTTAAGTCTTATTCTTTTATATCTTGGAATCAAATAAAAAAAATGCTTTTCGTAAAATCGAAAAGCATTTTTTATACAAAATTATAAATTTTTTATTTATTTTATACTATCTGCGATTGCAACCAGTTTTCTAAGTCTATGGTTTAAACAACTTTTTGAAACACCTAAATAATCTGCTAAATCACTTAAAGGATAATCACTAAATTTTAATCGCGCCTTTGCAGTTTTTTCTAAATCAGGAGATAATGTCTCAAGCCCTATCGTATCGGCTATTGTTTTTATTGCGCTACATTGTTTCAAACTAGCTTCAACCTGTTTGTTAACGTTTGAAATTTCGCAGTTAGTTACCCTATTCGTGTTGTTTTTCATTTCACGTATAATTACTAGTTCAGAAAACTGCAAAACGGCGGAATTAGCGCCCATATATGCTAAAATATCCTTAATTTCTTCATGTTGCTTAAAATACACTATAAAATTACCCTTTCTTTCTATTAGTTTAGGAAAAAAACCAACATCGACGAGTAAAGAAGAAAAATGCTGAGCAGTAAGATATTTTGAAAAGACGAATTCCAAATGATAGCCTGTAGTTCCATTCTTCGCATTTACGTCAGGAACAGTCAGGGAACCACCACCTAAAAAAGCACCTCTAACATATGCACACTTACAGCATTCATTTTCCACCAAATAATCATCTGGCTCTATAGCGACAGTTATTCCATTATCCTCAATTTTAATAATGCCTAAATCTATTAAAATAGAAAGACTTTCTTTATCTATCACGGTAAATCCTGTAATAGTGCTTTTTCCACCAACGTTGAAAATCGGATGTGCACCGTATAGACTTTGTGTAATTTCAGCATAATACTGCGAACAAACGGAAGACGCAGAAACTGAAAAACCATATTTGTTTCCCTCTGCGACAATACTACCCGCTGTTCTTACGAATGCGGATAGCGACGCAACTTTACAACAGCTCTGTTCGTAAGGAAGTTTACATAATTCAATTTTAACTTTTTCGTTTAAATTCATAGTTCCCCCTTAAATTTAGCAAAACGAAATTCGGGAGCCTTTCCGTTTATGTTGTGAATTCTACTTTCGGGAATATTTATTCTTTTTTGCAAATCGTCAAATATCTTCACATCTCCTACTCTATCTGGAGAATGTGCATCAGAATCAACTACGAAATTTACGCTTGTTTTATCTACGATATTTTGCCATTCCTCATCAGATAAATGAACCTTCTTAGTATTAATTTCCAAATAAGTTCCGTAATCCGCAAGACATTTTGCAACTTCTAACGAATTAGAATAACAACCAAAATTCAAGTGAGTTAAAATATCTATAGGGTTATTTTTTATCGCTTCAATATATACCTTAGTAGTGTCTTTAATAAGGGATGAAGAAGGTGTACCTTTAAAAAGCGAAGTGAAATAGTTTCTCGCAAATAGTTTGTAATAATCACTCAACTTATCATAAATAACAAATTTATGAATACCTGCCAAATATACGTCTATTTTGGAATAATCATCTATGTTTAAATCGGTTTTACCACTTAATCCAAGTAAATTTGATTCAATACCAAGATATACTTTTATCCCCGTATCATTTTGTGCTTTAACACATTCTTCACGCATTTTAGATAGTTTGTTTCTACGCATACCAAAAGCAGGATGCGAAAAACCATGATCGGTAATCGCAATCCCCTTAAGTCCATTTTGCTTTGCGCTTAAAGCATTATCATAAATACTTCCCTTACCGTGACTATAGGTTGTATGGGTGTGAAAATCAAAATCAATCATCAAATCTTCCTACGTATCGAATTTCTTCCTTAAGTCTTATTCCCTGCGTTTCGTATACTTTTCCTTTTACGTATTTAATCAAATTGTATACGTCAGCAGATTTTTTTCCTTCATTTAAAATAAAGTTTGCATGTTTTTCTGAAACCTGCGCATTTCCTATCTTATAACCTTTTAGGCCAGCCTGATCAATTACCTTTCCAGCAAAATATCCGTCGTTAATAAATACAGAGCCACAACTTTTACCATGAGGCTGACTATTCTTACGAAGTTTTTTAAACCTTTCCTTTTTACTTTCAATTATATCGTGTTCACTTGGTTTTAAAATTAATGCAACAGAATAAATTACTTCATCACATTTAGTATCAAATATACTGCTTCTATAAGCAAATTGACAATCCCTATTATTGTATACACCTTTATCAGTTACTACATATGAAACATATTCACTTATGCTTTTAGAAAAACAGCCTGCATTCATGCAAACAGCCCCGCCAATGGTTGCTGGAATACCTTCTGTAAACTCTAAACCGCCAAGACAGTTTAGTTCTGCATTTTCTCTCACTTTTGCAAGCAATGCCCCGCTTTCTGCAACTATAATAGATCCTTTTACTTCAATTTTATTCATTTTAGTTACGTTTACTATGACTCCGTCATATCCGTAATCAGAAAAAAGTAAATTTGAACCAAACCCTACAGCTACTTTTTCGAAATTGCAATCTGTACAAATTTTCAATTGTTGCAATGAACGGGGAAAAACCATTAATTTAGCTTTCCCACCCGTACCATATGTACAGTAATCGGATAACGATACGTCTGTTAAATATTCTACGCCCAATTTATCTAAACGAGTTATAAACTGTTGCATAACTATACTACTGTTCCCTCCTATTTTACACTAAAAATCACTTTATTTCAATCGTTTTAGACTACTTTTTATACTTTCTATTTGACTATCCGATTTTAACGCGTATTCCTGAAGTTCTTTTATCTGCAATTTAGTAGATAATTCTTTTGTAGTATATTCAAATCGAATGCCTTCATATATTTGTAAAGTCTCGTCACAATTTTGTACACTATAGCCAGTTTCATTCATTAATCCTATTTCTTTTAGATATCCAGCTTGAACTTTTTCTAATAAAAAGTCGACGAATTTTCGAAGCAGTGCTATGTTTTTATTCCCGCCATCGTCAGATAAAATTGATATATACTGCTTTAAATCGTTAAATTTTTCTAGTGGTTTATAATTTACTTCAATATTTTTATTTTTTAATCTAAATAAATCTCTTTGAGTTCCTATTAAAGAGCATTTCTTATCTGCTAAAAATTCATAATATGCGTTTTCTGAAGACAAAATTTTTTTTATAGGAAGGCTTATACCCTCTAATCTCATAGCAACTATTGGCAATGTATATTTTTGCTGTGAAACAATTATTCGTTCTTCCCTTACTCCTTTACGCGTGATATATAGATATCCACCCATTGCCCAGCATTTCAAATAACATTCATTATTTATCTCAACTAATTTTGAGTAAGGTATATCAAGCCCGTTTGAATAAGATATTAGATCCGGATATATACCCTTTTCGAAATTACTTTCTGCAGAATATATGGTATGCAATTTTACAGTTACAATAATACTTTTGTCTTTACAAAATTCACTTGATATTTTTTTCAGCAAAGATAATCTCGATCCTTTTCCACCCTCAAAGCCATCAATATGCCATATAGATATACTTTTCACTTCTTCATCACCCACCTTTTCATTTTTTACATGCACGAATAGCAGATTACAAATACTAAATACCGATAAAAACAAGCATAAAAAAATAAAGAGCATTTTTCTCATACCCTAATATATGAGTTAAATGCTCTTTTAATGTAATTAGTTTAATTGTTTTTATAAAATATCGAGATTCTTTTTAAAGATTCGCTTGAAATCAGGAGCCGCGTTCATCGCATCCTTTATTTCTAAAGTAGCTTCGCCGACGAGTTCTGTTTTCATAATTACAGAATCACCTAAAACATCGCAATTAATTCCAGTTACGTAACTAGACATACTTCTATCTAAACTTTCTGCAATACGAAGAATTATACCCAACTTTCTTATAACTTCAACGTCCGTTTCGTTAATATAATCTTTAAATCTTACTAATTCACTTATAGCGAAATCATCATTTTTATGAACTGCAACTACTTGGGACGCAAGAACGATTTCTCGATGAGTAATACCGTATAAAGCAGCGTTTAAGATAATATAACTACTATGTTTTTGATAATCGTAATATTTAATACTTGTACCTGCATCATGTAAGTATGCAGCTATTTTTAATATTCTTAAATATTGACGGGGGAATTTATGAAGTACGCGTAATTGCTTAAATAGTTGGACTGAAATATTTAAAACTTGCTCTACGTGTTTTTCGTTGCAACGATAATACTTTGTTAACGTTTTTAAACTATATGTTAAAACGTCACTTATGGGTTTTTCTACAGTAATAGGCATAGCGTAGTTAAACATAATCCCTTCTCTTAAGCCATTACCCGAAATAATAATTTCGTTAAAGTTTTTATATTTGATAAAAGCACCAACAGCGGCAAGCGCACTGGGTAGAATGTCCGCTCTTGAAGATGAAACGCCTTTTATGCGTTTTTTCTTATCTAAATCAAGGCCTTTTAAAGTATTATAAATAACTTCGAAATCTTCGGTTGGGATATGATAGTTATGAACTATTGAATAGGGGCTTTTCTTCATAACTTTACTTATACGAGCCAAACTTCTACACGAACCACCAACACCTATCAACTGGGCATCGG
>JAZOCA010000050.1:0-26639 GCA_045596285.1 Christensenellaceae bacterium | reverse complement strand
TGTTTCCTCACTGTAATTAATAAAACCTTCAACCATATCTCTAACGAGATTAGGTTTTATTATTGACAGTAGGGGATATACTGTACGGAATGTATCCCAAAAACCATTATCGGTAAAAAATAATCCATTTTCTACTTTTTGAGTATCAACATTAAAATGGATTGGATTACCACTTTCATTATATTCGTGGAAAATTCTTGGGTATAAAAAGGCCCTATCCGCTTGCGACACTTATATTGTGCGTTCAAGAAAACGTGATGATGGTGTTATGGGCGACTTCGTAAAATATTACAACGGAGCATTTTGTGAAGCGGGAAATTGCGGTAAAGAAAGTGTTGTAGTTAAAGATTTGTGGCACGCAAGGATTATTTATCTTAAAGAACAGGGCGTATATATGTTGAGTGGTTCACCTGCAAATTGTAATGCCGTAGTTGACGTATATAACCCGCAACAAACGATTTTACACGCGTTAGAAATGAGAGTTTCTACCGGTTTAATAAACTGGAGCGAACCCGTAGTATTGCATAAAGACGGAAAGCCTTTCGGTGATCATTATTGTGCTTTTTATTCAGATAATCCCAAAGATTCGCATTGGGAAAGCGGAAACTCTTTAATTTTGCAATTAAACGGCAACGGAACTGACGTTTTAGCATATAAAGTCAAATTTGAAAAATAAAAGTTTATAAAGTTATTACAAAACACATTTTCAAAAAAAAAGCGTACCGATAAAATTGGTACGTCTTTTTGTGATTCGTATTGCAACTAATGCTAGCAAATTATTCTTCGTAACCTATTATATTATCAACTTAATGGTACGGCGTAGCAATAATTAATAAGAGTTAAACTATGATTTTATTTCAATCGTTGCGGCTTTATCTTTATTTGAAGCTTGAATATCGATGACTTGATTTTCTACGACCGCGCGATATTTAAATGGTGAAACTCCAACAACGTTTTTAAAGGTATAAAGTAAAGTTTGTCTATTCATAAAACCTGTCATTGTGGCAATTTCATTTATTGAAAGATTGGTAGTTGATAACAAAACCTTACATTTTTCAATTCTATAATTATTTAAAAAGGTGTTAATCGAAACGTTTTTATATTGTTTAAATAACTTTTGTAAATAAAATTTACTAATTCCGCTATTAGTTGCAATATCGTCCACGTTAATTTTTTTTGAATAATTTTTTTCGATATACTTAGTGGCTAAAGATAAATATCTAACACCCACTTTGTTTTTTGAATAATGCGCATTACAACATTTACTAAATTCAACAATCATGTAATAAAGAATTAAATTGAGTTCAATTTTTTGTTCATTGGTTAATACTACTGAACTCATTAAATTTATATATCTTTTAAGTTGCTTGCCAAAAATAAAGTCATCGCAAATAACGGCAAAACTTTTTTTATCCTTTATAAAAGAGGTGAGCCCTGAACAGTAATTAACAAGCGTTGTTCCATTTATCGATAAAATTTTTCTTGCAATATCGTCGCTTGATAAATTGCTTGAATTTAACGCAAATTCTATATTAAGTATACGCGTGCTACTATTTTTTTTAATTTTTAAGCGGTGAACTGCATTTGGATTTAAAATAATAAATGAACTGGTAGGAATAGTATGCGTGGTATATGAAGAATTTTTAGCAGTGCTTTCATATATCTCGCATTCAAATTCGCCTTCAAATGCATACATAATTTCTACGCGTGGGTGATAATGTGGTCCCATATAAAAATTATCGTTTATAATTTTATCAAAACAACAAGATACTCTTAAGTATTTATTTTCTAAATTTTCATAATACATAATAATTCTCCGCGCAAAAAAATATATAATGTTTAACAGTATGACAAAAATCGTGCTATAAAATATTGGATTTATATTGACAAAAAGTTTATTGCGCGAGATAATTATAGCAATAGAAAAGCCTTTTGTCAACATGTGAGCAAAGACAAAAATAATTTTCTAATACCTAACGAGTAAATTATTGCAAAAAAACAAAAAAGGTGAAAAAATGAAGCAAGCAAAACCACAGTCGCAAAAAAGTTTATTAAAGCGAGTGTTCGAGTATAGAGAAATTTACTTACTAATGATTCCCATAGTGGCGTTTTTCATAATTTTTAAATATTATCCTATGTACGGAATTACTATTTCATTTAAAAATTATTTACCAAAGAAGGGAATACTAGGTAGTGATTGGATTGGATTTGATCATTTTGAAGCTATACTTAAAGCACCTCAATTTATAAGAGCGCTTAAAAACACTATCGTAATAAGTCTTTTAAAGTTGGGAATTTGTTTCCCTGTTCCAATTATTATGTCGTTGTTTTTAAACGAAATGCGTTTGTCGAAAGTTAGAACTACGGGACAAACTTTAATTTATTTCCCAAATTTTATTTCGTGGGTAATAATAGGTGAATTGGTAAGAATAATATTTGCTTCGGGCGATGGGTTAGTAAATAATTTCATATTCTCTTTCGGTGGTACCAAAAAAGAATTTCTAACTAATCCCGATTGGTTTTACTTTATATTAATATTAAGTACTATATGGAAAGAAGCGGGTTGGGGCACGATAATTTATTATGCTGCGATAACAAATATTAGCACCGACCTTTATGAAGCGGCAAAAATTGACGGTGCAGGGCGGTTTAAAATGGCAATATATATAACCCTTCCTTCATTGTCACCTATCATAACGATGATGTTCATAATGCAAGTAGGTAACATCATGAACGCAGGGTTTGACCCGATATTTAACTTATACAGTCAATCGGTATATAACGTTGCGGATATTTTAGATACCTATATGTATAGAACGGGTATTACTAGCGGTGAATTTGAACGCGGTGCAGCACTTGGATTATTTAAGTCGATAATAAATTTTGTATTATTGCTATCTGCAAACGCAGCAATCAAAAAAATTAACGGAAGGGGAATATATGAATAATATGGTAAAAAACGTTAATTGTAAAAAGAAAATAAAAGATTGGGGCGTAGGAACGGTAACCATTTACGTAGTAATGATTATTTTTTCTTTGTTATGCTTGTTTCCGTTACTTTACGAAGTATTGCTTTCTTTTGCTTCTCAAAAGGATTATCTTTCCGCTAAATATATAATAATTCCACGCGATTTCAACTTTGAATCTTATAAATACATTCTTTTTCAAGATAGAATAGGAACTGCTTTTTTAATATCATTGTTTACAACCGCAGTTGGAACGTTATACACAATGACGTTTAATGCAATAGGCGCATACGTTTTAACCAAAGAAAAAATGCCAGGCAAAAAGATCTTTTTTACGTTTATATTAATAACGATGTTTTTCGACGGCGGGCTTATTCCCTTTTACTTGGTAGTAAAAGATTTAAATATGAGCAATAAATTATCTTCGTTAATAATTCCTTTTGCCGTTGATACCTTTAATATGATTTTATTGCGTAACTTCTTTAGGCAAGTTCCAGATGAAATGATTGAAGCGTGTAAGATAGACGGAGCAGGTGAAATAAGAATTTTATTGCAGTTCGTTTTACCTTTATCAACGGCAGGTTTGGCTACTATTGGTATGTTTACTATAGTTGGCAAATGGAACGATTGGTATTGGCCGTTAATATTCTTAACCTTAAAAGATGAGTTATTCCCGTTGGCATTAGAGTTAAGAAACGTTTTAACAAATACTTCAGCAAACGGCGTTGTGGGCGGTTACGTAGATATGTCTAAAGTATTCAGCCAGGCGCAAAACGCAGCAATGGTAGTACTTTCGGTATTGCCAATAGTAATTCTATATCCCTTTATGCAACGCTTTTTCGTTAAAGGCGTAATGATGGGCTCTATAAAAAGTTAGTGAAATAATAAAAACGTTTCTTTTAGATATAATTGCAATTAAAAACATAATTAAAATTTAAATGAAAAACAAAAAATAAAAATAATGGGAGAAAAATATGAAAAAATTACTAAAATCATTAATTGCTTTATTTATGTGTGCCGTTACCTTTTTTGGCGTAACCGCATGTGGTAATGACGACGAAGAAAACGCTACCGAACTAACGTTGTTTGGATGGAGTTTAACTTCCGTTAACGCTGCAAAGAAAACCAATTCACCTCTTTATGCAAAAATTAAAGAACATTCAAACGTTGATTTAAAGGTTAACTCAGTTGATTCAGGCGTATACGACGACGCTCTTAATAAACTGTTTAACGCAGGTGAATTAACCGATTTATTCATTACTTACGGACCTGAAAGAGCAAAACAGTATAAAAAGATGATTGATAACGAAACTTTACTTGCTGTTTCAGATTACGTTTCAGAAACAAAATATCCCAATCTTTACAAACATCTTAAAAAGTTTGATTTCTTAAAAGATATATACTATTCAAACGGAAAGCATTGGAGTATTCCTACCTTACACACTAACGAACACTCATTGTACGTTAGAATGGATTGGATTGAAAATCTTAATAAAACAAGTAAACTCACTCAAATTTTAACCGAAGAATTAGGTCACGTTCCAAGTGAAGCCGAACTTGAACAATATAAATTCAAAGAACCTACTACCATACTTGAATTTTACCGTTTAGCAAAAGCATTTACTAAATACGATCCCGATGAAAACGGTTTAAACGATACTTACGGTTATTCGGGAACTTCCGATTTATGGAGCGAAAACTGGATTTATATTGCTTTTAGTGGTGGATATCAAAATATGATTAAGGGGGCAGACGGTAAATATACTTCTAGCACCATAACCGACGGTACTAAACAAGCAATTGCATTTTTAAACAGATTACACCAAGAACGCATAATGCACCCCGACTGGCAAACCGATACTTTTGATGATAAACAAGTTAAGTTTAACCAAGGTAAGGTTGGTATAATAGAAGCGCACAACTGGTTTAACAACATAATAATAGGTTTTAGAGCGGTAAATCCTTCGTATAGCATTGAAGAAGCAAGCAAAGTTATAAAAATGATAAATCCCCCCGCTGGACCTAACGGTGACTACGGTATATCTGGACATCCAGGTTTTTGGACCGTTGTTTGCTTAAATGCAGATATGAGCGAAGCAAAACGTGAAAAAGCACTTGCTTTAATGGATTATTTATACAGTGAAGAAGGTCAAAACTTATTTGTTTACGGAATTGAAAACGTTCACTACAAGGTTGAAGGTGGCGAAAAGGTAAGCATAATGGGTAAAAACTCATCAGGTTATAACTATACCGTAGCAAGCTACGATGCGGCTTATCCGTTAAGTGAATTTTGTAACTGGGTAGCAGATTATTACAGTCCTTATGCTACTAATGCAGATAAAATAGTTCCTCAAATGCAAAAATCTGCACAATACGCAGTTTATGAAGAAAAACCATTCCTTCAAACTCCGCTTTACGTTGAAAATTTCCAATCAATGGAAGATTACGCTGAAGAATGTTTCGTAGGTTTTATAACCGGTAGCGAATATTACGGAAATTATTCAAACGGAATGCCCACTTGGGATAATATTGTAAACGTTAATTCGAATTTCCAAAGTGCTTGGAATGCATTTAAGACTAAATACCTTGGTGATTATAAGGGTAGTGAAACTATCGCTGAATACAATCAATATGCAAACAAGTAAGAATATTTTACTAAAATAAGATGCTAGAGGAGATAAAAATGAGAAAAAATAAAATTGCTTGTTGCCTGTTGTTAAGCGTTTGTTTAATTTTAACGATATGTTTTTCAATGGGGATACAACAAAAAGTGTACGCAGCAACTACACAGGGAGAAAATAACTTCTATTATTTGTATGGTGATGCTTCGTCTAGATATTATCAACTTATTTATGATAAAGCCATTAAAGGCTGGAAATACAATTCTACCGAACCTTATTTGGTAGTTGACGACAGTTCTTGTCACCCCGGCAGAAACGGTGACGCAATTAAGGCTTGGCGCGCTCCTGCCGACGGTGTTTTGAAAATGGACGTTGTAGTAGAACACAATTCTAGCGCAGGTGACGGCGTTATAGTAAAATTTGGCAAAAGAGAAATTACTCAAACAGGTGTATACGATGAATACGTTAAATTAAGAGAAGATTTATCGCTTTACCAAGAAAAACACACCATTTTAGTTGCCGACGTTCAAGTTAAGCGCGGTGATATGATTTTTGTATCGGTAGCAAAGGGTAAAAGCGACGCAAACGATTCAACCGGCTTAACCACAACCGTTGAATTTGAAATGACGGGTGAAGGCGTAAGTTACGGCGACGGCATAGGTGATTCAAGAATATTAGACGTAACGGGATATTTTTCAACTGAAAAACAAGGTGATAACGGTTGGTTTTACGCTTACGGAGAAGTTAACCGCTACGTTCTTATGACTTTTGGTACTGTTAACGATGGTACTAGAACTTGGCGCGGTAAATACGCTTACCAACAAGTAGGCATGGATTATATGCATCCCGCTGATAGATGGAAAACTTTAAGAATTTTCGTTGCGGATAGTGACGGCGTTATGAACGTAGAAGGTTCTGTTAAAAAGAATTCTAACTATGGTGACGGCATAATCTTTGGTATTTATAAAAACGGTGAAAAACTTTGGAGTATAGATATTGAAGGCGCAGATGACGGTTTGCACGAAATAACCGGTTTAACAAACGTAAGCGTAAAAGCAGGTGACGTTTGGGTATTCGCGGTTGATAGCGGTGCTCATTTTAACAATTCGTCAGATTCAACAGGTTGTTTATTTGAATTATATTACGTTAGCAAGGTTGATGGCACTGCAACGGATAAGCCTTTAATCTCTTATTTAAACGCAGTAGAAACCGAAGGTGAAATTTTAGACGTAATAGACGTTATCAAACAAGAAGGCGACGTTGATTTACTTAACGGTAATGCAAATGCAAGCGGTTGTAAATCTTCGGTTGGTGCAAGTGGCATTGCGTTATTTGCATTGTTTATTTCAACGCTTTGTATAGTAAAAAAGGGGAGGGAAAATAAATGATTAAAAAAATTACGTGTTTAGTTATAGCGCTAGTTATTTTAACTGCTTGTTATGCTTGTACCCCAAATAATGCAACGCAAAACAATAATGCGCAAGTTTACGATAGATATAACAATATAACCGATTTTGCCAACGATCAAGGATATAAGAATTGGGAATATTTATGCGGTGACGTAGAAGGCGAATTATCTTATATGGTTTATAGTAAATATTCAGGCAAATATCTCGATTTTACCGGTCAAGGCTTTATTCAAAAAGACCATTGGATTCCTTCTATAAGCGGTGAAATAATGGTTGCCTTTAAAGCACCTAAAAACGGTAAAATAAACGTAACTCTTTCGGTTGGCGTATTGGCGTTACAAGAAGTAGGTAGTGATGGCATAGCATTTTACGTTACTTCCGATAATTCTTCAAGTTATTTTTATAACGCTACGTTAAGAGGTGAAACTTTAAGTGCAAATACCTCGTTTGAATGTGAACTTAAACAGGGTGAAAGAATTTATTTCATTATGTCTGCATTAACTTCAAACACAAACGATAGGTCTTGCGTGGATATTACGATAACCTATTAATGCACGTTGTTAAAGTATTTTAAGGAGAATGAAAATGAAAAAATTAATTTGTTTGTTTTTAAGCATTATATTTGTTTTCACTTTTATGGCTTGTAACGGCAATGGAAAAAATGACAATGCGCAAAGCATTATCGTTGATTTCTCGGCAAAAACGGGCGTTGAAGTGCAAAATATTAAAAAAATAGATATGTTTAGTCCTACTTGGGAGTTTTGTGGAACGGGTCCGGGTATGGTAAATTACGAATCGGTAGAACAATTAAAATTGTTAGACGATTTGCAAAGTGAAAGATTCCGTATCGACTTAATGATGGGTAACGGCGGTATAGGTTCGTTAATTGGTGCAAACGGTAACAACGGTAAAACTGATAAAGAATTTGGCGCAGTATATGAAATAGCAAAAGTTTTACAAGATAATAATTCTTCATCCATGTTCGTTTTATGTGACGTACCTCCTTACGCTCAAGCGGTAAACAGTTCAAAACAATATCCCGATGAAGATCGCTGGTATGAAATTTGTTACAATATTGCACGTTATTTAAAGGATAACGGCATAAGAAATACCGTTTATGAAACTTGGAACGAACCCGACCTTGGAACTGTTTTCTGGGGCGGTACTTTAACTCAAATGACAGATATGAGCATTATCGCTACCAAAGCGATAAGAGAAGCAGACCCCTATGCTAGCGTAGCGGCTTTAGGTTTATGCTGGCCTTTAGATTATATCAATAAACTTGCAACCGATGATGACGGCACTATGTCGCACTGGAATAGATTTTGGACTAGAAGCGTAGCGGAAAACGCTATGCCCGACGCTCTTTCTTGGCACTACTATGGTCAACCTGAAGGGCAAATGGAAGGAAATCTTGATATGACGACCGACTTTTCTTATTGGCTTTCGGTTATAAGAAGTGCGTTTAACGAAACTCAAAACGGAACTCATAAAGGTTTACAAGGACAAAAAATCGACCTTTCTACCATGCAACAGTTAGTTACTGAATATCACCCCGCAAGTTCACTTGAAACTCGTGAAGGCACTGTTGGTAACGTACCTGCAATGTACGATTCTATTGGATATTCTTTAGACGCAACCGATTTAACTAAAGTTTATTGGGCTTGTTACGTTTCTGAATTATTTGGCGTTATAGATAAGTACACCTATCAAAAGAATGCTGGTTATAACGTTTTATGGAGTTTTGCAAGACTTCCTTTAGAACGCGTTACCGTTGAAATGCCCAATGATGAGTTAGGATACTATGCCGGTATAGACGATCACAGAGCAGGTTATATAGTTTACAATAAGGGCAAAGAAGTTCAAAACCTTACGTTAAATTTCAATAATTTACCTTTTAATGCGAAAACTTTAACGGTTTATGAAATTGCTCAAGATAATTTACAAACTAATTCTGCAATAACTTATCCCCCCGTTGTGTATAAAAAATCTAACCTTCAAGAAAAAGATTTACAAAACTTTAATATTTCAATAAGAGAAAATTGCGGTTATTATTTTGAAATAAACGATGAAACGGGCGTAAGCGAACTTGAAATAAGCCGTAGTATTGGTGATATATTAAAGAAAGAATACTACTATAACGATAGAGGTCATAAACTTGCTTATTCGGATATTCATAACCTTTCTTTAACCGCATTAGTAAGTATGGCGGATTCTATGAAAGGTGAAAGCGCAGTTTCAATGATAGTTGATACTAAAAAGGAAGTTGACTCGCTTAAGGTTTCTTACGAAGGTTGGGGTGATTTTATCGCAACCAATCAAAGTGCGTTAGGCTTTAAGGTTGAATACCAAACGGCAACCGGTTATGAAAAGAGTGTATATTACACCTTTGGCGGAAATAACTACGAATTTATATTACCTTTTGCAGGTAAATCACTTTCAAACGAACAAATTAAAATTGATAATTTGAACGGTGAATGTGTTGTTGAATTAACCAAAAATGCACCTGCAGATTGGAATGGAATAGTTCAAATTTCATTCGTAATTAAAGATGCCGGTTACGGTGCAACTGAAAAATTCGTTATTGAAAAAATATAAGGGGGAACTAGTATGAAGAAATTTTTATTATGTTTGCTTTTATCACTATTAACGGTATGTTCGGTTTGTCTTTTTGCGGTTGGTACGCCAACCGTAAACGCCGAAGATAGCGAAAAAACATTGGTAAAACCCATTATAAATTGGGAATTAAACGACGTTAATAATCCCGGTAAAGATAAAATGGGCAATCAAGACCTTGTAAAGTATATTCGTGACGGTTCTGTTACTTTAGGCGCAGATAGGGGTATGAAACTTAAAAATAATACTCTTTACGCAAGAGCAGATAGGGAAAATTTGGATTTTTCCGATTATTTAGATACCTTTTCCTTGAGCTTATGGTTTAAGCCTGAATCAAGTGGTACATCAAGAATTTTATGTTCGGGAAACTATTCAATTTTGGACGGATTCGTTTTGATATACGAATATAACGGAACGAACAGTTATTTATATATGGATATGTACTCTGAAGAAGGGCTAAACGGCGAACCCGGATCAAGTGGTCACTTTACTTATAGAGTTGAAATTGAAAATCCTAACGAATGGCATTTCTTTGGTATGTCCATTGATTCTGAAACCAAACACGTTTATTACGTTTTAGACAATAAGGTTGTTGGCGATTTTTATTACAAAGGCAAACTTTTAATGGCTAACTCATGGCAATCTTTCTCGTTATACGGTCTTACTCACACCAACGGTGGTGGGCATACTGACTTTTTTAACGGATATATTGATGACGTAAGAATATACGACGTTGCTCTTTCCGATACCGATTTATTAAACTTAAAACCCGGTGAAGACCTTTATATAACGACCGATAAAGAAACGGTTGAAGAAATAGTTACAGGTGAAAATACTTACTATTTAAATAGCGAAATACCTGCAAGTTATATGTATAACGTTTTACCCAAAACTTTAACCGTAAAAGGTAATAAAGGTAGTGAAATTCAAAGTGAGATTGACTGGTATCATATTAGCAAAACGGGTAATACCGGTATTGCTTACGGTTTTATTCATTCATACGAAATGTTAAATACTAAAGGTAAGGTTGCTGCTATTAACTTGGAATTTAATCAAACCGAACAAATTCCCTTAATTTTAGCACCCGTATTTGATGATAACGTTGTTCTACAGCGTAACGGATGTAATTTTTACGGTAGAGCAGGTAACACAAGCGTAACCGTAACCGTTGAAGGTTATGAGCCAGTTACCACAGAATGTAATAACGGCGACTGGGAAGTTTGGTTAGATTTAGATGCGAGCGCAACACCGTTAACCGTAACGGTTGAAACGGGTAAAGGTGAAAAAACCGTTTTAAGAAACGTTTTAATTGGTGAAGTTTGGTATTGTTCAGGTCAATCAAATATGGACTATAACGTTCAACAAATGACTGGTTTCACCCGTGATATGTTAAGAAAAGCCGACTATTCTAACATTCATTTTATGAAACGCTCTATGTACTCTTCATTTGAGCCTTACGAATCATATACCGAAAAATGGATTGCTCCAAAATCAGTTGATGATATAGCCGTTCAGTCTGCATTTGCTACTTGTTTTGGCTTACAGTTAAAAGAAAGATTAAAAGCGCAAGAAGGAATTGATGTTCCCGTTGGTATTATAAGTGCGGCAATTGGTGGTTCAGGTATTGAACAATGGATGAGTAAAGAAAGTATTCAAGTAGCAGGTAGCCGTATAGATAACGCTGCAGGTAAGTACGATACCGAATATTATTACGGTATGACTTATTCTCTTAAAAATACTACCGTAGCAGGTGTTTTATGGTATCAAGGTGAAGATAATATCTATTATCCCGCTATGTACAAAAAACAATTCAAAGAATACGTTAAAGATATGCGTGAAATGTTTGATTGTGAGAATTTACCCGTTGTTATTGTAGGACTTCCTCAATACAATATGATTGAATGGGCAACTTTCCGTCAAGTTCAATATGAACTTTCACAAGAAAATGAATATGTTTACACTGCATGTTTAAACGAATACGGTGATGATTCAGATATTCACCCCACTAAAGATAAATGGCAATCAGCAACCCGTTGTATCGAACTTGCATGCAAGCACGTTTATAATGATTCGATGGCACTTGGTAATTCGCCTTATCCCGAAAATATTTATATCGAAAACGAACAAATAATTATTGAATTAAAAGATGGTGAAGGTTTAAAGGCGCTTTATAATAAACGTCCCGATGGATTTGAAGTAAAGGTTGGCGGTGAATGGGTTAAGGCAAACGCTGAAATTTTAAATGGTAAAATTTATATTTCAACTTCTCAATTTACCGGCACTCCCACTTCGGTACGTTATTTCCATTTAGCAAACACTACTGATTATGAAAGTTTTAACTACGTTTACAATGGCAAAGGGCTTCCTTTATGGGGTTTTGAGTTAGAAGTAAACGCTAAGAAATACTTAGTAAAGGTTGAATCTAAACACGGTACTATAAGCGTTGAAAATAATATAGAAGTTGTTGGCGGATCTACCATTACTTTTAGCATCACTCCCGATGAAGGTTACAAAGTTGTTAGCGTTACTCAAAACGGACAAAGTATATACACCAACGGCTACACCGTAACGACTTCAACTATTATGAGAGATACTCAAATAGTAGTTCTTTATGAAAAGATTACTCTAAGTGAAAACAAATACTACACCGTTAGCATAAATAATGACAATGAAAAGGGTGAAGTAAAAGCATCAACTGAGCAAGTTGCTGAAAATGGAAGTGTTAGTTTCTTAATAGTTGTTAAAGAAGGTTATGAGATTGATAGGGTAACGGTTAACGGAAATAAAGTTAACGTTGTTAATAATTCTTTTGCTTGTAACAACGTAAACATAAACTTGCAAGTAACCGTAACTTATAAAGAAATTACCACACAACAGGGTGGTTGTAAATCAAGCGTTGGTGGCGGTTTTGGTTTGATTGCATTGTTGCTTGCTTCGGTGGCAGTATTACGCAAAAAAAGATAAGGTAATTTCGGTTGTTTAACCGATAAAATAAAAAAATAAGGAGAAAATTTATGAGAAAAAAATTTAAGCTTATTTGCCTATTAGTAGCGGTAATGATTTTATCGTTAAGTATGGGCACAATCTCTGCTTTTGCAGATACCAAAGAAAATATGCCTCAACTTATTGCTCACTATGAATTTAAGGATGCGGAAAATCTTGGTAAAGATTCAACTGCAAACGGAAATAACTTAGTTAAAAACGGAAACGTTATTCAAGGCGTTCACGGCGCATATTTTGAAGGCGGTTCATCTGCATTATACGCACCTAAAGGTGCGGATGGAAAGGACTTCTCCGACTCAATCAAAGGCAACTACTCAGTATCTTTCTGGTTGGGACATAAAGTAAATGCTTATATAATCCAAACAAGTGCATGGGAAAGTGGTTTTTCTGTTGCAAGTAATTCTACCGATATATTTGTGAAACCCGGTGAAAAAGAAGGTGAACAAAACGTTGTATGGGCACCGTTTGAAAATGAAAAATGGATGCACGTTACCGTTGTAGCAAGTACTACCGATAAAAAATTCTATTATTATTTAAACGGTGAATTAAAAGGTAGTGCCGACCTAAAGGGTAGTGAATTCGGTATGGAATCAGCAAATCAAGTATTTACTCTTGGTGCGCAATCTAACCCCACCGATAACTGGTTTGCAAACGGTTTTACTGGAAGTTTAGCAGACGTTCGTATTTATACTGGTGCATTAACTGCAGAACAAGTTCTTGCAATAATTGATGAAAACACCCAAATTAAAATTGGACAAGATGCGGCTAATAATAACGTAAAAGAACCTGAAATAGAAGAACCCACTGAAGTTGAACTCATTGCTCACTATGAATTTAAAGATGCGGAAAATCTTGGTAAAGATTCAACTGCAAACGGAAATCATTTATTAGTTAACGGTGTTGGCGTTACAAAAGGAAAACACGGTATTAACTTAAACGGTGATGGTAACAGTATGTTATACGCTCCTTTTAAAACAGGAACTACAACTGACTTTTCCGATAGTATTTCCGGTGATTATAGTTTATCGTTCTGGTTTGTAAAAGGTATTGATGAAGGTTATCACTATGCAATTCAGTCCGGTTGGAGTGAAGATGGTTTATCGTTTGGTCAATGGAACGGCATAGTAGTATCTAAAGCGGGTGCAACCGTTAACGGTGTAGCACAAAACGCTATGGATCATCATGAAATGGAAAAAGGTAATTGGCATCACGTTACTATTGTTGCAGATACCACCAACCAAATGCAATATTTATACGTTGATGGTAAATTAGCAAAATCAAAAGCACCTGCCGAAGGAAACACTACTTTCACTATGGCAAGTGAACTTGGCTCATTTGCTATTGGCGGACAAGCAGCGCCTGCTTACAATAACTTTTTGTACAGTGCGTTAGCAAGTTTCGATGACGTACGTATTTATCAAGGTGCTTTAACAGCAAGTCAAATTGCTTCGATTATGGCAGAAAGTGAAATTGTTCCTGGTTCAGTTGGTGCAAACGATTTCGAAGCTGAAGAACCCACTGAAGTTGAACTCATTGCTCACTATGAATTTAAAGATGCGGAAAATCTTGGTAAAGATTCAACTGCAAATGGTAACCATTTAGCTAAAAACGGAAACGTTATTCAAGGCGTTCACGGTGCATATTTTGAAGGTGGATCTTCTGCATTATACGCACCCAAAGGTGAAGATGGAAAAGATTTTTCCGATTCAATTAAGGGTGATTATTCAGTATCTTTTTGGTTAGATCATAAGGTAAATGCCTACATTATTCAAACAAGCGCATGGGAAAGTGGTTTCTCGGTAGCAAGTAACCCAGCAGACCTTTTTGTAAAACCTGGTGAAAAGGAAGCAGGTCAAAACGTTTTAAACGCTCCGTTTGAAACTAATAAATGGATGCACGTTACTGTTGTTGCAAGCACTACCGACAAGAAATTTTATTTCTATTTAAATGGAGAATTAAAGGGTTCGGCAGATTTAATTGGAAGCGAATTTGGTATGGAATCAGCAAGTCAAGTATTTACGCTTGGTGCACAATCAAATCCGAGTGATAATTGGTTTGCAAACGGATTTACTGGAAGTTTAGCAGACGTTAGAGTTTATAGTGGTGCATTAACTGCGGAACAAGTTCTTGCAATTATTGCTGAAAACACTGAAATAACAATTGGTCAAGATTCAACTAATAATAAAATTATAAGAGATCCTGAAACCGATGGTGAACTTATTGCTCACTATGAATTTAAAGATTTAACTAACGTTGGTAAAGATAGTGTTGGTAATTATGATTTAGCATACGTTAAAAATTCTGAAGAATTAACTGCAGATGTAGATGGTGGTGTTAAGTTTACTGGTTCTCAAGGCTTGTACGCAAAAGAAGATTTTTCTAACTTTATTAATAGTTACACGGTATCGCTATGGGTAAAGACAAATAATGCGGATAATCCCGGATTTATTCTTGCTACGGGCGGTTATGAAAATAAATTCCACTTTAGTGCTGCTTTCAACAATTTATATATAGCATACGGGGCAGGTGGTGGCAATACCTTTGCAGTACCTTGTACTCTTTCTACAGAAGAATATACTAACGTTATTATTACCGCTTCTAACGAATTAGGAATACTTAACGTTTATACGAACGGTAAACTTGTTTACAGTCTTAGCAATATTGCGGGTAAAGTTGGCATGCAAGAACCTACTTTTGCATTTGCACTTGGTTGCCAAACAGATGAAAACGGGGATTCTGTTGCCGCTAATTTCACCGGTTCTATAAAAGACGTAAGAATTTATAACGGTATGGTTAAGTCTGCAACCGCTAAGAGTATTTACGAAAATGCACAAATCAATTATCCTACTGCTCCTTCTATCGTAACCAACGTAAATCTTGTTAGTTCAAGCGACAATACGCCTGACGATATGATGAATGCAATTGGCACAAACGTAACCTTACAAGTTGGCGAAAATACCTATACTGCAAAAATCGCATGGTTAAATAGTGCAAACGGTAACTTACGCGCTATAATAACAGAAAGTGAACAAGTTTCATTAGTTGGTAAGGTTGCAGTTGCTCAAATGAAATACGTTTTAAATTTAGACGTAGTAGGAAACGGTAACGTTTTAGTTAACGGTGTTGAATATAATGGTCAAACCTTTGCTTGGAATGAAGAAATTGAATTTACCGTAAGTGCTCCCGAACATTACAGATTAGTTTCTTTATACAACGGTGCGGAAGAATTAACCGTAACCGATGGTAAATCCATTGTTGTTAACGCTGGAAAAGAAATAGTAGTTTCTTTCGAAGCGGTAAAATATCAAATTACTCTTCATAACGGTGATGATACTCAAACCTTATATTACGATATTGAAAAATCAATAACTTTACCTGTTTTAGAAAGTGAAACCGTAACGTTTGTTGGTTGGTTTGAAAGCACTACGTTTGAAGGTGAAGCAATTCAAGTTATTTCAGTTGGTTCATTTGGCAATAAGGATTTATACGCTAAGTGGTTAAGTTCTTGTATCGTTGAATACGTTCTCAACGGTGGCGTTAACGCTGAAAACCCCGAAAGTATTTTTGAAGGCGAAGAAGTAACTTTAGCACCCGCTACCAAAGAAGGTCATACCTTTGCTGGTTGGTATACTGATGCGGAATTTATAAATGCAATTGAAACCTTAGTTTATGCGCAAGCAGGTTACACTTTATATGCTAAGTTTAATGTTAATATTTTAACCGTTACCTTTGTTGTTAACGGTGGTAGTGAAATTCAACCTTTAACTGTTGAATACGGTTCAACCATTACTTTACCTAATGATCCCGTTAAGAGCGGTTTTACTTTTGACGGTTGGTACGTTGATGAAGCATGTACTGAATTATTCTCTTCGTTCAGTGCTTTAACTTCAGATATAACTTTATATGCTAAATATACTGAAGAAGAAATTTATAACGGACAAGGTTGTAAAGGTTCTATGGATTCATCAATTCCTGCTTTAATTGCTATAATTGGTTTGGCTTCAGTAGTAATATTAAAAAAAAGAAAAGGATGATTTAAAATGAATAACAAGTTTAGGCCTAAATTTCATTTCACTCCCAAAATTGGTTATATGAATGACCCCAACGGATTGATTTATAACAGGAGAACAAAACAATATCACCTATTTTTTCAGTACTGCGCGGACTTAGATGTTATGAATGAGGATGAGTATTTTGGCTCTTGGGTAGAAAAAAACTGGGGACATGCAGTTTCTAAAGATCTTATTCATTGGGAAGAAAAAGAGCCTGTTCTTGCTAAAGACCGCATAGGTAATATTTGGTCTGGAAGTTGTGCAATTGATAGGGAAAATACCTTTGGTGTTTTCCCTGAAGATTCAAATCCCGAAGATAGATTTGTTTGCTCTTATGCTTGCGCCAATAGTGAACCTATTAACAATTATGGTAAAATTAGTTGTTGCCTAGGATATTCGACTAATGGTGGTGCGCAGTGGGAAAAATACGTTAATAATCCTATAATATCAAACGAACATAATCGTTTTGACGAAGCGTTTGGTGATCCTAAAATCTTTTGGTTAGATGAAGAGAATCATCCAAACGGCGGTGTTTGGGTTATGATTACCGTTTTAAAAGTTCGTATTTTTACTTCGGAAAACTTAAAAGATTGGGAATTTCAATCAACGGGTAGCATTAACGGTGAAGCATTTTATTCCGAATGCCCCGATGTTTTCCCAATTAAAATAAACGGCATTAAAAAATGGGTTTATTCAGGTGCGGGAAAATATTACATAATAGGTGATTTCGTGCGCGATAGCGAAGGAAAACTCAATTTTGTTGCCGAAAGTAAAAAGATGGATGTTTCTATCGGTAATTTATATGCAACACAGCATTTTTATAACTTACCAAACGATCGTATAATTCAAATTAGTTGGATGGGTGATCACTCTTCGTTAGATTTTAAATCGGAAGGAAAAACGTGGGATGGTGCACAGTCTATTCCTATAGAAATGACCATCGAAAAGTGCGACGACGCTGATAAAGAATATGCTTTTAAATTTTATCCCGTTAAAGAACTTGAACAAATGCGCAAAGAAAAGGTTTTATCAATTCAAAATAAAAATTATGAAAGAATAGTTGAAGAATTTAACAATCTTAATTTGCAAACTTTTGATTTAGACGCCGAGTTTGATATTTCACAAACAGAAGAATTTTGCCTTAAAATTAGAAAGGGCAATGGTGAATACACTAAGTTGACCTATACTAAGAGTAAGGGCGAAGTTGAAGTTAACACCTATTTTTCGGGTAGATTAATTCACGAACATCACCACATGCCTTTTAATCAACAAAGCGGAAAACTTGCTTTAAGAATACTTTGCGACACCACAATTTTGGACGTTTTCGTTCAAAATGGTGAATCTTATAAGGGTATGATGTTTTTCCCAAGTGAGCAATCAAACGGCTTTTGTATGGATGTAAAAGGTTTATTAAAAATTGAGAAGTTAGATTTATACAAAGTTTAATTAAAAAACAGTTAATACACCGCCGATTTCGGCGGTGTATTGTATAAAGTGAATAAATTTATTTTTTTGAATAAATACAAAAGTTATTGACTGAATAATAAAAAAAGAATATAATAAGCATAAGAATTTTTTGCTTATTTATAATTATAATAATTATTTAAAAAAACTTTTTTCTTGTTTAAATAAAGGCTATGTCACAATAGATGGTTGATTTTTTAAGTTCTAACTTATTGTATTTCTAAAGTCTAAAACAAGTTTTAGATGCAAGCAAGAGTGGATTTTGTGCTTTTTTGAAATGGGGTTACCTTGTTTGTAATAGGAATTTCAAAAAAGTGCAAATAAAGAACTATTGCGCCGTAGATAAATCTTGTTTTTAGGTCATATGGTGGGACAGAGCCTAAATAAAAAAGAAATTTATAAACAATTAAATAAGTGGGGTAAACTATATGATAGTTTGTATAGGTGAGATTCTTGCCGATATGATAGGTTTTTGTGAAAACGGAGTTGTAAGTTTTAATCGCTATGCCGGTGGCGCACCTTTTAATGTTGCTTGTGATATTAAAAAATTGCAGGGCAATGCGGGCTTTGTTGGATGCGTTGGAAAGGATCTTATTGGTAAATTTTTATGTGATTATGCTAATACGCTTAATTTTGATTATTTAAACGTTAAAACCGATAATATACATAATACGACGCTTGCTTTTGTTGAACTTGATGAGTATGGCGAAAGAACTTTTAGTTTTTACCGAAAAAACACGGCTGATTATTATATTGATATTGAAGATATCGAAAAAGCGATTAAAATGGCAAATATAGTCCATCTTGGTTCACTAATGTTAAGTGAAGAATATGGGCGTTTAGTGGCTGATAAAACGGTTGAAATGACGCGTAAATACGGTAAGTTATTAAGTTTTGACGTCAATTATCGAAGCGATATTTTTAATAGCGAAAAAGAAGCGTTTGAAATTTATCGTAAATATATAAACCAAGCCGACATTATTAAATTAAGCGAAGATGAACTTTATATGTTTGCGGGCGTAAACGACCTTAAAAAGGCTATTTCGGTTATGTATAAGCAAGATAAACTTATGCTTATAACTCTTGGTTCAAGGGGAAGTGTAGGCGTATATAACCATTTAATTTGTAACGTTCCTTCTATTTCGATAAATGTAGTTGATACAACGGGGGCTGGCGATGCCTTTTATGCAGGCGTACTAACCATGCTTGACGGTGTAGAATTAAATACTTTGTCGAACCAAACTCTTAAAAACGCACTTAAATTTGGTAACGTTTGCGGGGCTCTAACCGCAAGTGGTTATGGTGCAGTTAACGCTTGCCCTGATAAAAATGCAGTTTTAAATATATTAAATAGCAGTTTATTATAACCGTTTAGTATTTTGTTAAATACTAAATTGCGCACGAGAAGTTATAAAGTTAATATAAAAATATAAAAAATATATTAGTACCGTACTTGTACGCAAAGCGGTTCTCAACCCCATACCAAGCGGCAAAAAAAATGTCGAGTAAAATTAACTTTTAATATAAAGGAAAAAGCCTTACAAATGTGAACCAAAAGTGTTCGATTGTAAGGCTTTTTTGTTGCACAATTTACAAAAATCAAGAGAGTAAAATTTTAAAATTGCAGGTTTTATCAGCGATTTTAAAGTGTTCAGTTGGGGAATAAACAGGGGAAGTCAGTACTGGGATTCTTGGTGCTTCAGTTCTTTGAAGAGATTATAAAATATAAATGTAACACAAAAAAAGTCGAGAGGATTAAAAAATCCACCCAGCTTTGAATTTGTTATAGAATTTTAAGATGAAAATACATATTATAAACAAAAAAAGTGTTTAAAGAAATACAAAATTTATAATGCTACATTTTTAAAATCGTTGATTTTATGCGGGATTTTAAGTTGTTCAATTGTGTCACTAGTTTGTCCGCCATAAAAAACGCACCCTAAATGGGTGCTTTTTTTATGGGAAAAGTGATTCATAAATGGGATTTGATGGGGGAGAAGTTTGCGGGAGCAAACTGTCCGCTTGTGAAAGTAAATAACCTACGCAAGAATATATAGCGGACTAAACTGCCCTGTGTGGCAGTTAATCGGGGCGGTGTGCAAAACACCAAATCCCATTTTCTCCGCCATAAAAAACGCACCCTAAATGGGTGCTTTTTTTATGGAAAAAGTGATTCATAAATGGGATTTGAACCCATAAGGGCGGTTAAAAATCGTAGGTAAAATGCGGGATTTTCAACGCTTGCCCCACTTTTGCCCCAATAAAAAAAATATACTTATACAGTCTATTTTTCGCTTGTGTTAGGTTGTTTTTCCCTATGGTCGTACCATTCCCAAAACTCATATAGTACACCAACGATACATTGTATTCGCCAAGCGTAACCTAATCCGAACTTTAGTTCTGGGTTAGGTTATTTTCTTTATGTAAAGTTCTTTTGTAAGGGCTTTTTCTTTTTTATAATTGCCGAGCCGACTTGTATCAAGACAAGCACACCCCATAGTGCCAAATATTACATTTTAGTTCATTTTTGTGTTTTTCTAATATCTAATCAGGTTGAATTTTTAGCAAATATATGTTATAATTGAAAAAATTATATAGGAGTAATTTTATGAAGATTAGGATATTTGCATTAATATTCGCTTTATGTTTATTGTTTTCTTTTTCAGCTTGTTCTTCTAACGAAAACAAAATTTTTATAAATGGAAATGTGGAAGAAACAATCGAAGTAAATACCACTTTTGAGGATAAAGGCGTTTCTTATCCAAAAGATTTAACATTAATTACCGATGGTTGCATTGATACTTCAAAATTAGGCAGACAAGAAATAAAGTATAAGGTATATTCTTCTGATGGTGAATTGGTTAAGGAAATGCACCGTTTCGTTACTGTGGTTGATACTACTGCTCCTACTTATGTTGTCGCAGATTCTAAAACTTACTATGTCGGTTTCAATTATACAATTAATGATTTTATTTCTGATTATAGTGATAATTACAATAATCAATCCACAATAGAGATTTCTAATAATAACTTTATTTTTACTTATGCAGGACAACATAATGTAAACGTAACATTTACAGATTCTTCAAATAATTCGGCTTCATATATAACAGATATAAACGTGGTGTTAGATATAGAAAAATTAATTTATGAAGTTTATAAAAATCAAACCTATAAAATATCAAGTGGAGATACAGGAATAGGTTCACATTATACAAGCATAAATATTAGTTCTGGACAAAGTTTTTCTTATTATGATTCAGGCTCATTACATTATCTAGAAACTATTACAACACAACTTGGAACAAGAGCTTCTATCCAAATTTCTGCCAACTATGGAAATTTTGATAACGCAAATATTTCTTTTCATATAAGTGGCATTGGTAATGCATATTCTGTAGGCTTTGCAACAATAGACGCAACAAAACAATCTGTAACAGTAAACAGTTTTAGCTCTACTATTAATGACTTAAATTTAGATATAAACAAAATGATAGAAGAATTAAATTTAAATCTCAATGCTGTTCTTAGTAATTTTCAAGCGTATATGAAAAACACATTACATTTAGAATTAAAATAATCAGATTAAAGGCAACTATTATTAGTTCGCCTTTTCTAAACCTGTAAATTTTCATCTTTTGGGTGGGATAATTTCTCGCCCTTTTTACTACTATCAAAGAGTAGTTTTACGTTTCACACGCTCTGCCATAAAAAACGCACCCTAAATGGGTGCTTTTTTTATGGGGAAAGTGATTCATAAATGGGATTTGATGGGGGAGAAGTTTGTAGATGTAAATAATTGTAAAGTGCTGATAATCGATCTATATGCGGGTTTTTAGTGTAAATAAGTAAATAAACATTTTAACTTTTTGCACTCTGAAGGTGATTAAGTTTGGCTTAAAACATTCTTTGCGTATAATTAATAATTAATTGATTTAAGATTTATATACTTTTTAACTAAATAAAAAAAATCTTTCGTGATAGTTTTTTATCAGTTTTGTTTAATTTTTCGTTTTTTGATAAAAATTAAAAAAAACTATTGACAAAGCGCATTTTACTTTGTAAAATGTGAGAGATGACAAAAATATTAGGGGTGTTACTATGCAATTTAAACGTTTTGGCGTAATGCTAGATTGTTCACGAAACGCGATTATGAAGGTTAGTCAGTTAAAAAATATGATAGACTACCTTGTTAAAATGGGTTATAACACTTTAGAGCTTTACACGGAGGATACTTACGAAGTGGAAGGCGAGCCTTATTTTGGCTATATGCGTGGGCGCTATACCGGCGAAGAAATAAGGGAAATAGACGCATACGCACGCCTAAAAGGGGTTGAGCTTATACCTTGCATTCAAACGCTTGCTCACTTTAACAATTTGGTTAAGTTGCCCGCGTATAGCGACGTGATAGACGTGAACGATATTTTGCTTATAGACGAGCCTAAAACTTACGAGCTTATAGATAAAATATTTTATTCTTTATCTAAAAACTTTACTTCGCGTTTAGTTCATATCGGTATGGACGAAGCGCATATGGTTGGGCTTGGCAAGTATTTAGATAAACACGGTTTTTGCAATAGATATGAAATTCTTTCTCGACACCTTAATAAGGTATTGCAAATTGCAAGTAAATACGGTTTTAGAGCACATATGTGGAGCGATATGTTTTTCCGACTTGCGAATAACGGCGAATACTACGCGCCAAACCTTAATATGGGGCAAACGGTAAAAGATATTTTGCCAAAAAACGTCGATCTTGTTTACTGGGATTATTATCATCACGATAAAAAGACTTACGACGATATGATTTTAAGTCATAAATCAACTGGTAATCCCGTTTGGTTTGCGGGCGGTGCGTGGTGTTGGAACGGCTTTGCTCCGCTAAACAAATTTTCGTTGTTCACAATGTATCCCGCAATGCAAAGCGTTTTAGAAAACGAAATAGAAAACGTTTTAATAACCATGTGGGGTGATAACGGCAAAGAGTGTTCTTTTTATTCGGTATTGCCTGCTTTGTATGCGATAAGAAAATTTGCAGACGGCGTAACTGATATGCAAGAAATCAAGCGCAGTTTTAACGCGTTATTTGGGCTTGATTTCGATGGGTTCATGCTTTTAGACGCGCCCAACGAAATTCCCGTTAAAAAAGAACAAATTACCATAGAAAATCCCTGCAAGTGCTTACTTTACGCAGATTGCTTTACTAACAGTTTTGACCTTTCATATAAAGATGGCAATCAAATTGATTACGCAAAGATTGCAACAAAGCTTAAAGAGCAAGCTTCAAACGCAAAGGAATTTTCTTATTTGTTTACCGAACTTGCTTCTTTATGTGAAGTTTTGCAAATTAAAACAGCGCTTTCTAAAAAGATAAGATGCGCGTATGAAAGTAAAAACAAAGCGCAACTTGAAAGTTTATTAGGCGATTTTGATTTGCTTTTATCGCGCTTAAAAATCTTCCACGAAGAGTTTTATATTCTTTGGCATAAAGAAAACAAATCTTTTGGTTGGGAAATTCACGACGCGCGCCTTGGCGGGCTTATGCAACGTGTAAAAACCTGTAAAAGAAGACTACAAGAGTATTTAAACGGCGATATAGAAAGTATTGAAGAACTTAACGAAGAACTGCTTGTTATTCACAAAGAATGGTTATTTAACAACCAGTACGCAAGAATAATTTCATCAAGCGATATTTGATTAAAGTGCCGTTAATCGACTTATACGGCGGTTTATTTAATTAAAACGACAAAAAAGCGCGTGGCGATTTTGCCACGCGCTTTTGTATGGTTATTTTTTGTTGTTACAATAAATTATCTGCCTTTATAGATTTAGAATATTCAGAAGGCGTCATCTGGGTGTGCGATTTAAACAAGCGTGAAAAATAATGTACGGAATTAAAGCCAAGCATATATGCAATTTCGGTATAGGTATATTTGTTTTGGCTAATGAGTTTTTTGGATTCTTCTATTTTTAGATAAATGTAATATTGAATAATGCTAGTGCCCATATGTTTTTTAAAAACCGTTTTAATATAGGTTTTAGAAAAGAACAGTTCTTTGGCGATAGTATCTAAATCAATAGAAGTGTAAAGATGATCGTTAAGAAGTTTAATAATGTTAACAACTATTTTATCGGAGTGTAAACTTGCAACGCTATCTGCAACCTTCTTTACGTTTGCTTCGCGTTCTTTACCGCGCATAAGTATTAAAAGTAGCAACTCAATGCAGTTTTTAATAATTTGTTCACTACCTACGGGCGCGTCTTTGCGCTTGTTCATCTTTGTAAGATAAATATCGTTTAATTTATCAGAAAAGCAAAGTGGAGTTTCTTTAACTATCATGCTAAGTAGAGATTTTTCAAACTCGCCAAATGAAAAGATTTTATCTGCAAAATAGTTAATAGTGCGCCCAGAGCATTCAAAAGAGATAATAACGGACGCGCCAAAAGAGTTGCCCGTGTAAATAGTGTGCAGTTCGTTTGGGCGATGAAAAAAGGCTTCGCCTTGTTTTAGGGTAAACTCTTTATCGTCTGCAATAATACCAACTTCGCCAGAATCGACGTAAACCATTTCCCAAAAATCGTGTTTTTCTGGAAGCACGGTAAAGTTTTTGCCATACTTAAAATAGTGTACGGTGTAAATATTGCTAATTTTTAAAATGCTTTTAAGGCTATTTTTAACGTAATTTTCGTTGCGTATTTCCATATTATCAAATCGGGGTAAAATTTGGCTGGCAAATTATGTAAGCCCTTTCCCTTTTGTTATTTATCAGTTATGATTATATACTAAAAGTTAAATCTTTGCAATAAAAAAAAGTAAATTTAGTAAAAATAATAACAACTGAGTGTCTTTTTGTATAAATATCTTGTTTTAATATGTTACACATTTATAAAAAAAAGTAGTATAATTGTAGTATAAGTAAAAATACGCTAACAAGGAGATTATTATGGTACTTAATCACGACAAGCACTTTATTCCTATGATAGAAGTTTTGCGCGAATACAAAGCAGAAGTTAAAAATGCGCAAAGCAAAGCTTTAAAAATTTGCGTTGAAAGAAATAACGGTTATAATTATATTTATAATTTGGATATTTTTGCTAATCCCACCGATAAGCAAAAGCAAAAAACCTTAGAACTTGCAGAACGCCTTGTTAAATCTATTTTATGGGTTGCAGGCGGATATAAAATTTATATCTGTGGCGACGAAGACGTTTATAATTACGTAGCGCAAGCATATTCTGCAAACGGCGCACGCGCTTTCGACTATGATTTTATGGCGGGCGTTTACGAAAAGCCTTTTGAAGTTGTTTGCGTTAGCGAAGAAAATTTCCCCAAGGAAAATAAATGTTCTTTGGCAATCGGCGGTCATTTAGATGGTTGCAGAATAGGTTTTGATGCTGGCGGTAGCGATCGCAAGGTTAGTGCCGTTATAGATGGCGAAGTTGTTTACAGCGAAGAAGTAGTATGGTTTCCCAAAACTAACAGCGACTACCGTTATCATTACGAAGGAATTAAGCAGGCAATGCTAACTGCCGCTTCAAAGATGCCAAGAGTTGATGCGATAGGCGTTTCTTCTGCCGGTATTTATATCGACAATAAGATTATGGTTGCTTCTTTATTTTTAAAAGTTCCAAAAGATGATTTTAACGCACACGTTAAAAATATGTATATTGATATTGCAAAAGAAATAGGCGCGCCCATTGAAGTTGCAAACGACGGTGACGTAACCGCGCTTGCAGGTGCTATCGATATCGGCGATAACGGCATTTTAGGTATTGCTATGGGTACTAGCGAAGCGGGCGGATATATCAATTTGGACGGCAGACTTAACGGTTGGCTTTCTGAACTTGCATTCGTTCCCGTAGATTTTTCTAAAGAAGCATATCAAGACGAATGGAGCGGTGATATCGGTTGCGGTGTTAAATACTTCTCTCAAGACGGTGTAATTAAACTTGCAGAATACGCAGGCTTTACCTTTGAAGAAGGCTTATCTCCTGCAGAGAAGTTAAAGGTTATTCAAAAACTCATGGCAGAAGATAATCAAATGGCACGCGGAATTTACGAAGATATCGGTACATATCTTGGTTATTCTATCGCTTATTACAGCGAGTTTTACGATATTAAACACCTTTTACTTTTAGGCAGAGTTACCAGCGGTAAGGGCGGAGATATTATTATGGAAAGGGCAAGAAAAGTTTTAAGCGAAAATTTCCCCGAATACGCGTCTATTAGCATAGAAATGCCAGATGAAAACAACCGTAGAGTTGGCCAAAGTATTGCTGCTGCATCACTTACGGAAAGTAAGAAAAATTAACAGATAAAAAAAGAGAGAGAACGTTACGTATTTTTACGGTACATTCTCTCTTTTGTTGATATAAAGAAAAACCACGCGATAGTCGCGTGGTTCAGTAGAGGTTTACCGGTGAGTGGAAAAAAGCCTTCCCCAGTGGGGGAAGGGGGACCACGTTAGTGGTGGATGAGGTGTTTGGGTAAAAAATATAAATAAAAAT
>JAZOCA010000049.1:0-3687 GCA_045596285.1 Christensenellaceae bacterium | reverse complement strand
GGGGATGTGCTGAAGATAAAATGTTTGATCCCTTTGCTCCTATGGTTAACGCTGAATACGCTTTGAAACTACCCGAATTCAAATATTCGGCTATTGACGTTTATCCATATTGCGATACTTTACAATACCTACGATTATATAGAAAATATCCGCAAATGGAATATTTAACAAAACTTGGTCTTAATTATATCGCTATGAGCGTTCAAATTTTAAGGCTTTGCGCTAAAGACAAGAAGTTCCGTAAATGGCTTGCCCGTAACGTTGAACAAATCAATGAAAATTACTATTACGTTTCAGCTATTATTGAAGCGTACAAAAAGAACAAGCCAATTAAAGAAGTTCATAAAAGACAGGAATACGAAAAGAAACTTTCAGCCGAAAGAGATTACCCTGAATTAAGGCGTGAATTTAAGCAAGATGCGCAAAAGCTCTTTGAATATATAAATTCCTCAACCGCAACTATTTCGAGCTACAACGACTATCTAAAGGCTTGCCTTTATTTAGGTATTGATATGAAAGATACTAAGAATCGTTATCCTAAGGATTTTAGGCGCTGGCACGATATTAGAATTGATGAATATCACTCTGCTAAAGCTAAGGAAGAAGAAACCTTAAGAACTGAATTCTATCAGAGGTTTTCTTCTATCGCACAAAAATATTCAGTTTTAGAACAACACCATAACGGGGCTTACGTTGTGTTAATCGCTAGAACACCTGCTGAACTGGTTAAGGAAGGATACAAGCTCGATCACTGCGTTGGTAAAATGGGCTACGATAAAAAGATGGCGCGTGGCGAGAGTTTAATCTTTTTCGTTAGAAACAAGGAAGAAGAAACTACACCGTTCGTTACCATTGAGTTTTCGCCTAAAGAAAAGAAAATAGTTCAGTGCTACGGCACAAACAATTCAACGCCAGATGATAACGTTCTTGATTTTGTAAACAATGAATGGTTACCGTACACCAAAAAACAATTAAAACAAATTGCAGCATAAGGAGAAATATTATGGCAAATTATTTTAGAATAGTAGGATATCACCCAGAAGATGACTTTTGCTTTATCGCCGACTCTAACGGTAAATTCGATATGATTTGGCAATTCAGTTCTTGCCTTGTAAAAAAAGGCATTAAGGTTTTAGAGATTTCAGGCGAAGATAAATTTTTAGACGTTAATTTTTCTCGCGCTGAAGAAAACGATAAACAGATAATCGTTCGCGCTACCGCCAAAGGAAAGCCTACTTACGAAGAACGCGATTTTGCAGGTATAACTCAAAAGGTTGTTACGGTTGGTAATAAATCGTATATACCTAATAGACGTTGATTTTTTAGCCGGGATTGGTTTCAATCTCGGCTATTTTTATGTACTCTATTCAAAAAAAATACTCTTACGGCATTCATTATCTTACTCTTTTATTGGTATAACTTTAATTAGACCTAAATCAATAAACGATATAGACAATAAACTTAAAATCCTATACATTTTAGATTTATATAATTCTTCTTGATTCATAAAGATTGTTTTATTAACATCTGCAAAATCATCTACAACCTTGTCATCCCAAATCAGATTTGTCATATTTTCAATCGTAAGAAGCATGTTTATACAAGCTCTCTCTATTTCACCGCTGTCCAACTTATCATACTGGTACTCGGCAGCTGAAACAAGTTTCTTTATTTCCTTGGGTGAAGCAATTTTTTCATTGATAGTATCATCAATACAAGATTTTATATATGATTCAATACACGGATAACTTAATAATAAAATGCCATTTCCGTCTACCCCATTATCCCTAGAATTTTTTAAGATCGAAATCAATTGTTCACATTGTTCTTTATCATTACTTTTTTGATCTCTATCAAAAATATAAAATATTGCACTGTTGGTTAAATCAATCCCAAAATTTTCAAAAAGGCTTCTATAAACTCGATCTAAATAATCATGTCCGCTTTCACTTGCTATATGTTTGATATTAGAATTTTTTGCGCTTATTAATATAATTTTTGAATTGTTATCATTTTTACTCTCATATTTCATAAAAGGTTGTTCATCGCGTTTTGCAATGATTACAGAATAATCAAGTATTTTCGTAAAAATATAGTCCAATAAAGTTAGTTCCTTTCTTGCACCTTCAACAATATAAACTACTTTCCCTATTCTTTTATTTTTTAAAAGCTCTGCACTATATTTCATCCAATCATTCTTCTTCCTTATAATTTGGAAGTCCTCCAAAAATTCCACTTAAATACATCTTTTCCAAATTTTGGGATTCTCTCGGTTGCTCAGATGATACCCTTTTTACTATACTACCATTTTCATCTTTAAAGTCAACGGTATATATTTGATCTGGACGCAATAATGTGGTTTTCATCAAATTAGTTGAATGTGAAACAAAGAACAACTGTGCATTCTTTGATTGTTGCATGAAATATTTTACAATCAATTCTTCCAATTCATTGTGAAAGGCACTACTAAATTCATCTATAATAAAGATTCCACCATTTTTAACAACATGCAATAATCCTGGTAGCATACTTAAAAGAGTTTTATTTCCCATAGACTCCAATCCTATTGGCATCCATAAATCAATATTATTTCTTTTTAGGTAAACCTCTTTCATTCCAAAAGGGGTCTCTGCTTTTGCATATTCACTAATTTGTTGTTTATTCGAATAAGCTATTTCTTGATTAAAGCCAAAATATTTAAAAAACTCATTGATATCTTCTACACCAAATGTATCCAAATACTCTTTTAAACCAACTTTATTGTTTACATTAAATGAGACAGCTTGCCCAATTAAATACTGTGAACGTTCAGCATTGAAATAAACTGAATTGCTCATGTATTCAAACCATTGTTTTAATATTGGGTAATTTGTAAATTTTGTATTAAAGTAAATTGCTTTTAAAAATAATGTACGTTCTTCTATATCATCTTTGGTATAATAGTTATTTTCAGTTAGTGTTGTAGTTGCATTTAACCCAACTCTATTAAAAACAATTTCCTTATTTAAAACAACTTGTTCCGTTTTTATTTTTCCCTGTCTATCAAATGCAAGACTGTAAATAATTTCATTAGAATCGAAATTAAATGTGTATTCTAAATTCATTTCAGGCTCTTTTGAAAACAAACAAAAATGAAGTGGCATTTCAACATAAATATTTTTAAATAAAAGATCCAATAAAATACTTATTGCATAAATAGCATTTGTCTTGCCTGTCGCATTGCCACCCACAAACATACAACCCTTTAAAACTCCATTTTGTGAGTTTGTATCCTTTAACATAGTATACTTTGTTGTGGTAAAATCAATAACTGTCTCGTTTTTAAACGATTTAAAATTTCTCATTTTTATTTTAGAAAGCATTATAAATTCCTCCAAGTGTAAAAATTTTACATGTTAAAAAATTTGAAATGTAATTTTTTTACACTTATATTATATGAAACCCTTGCTCCTTTGTCAACGCTTTTTTCACATTTTGTAAACTATTTTTGTAACTTTTTGTCTAATTTAGTACAAATTCTTAAAAAATTAACATCTAAGCGTTGCTTATGATCCAATATCTTAACTGTAAGAGTTGAGTAAGGTCTGAGTCATACTTTGTCAGGGGACTGTCTGCAGGGCGTGTGCTTGTCTTGATACAAGTCGGCTACGCTACGCTCCGCCGAAGACAAGCACACGCCCTTGACCT
>JAZOCA010000048.1:0-1584 GCA_045596285.1 Christensenellaceae bacterium | reverse complement strand
AAAAAGAGTCAAGAAAATGAAAAAAACTCAATAGGAGAAAATATATGTCAAAATTAAAATTTGGTTGGGCAGAAGTTGATATAACGCCAAAAGAGAAAATTTCGCTTGCGGGACAGTTTTATGAAAGGGTGTCAGACGTTGTAGAAAGTCCACTAACGGTTACCGCGCTTGCAGTTGGGAGTGGTAACGACCAAATGATAATCGTGTCGAGCGATTTGCCTGGTGTTGCGCAAAACTTAAATAGAATGGTAAAGGAAATCTTAAAAGATAAACTGCCTATTTCTACTGACAAAGTAATTTTGTCAGCAATTCATTCGCACACTTCTTACGTTTATAAACAAGAAAGAACTCTCCCTATGGCTATGGGGTACTTAAAAACCGTGCTTCCAGAAGATATGGAATATGAATCGAAAACTACGGGCGAAAAGTTTATGGACCCAGAGGTAGCCCTTAACTTCCTTGCGGATAAACTCGCAGAGGCAGTTCTTGCTGCTTGGGAAAACAGAACTGAAGGATATTATCAATGCGCGTTTGGTAGAGCGGCTGTTGGTATGAATAGACGCGTTCGTTACGACGACGGAAGCGCGCTTATGTGGGGCGACGTTAATACAGCAAACTTTACTCATCTTGAGGCGGGTAACGATAGTGGTATCGAACTTATGTTCACTTACGATAAAGACAAAAACCTTTCAGGCGTGGTAGCGAATATCGCGTGCCCCGCACAAATAGTTGAACAGAGAAGTTTTATTTCTTCAGATTACTGGGGAAAGGTAAAAGAAAATTTAAGAAAAGAGTATGGGAAAGACTTAAAAGTTTTAGGGCTTTGCTCTGCTGCGGGCGATCAATGCCCGAGAGATTTGGTGCGTTGGGTTGAACCTGAAACACCAGTTGACGATCCGCACGTAAATCACGAGAACCCACCCGAGAGAAGAGCAGATCCGTCAATGTTCGATATTTCCGGATTAAAGGTTGTGGGAAGAAGAATTTCAAGCGAGATTATAGCCGTTTATGAAGAGCTTGATAAAAGTTTAATGAAAGACGAAGGCGTATTAGAGCATAGAACCCTTGAAATGACTTTCCCGCTTCGCCGAGTAACCAAAAAGGAATACTTTGAGGCAGTGGAGAAAATTGACGAGTATATCGCGAATAACCGTGGGCGTAGAGCAAACTTCCACGATAACGCAAGACTTTACGTTTATTCGGGAATAGTCGATAGATATAAAATGCAACAGACGATAAACACTTTTAACGAAGAAATTCACGTTATTCGTTTTGATGATGTTGCAATAGCAAGTAACCCCTTTGAATTATTCCTGGATTACGGCAATCAAATTAGAGCGAGAAGTAAGGCAAAACAAACTTTCCTTATTCAGCTTGCTTGCGGTTGCGGTGGATATTTGCCCACGGCTTATGCGGAAACGGGCAGCCACTATTCAGCGTACGTTTCAAGCGGTACGACCGGACACGAGGGCGGAGACATATTAGTCCGCGAAACTTTAGAAAATATAAATAAGATGTTTGATTAAGGAGAAAATATATGTCAAAATTAAAATTTGGTTGGGCGGAAGTTGATATTACCCCCAA
>JAZOCA010000047.1:0-40914 GCA_045596285.1 Christensenellaceae bacterium | reverse complement strand
GGTTTCTCGAAAGGTGCGGCTAATAGAACAACAATGGCGCCTACGGATGCGTCTTTGAATTGGCAAACGTACGAAGCAGGTAAAACGTACACGATTCCTGAACAGAAATTCTATGTAAATGCAGGGGACGTAATTTACGTGAATTTGTACGCAGCAAAAGCAAATGAGAACGTTGGCGAAGTTGAACGTTGTGTTACGTTTACCTATGATCTTTCCTTCAAATTCGTGGAAATCAACGGTATTTCTTTTGAAAAGGAAACGACGTATGATATGACGAAAAAACTTCCTTCTGTACCCCTTACGTTGGAAGCTGAAATTTACGTACCTTCTTCGATTGCGGATAGCGAACGTGGCGGTGTAATGTTCGGTAATTATAGAGCATCTGGAAGCTGCTTTAACTTTGAAATTAAAGATAAAGGTACTGTTCGTTTGTATTACACAAATACAAATAATAAGACGTCCGAAATTATTTTCAAAACGGATGTAAGACAAGATAAATGGTTGCATGTTGCCGTAACGTATGATGTAGAGAACGCAAAATGGACTTGTTATATTGACGGTGTTGCTTTTGGTACGGTTTCGTATATGGCAGATCCTATTGCACCTGCTGCATTGGATAAAGAATTTAGACTTGGTGGGGATGTGCGTTCCGGAAACACCTCGTTCTTTAAGGGATGTATGCGTTCGTTTGCCGTGTATTCCGATATGCGTACGGCTGAGGAAATTCTTGCGGATACGATAAATGTGGATACAATGGATGCGAACTTGATTGCATATTACAAGACTCCGCTTTCTGCTATGAATGCAAATATTGACGATTTGTCTGGCAATGGTTATACTTTGAAGTGCCACAGCCCTTCTATTCATACTTACGATAAGAAGAGTACCGACGCTAAGTATTTGAAGACGGCTGCAACGTGTACGGCAAAGGCAGTTTACTATTATTCCTGCGCATGTGGTGCAATCGGTACGGAAACGTTTGAATCCGGCGAATTTGCAGCGCATACCGCAGGCACGGCAGTGGCAGAAAACAACGTAGCGCCTACTTGTACGGCGGCAGGCTCTTACGAGAATGTAACGTATTGTACGGTATGTAACGCAGAGATTAGTCGTGAAACGGTAACGGTAAATGCGCTTGGTCATACCGAAGTAGTAGATGCGGCAGTAGCGGCAACCTGTACAACGACTGGTTTAACGGAAGGTAAGCACTGCTCGGTATGCAGCGAAGTATTAGTAGCGCAAGAAGTTACCCCCGTTCTTGGTCATACCGCAGGCACGGCAGTGGTAGAAAACAACGTAGCACCTACCTGCACGACGACCGGTTCTTATGACAACGTGGTATATTGTACGGTATGTAACGCAGAGATTAGCCGTGAAACGGTAACGGTAGATGCGCTTGGTCATACTGAAGTGGTAGATGTGGCAGTAGCGGCAACCTGTACAACGACTGGTTTAACGGAAGGTAAGCACTGCTCGGTATGCAGCGAAGTATTGGTAGCGCAAGAAGTTATCCCCGCTATTGGTCACGAATATGGTGAATGGGTAGTTGTTAAAGAACCGACCACTACAGAAACCGGTCTTAAAGAAAGAACCTGCTCGTGTGGAGATAAAGAAACGGAAGAAATGCCTGTTCTTTCTGACGATAGTAGCAATACAAACGACAATAGCAGCGATTCGGGTTCGTCAGACGATAGTAGTGATGATTCGTTGATTATTTTGAGCAGTTGTAAGTCTTCTGTTTCGGGGCTTTCTATCGGGGCGATGGCAGTATTTGGTGCTCTTGTAGGATTACTGAAAAAACGTCGCGAAGATTGATAGTATAATTCACCTCGCCTAAAAAAGAGAGCCGTTCCTGTGAACGGCTCTTCTTTGACAAAAAACATACAACAAAAACAGCATTTAAGACAAAAATATACAAAGGCTTTAAAAATGCTGTATGATAAAATAGTTACATAGAAATTTATTAACGGAGGAGATTATGAAAGTAATTCAAAATGTGAAAAAGCGTATAGCAATGATTTGTTCAGCTGTAATGGCTTTTACGATGGTGACGGGTTTTGCTTTATTAGACAGCGTGAATGCATCTGCGGCAACGCCCACGAGTAGTGTAACGCTTACTGGCGAAATTGCAAAAGTTGCTTATACTGCAGACGAATTGGAAGCCTTAGGTTTAACGGATAAGAGCTGGATAAGTGATGGTAAAGTTGTTTCCAGCCCTGAGCTGATTACGTTATACAGCCAAGCATTCGCAAAGAGCTCGCTGAAATATTACACCTCGAGTTTTCACTATGGTTCGGTGCGCAACTACGAGTACTACAAATGGCTTGAAGCATTCCCTAATGGTGGGGACCGTGGCGTTATGTCGTATAGCGCAATTAATGGTTTGTCTGCAGGATATTGGAACGGGAGCGAATTTGGTTTCAAATCAACTGGTACATACACGATTTGTGAGATGAATGGTTCAAACAGTGTATGGGCAATTGGTTGGACTGCACCCGCAGATGGTACGTTGGTTGTACCTGCAGCCTCGCTTACGATTAATTCGGCAACGAATGCGACGCTTGAAATGGCTTGGACGGCAGGCGATTATTTGAAGGCGAAATCTACCGAGGGTTGGACGGAATATACTGCAACTACAACCGTTGCAGAACAAACCTTTGAAGTAACGGAAGGGGATTGTATCTATTTGAGCTTGCGCGCGGCAGGCACGGAAAACAATAGAAAAGTAAATATTACGTATAATCCCACCTTTAACTTCTATGAAGGCTCTGCTGAAGTGGAAGAAGGTGTAACGGTTACTTCCTTAAAGAAAGAAATTGCAAAAATTCAATCGATTGAAACGATGGGAGAAGATACTGTTTTGGATTTCTATGGTGGCGTTAAATGGATGGGGCCTTATGGTCAAAGAAATTATGCCGCTATGTATGGTGATGCAAATGCAGGTTTCTTAAATTACTCTAACGTAAACGGTGTTTGCCCGGCGACATTTGCTGGAAACAATACGGCGTTTAGATCTACGGGCACGCATACGGTTGGTGTTCTTGCTGGCGCTGACGTAGATAGAACCTGGGCGATTGGTTATACCGCGCCGAAAAAAGGAACGGTTATTATTCCTTCTCAAACGTTGACGGTTGCGGCTGCTTCGAATAGTCTTAATTACGAAGCTACTTACAATGCAAACTTGTCTATGGGTTTCTCGAAAGGTGCGGCTAATAGAACAACAATGGCGCCTACGGATGCGTCTTTGAATTGGCAAACGTACGAAGCAGGTAAAACGTACACGATTCCTGAACAGAAATTCTATGTAAATGCGGGGGACGTAATTTACGTGAATTTGTACGCAGCAAAAGCAAATGAGGACGTTGGCGAAGTTGAACGCTGTGTTACGTTTACCTATGATCTTTCCTTTAAGTTCGTAGAACCTGAAGAAATCAACGGTATTTCTTTTGAAAAGGAAACGATGTATGATACGACGAAGAAACTTCCTTCTGTACCACTTACGTTGGAAACTGAAATTTACGTACCTTCTTCGATTGCGGATACCGAACGTGGCGGTGTAATGTTCGGTAACTATAGAGCATCTGGAAGCTGCTTTAACTTTGAAATTAAAGATAAAGGTACTGTTCGTTTGTATTACACAAATACAAATAATACAATTTCCGAAATTATTTTCAAAACGGATGTAAGACAAGATAAATGGTTGCATGTTGCCGTAACGTATGATGTAGAGAATGCAAAATGGACTTGTTATATTGACGGTGTTGCTTTTGGTACGGTTTCGTATATGGCAAATCCTATTGCACCTGCTGCGTTGGAAAAAGAATTTAGACTTGGTGGGGATATTCGTTCCGGAAACACCTCGTATTTTAAGGGCTATATGCGTTCGTTTGCCGTGTATTCCGATATGCGTACGGCTGAGGAAATTCTTGCAGATACAAAGAATGTGGATGCAACGGATGCAAACTTACTTGCCTACTATAAAACGCCTACGAACGTAGCAACTACGGATATCCAAGACCTTTCCGCAAATGAGAATCATCTTAACTGCGTTGCTACATGGATTCAAAATAAACAAGAAGTAACGGGATATTCGTATTCTTTTGCTGTGGTTGGTGATACGCAAAAGATTACTGATTATGACATCAACCATGGAACGACGTATTTAAGCAACATTTATGATTGGATTCTTGCAAACAAGGATTCCAAGAAAATTGAGCACGTATTCGGTTTGGGCGATATCACCGAGTGGTCCAACGTAGGGGAATGGAGCTATGTAAAATCCGTTATTTCTAAGATGGACGGTGAAGTTCCTTATTCGTTGATTCGTGGTAACCACGATACGTCTGCAAGAATGAGCGAAGCGTTCTGGTACGACGCTTACACAAAGCAGTTTGGTGGGTTCTATGAAGAAGGTAGCGTCTTAAATTCTTGGATGACCTTTACGGCTGGCAAAACGGATTATTTGCTTGTAACGCTTGATTTCGGTCCTTCTGATGCTGTTCTCGCGTGGGCAAATGATGTAATTGCAAGCTTCCCTGAACGTCGCGTAATTATTACGACGCATGCTTATTTGGATGCAAACGGAAATAAGAATACGTTGACAGATTCTAATTTTAATACGCTTGACTATGATATCGACAAGGGGTTCGTTGCTTCGGGTTCTAAAGACTATAATAATGGTTTGGAAATTTGGAACAAGCTCGTTTCTAAGCATGCAAATATTTTCCTTGTAATGGGTGGACACGATCCTTGTTCTGACGTTTTGGTTAGAAAGAGTACGGGTATCCATGGTAATACTGTAACGGAAATGTTGATTGATCCACAAGATATGGACAAAACGATGTCTCCGATAGGTATGGTTGCTATGCTTTATTTCTCGGAAGATGGTAGCGAAATTGAGGTTGAATGGTATTCGACTGTTAAGAACGCATATTATAAGGAAAACAATCAATTTAGCATTGAGCTTGACCAAACAAATGTAGATATCCATACGTTCAATAAAAAGAATATTGCTAGCGAATATTTGAAGTCGACCGCAACGTGTACAACTAAAGAAACGTACTACTATTCTTGCGTATGCGGCGCAAAAGGTACGGAAACATTCGAGGTCGGTGATTTCGTACATACGCATAATCAAACGAATACGGACGCTAAATATTTGAAGTCTGAAGCAACTTGTTCTGCGAAAGCAGTTTACTACTATTCTTGCGAATGCGGTACAATCGGTACGGAAACGTTTGAAAGTGGCGAAATGCTTGCTCATAACTACGACCAAATAAATACGGATGCTAAGTACTTGAAGTCGGCGGCTACCTGTACGTCAAAAGCAGTTTACTACTATTCTTGTGAATGCGGTGCAATCGGTACGGAAACGTTTGAAAACGGCGAAGTGCTTGCGCACGAATATGGTGAATGGGTAGTTGTTAAAGAACCGACCACTACGGAAACCGGTCTTAAAGAAAGAACCTGCTCGTGTGGAGATAAAGAAACGGAAGAAATTCCTGTTCTTCCTGACGATAGTAGCAATACGAACGACAATAGCAGCAATTCGGGTTCGGCAGATGATAGCAGTGATGGCTCGTCGAATATTTTGAGCGGTTGTAAGTCTTCTGTTTCGGGGCTTTCTATCGGGGCGATGGCAGTATTTGGTGCTCTTGTGGGCTTACTGAAAAAACGTCGCGAAGATTGACAAATTGTTAAAAAGAGAGTCGTTTATTCGAACGGCTCTCTTTGACAAAAAAAGTACAAGTATATTTGAAAACAAGACAAAAATTACCATTGGTAAAAAAATGGTTTCTTTGATATAATAGAAGAAAAAATGATTGGAGGAAATTATGGCAAAAAACAGTAGCTTAAAAAAGCAAATCTCTTGTTTAGTCGCTGGGGGATTAATATGTTCTCTTATGGGAATAGGAATTATAACAACGGCATCTGCGGCGGAAAACAAAAACGTTACGACGTTAAGTGGGGAACTTGCGAAAATTACCAGTGTTGATAATATGGCGGATGGTGCTATTACGTTTTATACGGCAAATAGTTGGGCAGGTTATACTCGTATGCGTGTCGATGATAGTGCGGATAATCAATATCAACATCCACAAGTGTATATCAACGATATCGTACATAACAATCCGTCTGACTATGAATTAGTCAATTTCCGTGGCGGCGAAGGTGCGGTACATACCATTGGCGTTTGGGATGAACCTGTAAACCGTGTGGTTTCGCTTGCATATACGGCAACGGAAACGGGCACTGTAATTATGCCTCGAACGTCGTTGAATGTAATTAGTGCATCTTCTAGTCCTATACTCCAGGAAACGTATAACGGCAATTTGGGGATGTATATCACGAAAAGCGAAGCAACGGTTAAGCCTGAAGATTCCGTTTGGACGTATTATGAAGCCGGCGATTTATATTCGATTGAAGAACAATCTTTCGAAATGGCAGCAGGCGAAAAGATTTATATTCATTTTTATAGCTCAAAGGTGGATGTAAGTGTTTCGGAAATGAGCTTTGTATCCTTCCAGTACAATCCAAGCTTTGTTATGCAAGGACTTCCTGAAAGCGTACACGCGTTTAATCACGGGTTAAAAGTGAATTTGGACGAGAATAATGCGCTTATCAATAACGTTGTGATTACGGAAGACGATGAAAGTACATACCCGTTCTCTTATTTGTATCGTATGACGGGTGGTTCTGCTTCCGGGTTTACGGGGCAAGAAGCATCGACACAAGTTATGGAAATGACTCGTGGTGGCATGGGCGTAGATCCTTCGCAAACTTGGTTGTGCGCAAATGATTCCTATTCCGCGTTTATGCCTTCGGGACAAATCGTTACGGTTGCGGTATCTCCCGATCCTAACAACGTTATTTTAGGTTTCACTTCGCCTTATGACGGAGCATTGACAATTTCGGATATTGCTTTTAAATATAACGAATATCCTAATGCGAAAAACGGCTATACTTTCTATGGCGGTACAATCGGTCAAGCGTTTAAAGGCTATGCGTTTAGAGTTTTATTAAATGGTAAAACGGTTTGGCCCGTTGAAGGCGGATGGGATAGATCGCTTGCAAAGTTGTATGAAACGGCAACGGACGGTTATGCCGCAGGGGATTTGATTGCTACCCAATCTACATCGAATATTCAAAATATCCTTGTTAAGAAATACGATCAAGTATATTTTGAAATTACAAGAGCAGATTTTAATTCGCCTCAAAACTGTGATATTCTTGATTTTAACCCGACGTTTTCGGTAGATACGGAAGCGGACATGAGCAATTACGTAAGCTATACGACGGCTTCGGATTATTTTGATATTGCAAATTACAATGAAGAAACGGCATTGATTTCTTATTGGAGCGTAGATACGTCGGCAGGGCTTTACGATAAAGCAGTTTATAATTTGATGGGTGACGTGAACTATGCAACGCTTGCATTTACGTCGGGGATTTTGGATGATTATATTGCTGAAGTGGGCTGGAATTATTTTAGACCTGAAGAAACGAGAGATGCTGCAATTGCGTATCTTGTGCCTGCAAGCGGTAATTTGACGATTTCTGCTGAATCCGTATTTAGAGGCGGCAATATTGCATTGTGGGAATATTTTGATATTATCAACAATGGGAATCTCCTTGAGTCTGATGGTATTCGTATGCGTATTGAAGTAAACGGAGAACGCGTATGGCCCACGAATAAAGCTTGGGAAACGTATAGACCTACGAGCGCAAATAAAGGCGTATTCAATTTTGAAGACGTTACAATTGGCGTACAAGAAGGCGATCAAGTCATGATTCGTGTAAACTGTGTAGAGGCAGGGCTGTATGATGGATTTAATTTCAATCCCGTATTTGGATTAAAAGAAACGGATACGCCGATGGACAATCCCGACATAACGGTGGCAGACCCTGTTGATGAAGATATTTCTGGTAATGATTCGAGTAATTCTGGAAATGGAAACAATAATAACAATAATAGCGATACTTCTAACAACAATGGAGGAGAACAATCTGGTTGTAAAGGTTGCAACGGTTCGCTTGCAAGCGGTGGTACTATAGGAATGCTTGGGATTGGCATTGCGTTGGTTAGATTGTTAAAGAAGCGCAAGGAATAATTGTTGTGATACCGGGGGCGGGGAAAGTCTCTCTCTGCCCCTAAAAAAGTATTTTTATGTATTCGATGTGGAAAAATATAAGTAACTGATAAGAGGAGCGTCTATGAAAAAAGTTAAGAAATCATTTTTTAGATTTAATTATGCTTTGTTTTTGGCGTTATTTATCGTGTTAATTTTTTTAGTTCCATCTACGCTGTATTATTTTGAGTGGAGACATTATACACAAGATAAAAAGGATATGGCGTATTCTATTCAAGAAGAAATTGATGAAAAAATAGTTTCCGTCAAATCACTTTTAAATTATACTTTTTTTGATGAGGATTTTCAAAGAAATGTAAAGGCGTCCATAGAAGAAGGCTCTTATGCGGATTCTGAAAAAATTTACGCAAGATTAACAGTAAGCGCCGTTCTTCGAGATACCATAAATGCGATATGGTTTTTCCCTCAGGACGAGAAGGGAAACATTTCATTAGATAGCATTATTATGTCGTCTGATTCCATGTCGGCTTTTATTCCATTTATTGTTCCCAAATTACAAGAAGCTGCTTTGAAACCTCAATATGCAAAAGGGGAATACTTTTCTTTTCCAGTTGAAAACGGTCTTGGGGAAAGGGTTTCTATGATTATAGGGCATTGGGTTTTAAGTGCTGTACCCGAAACATATTTACAACCGATTGGATTGGGAATTGCAATCATTAATTTTTCTGGGCTTACCGATTCTTTTTCGAATATCCAAAGTCAACGAGAAGTGAAAGTTGGTTTATATGATAATGATGGGGAAGTTATTTGTGGGAACATAAATACCTCAGCAAGTGAGATAAACGATAGCTTTTATAAAATTGCAATTGAATCTCAACACTTTGGGTTAAAAACCATTGTATATTTTGACGGGAATAATGTATTTAGAGGATTTTTGCCGTATTTGTTTTCCATAATCGGTATAATGGCATTTTTAATAGTGTTATTCTTCTGCTATATTCGCTTACAAGAAAAAAAGAAATTTCAAGCATACGAGTCGTTTATATCGGCTTTTAGGAAAATTAGTGAAGGCGATTTGCAGATGCGAGTGGATGAATACAATATTGAAGAACTCGATTTGGTTGGTAAACAATTTAATTTGATGATGGATTCGATATTGCAATTAAACAGTGCATTATCCAATGAGCAATTAAAGACGGCTTACAACGTAGCGGAAAAAGATCGTTATATATTAAAATATTTAAGCACACAAATCAATAAGCACTTCATTTTTAATACATTTTCAATTATACGATCGTTTGTAAATCTTGGCAGGAATGACGAAGCTGCGGAATGTATAGATCTACTTTGTAGTTATTTGCGTTTTACCTTTAAAGGTAAAGATTATGTAACCATTGCGGATGAAATTCAAGCATTGACAAATTATCTAGATATTCAAAAAATTCGCATCAAGAACATAGATGTCGAATTATTTGTAGATGAAAGGTTAAAGCATTTACAAATACCACAGTTTATTTTGCAACCCATCATAGAAAATGCTTACAAACACGCTTTTAGCGTAGGAGAAGGTAAAATTCTCATAGAAGGGAAACTTACCGAGGATAATTTGATAGAGTTTTCCGTCAGTGATAATGGGATAGGCATGGATAAAGAGAGCTTGGATAGATTGAATCGTGTATTGGAACAAAATGAAGAAATGTCCCATGAAGGGGAGATTGGTTTGATAAATGTACAACGCCGAATAAAGATTTTGACAGGCCAGGAAGCGTATATAGTTGTAGAAAGCGAACAAGGAAAAGGAACAAAGGTGGTTTTACGATTAGGAAAAACCAAGGCAGGAATAGTATGTTAAAAGTCTATTTAGTAGATGACGAACAGCCGATCATTGACGAATTACTGAAAGTAATTGATTGGGGTAGAATGGGATATGAAGTTTGCGGATACTCCAATAAAGGAGAAGCGGCGCTCATTGACATTGAAGAAAGGAAACCACATTTATTGATTTGTGATATCAATATGAGTGGAATGAACGGATTGGAGTTGACTGAGGAAATTATCAAAAGGAAGTTCAATACGGAAGTTATTTTATTGACGGCATACGATTTATTCGATTATGCAGTGCAAGCAATAAAATTGAAAGTACGTTCCTATTTAATTAAACCAGTCAATAAAAAAGAGTTAAATCTCCTTTTGCTGGAATTCCGTAAAGAGATTTGCGATAAGTTGTTTAATCCATTTTTTGAAATGTTGCTTAACGGCTTAGCAGATGAAGGAATTATCAAATATACAGAGAAAAAAAGTAGGGATTGGGGATTTATTCAAGCTGAAAAGAGATATGTCTTTGCTTTTATTGAAACGATTGAAACGGATGAAAGCATTGATTATACGATTGCTGAGTATAACGCCGAAAATGGAAAATATGTATTGATAGAGGTGCCAGAAAACGAACCTAAAGATGATTCTGCAACATTATTTAGTACAAAATTCAATGGTGGGGACAATTTTTTCAAATATGCAAAAGAAATTGTTGCGCTATCGAAAGAAAGCGAGATAGACGAGCAAACGCAGAAAGATATCGAAATTGTTATACAGCAAATAATGGAAGATGTTGAGAGAGAATATTCCCAAAAAATTTCTTTTGGGTTCTATGCAGAGAGATATCATTATAATTTAAGTTATTTGAGTAAGCAGTTTAAACGCAAAACTGGGATGAATTTTGTGGATTACTTGTTTAAAGTTCGATTAAACAAAGCAAAACAGTTTATGAAAGATGAATCCCTAACGTTAAATGAAATTGCTTTGAAAGTTGGTTATGACGATTATAGCCACTTTTGCAAAGTATTCAAAAAAAGTGAGGGAATTTCTCCACAAGAATATAGAACCAATTATTGCTAAATGTATAGGAGAATTGCAATGGAACAAAAGTTGAAAAATCTGAAAAAAGACCTTTGTAGGGATTGGGTTTTCTATGTAATGCTCATACCAGGGGTTGTGTTAACGTTTATATTCAGTTATCTTCCGATGTATGGTGTAGTACTTGCGTTTAAGGACTATTCTATACGAGGAGGGATTCTCGGCTCGGAATGGGTTGGTTTTTTGCATTTTGAGAAGTTATTTGATATTCCACAATTTTGGGTGGCGTTTAAAAATACAATAATACATAATGTTTTAAAGCTCGTATTTTGTTTTCCCGTTCCTATTTTGTTAGCTGTAATGATAAATTATATCCAGAGAACAGGTATCAAAAGAACAGTACAAACGATTTTATATCTACCGCATTTTGTGTCATGGGTTGTCATTTCGGGATTGGTATTTTCCTTGCTTGACGAGGGCGGATTTATTTTTCAAATGCTTGAACGAGTGGGATTGGGAGATTTGAACGTATTGGCAGATGATGAAACATTTCTTGCGATTATCGTCATTACGGATATTTGGAAAGAGGCTGGGTGGAGTGCCATTATCTATTTATCTGCTTTACTTTCCATTTCAACGGAATATTATGAAGCGGCGCGAGTAGATGGTGCATCTGACTTCCGAATGTTCTGGGCAATTACGCTACCGTTACTTATGCCAACGATATCCATTATGTTAATTCTTCGTGTCGGTGGTATGGTTAGTGGGGATTTAGATCAAATCTATAATTTATATAACGAGCAGGTATATGATGTAGCGGATAATCTTTCGACATTCTCGTATCGTTATGGTATCGGTGGGGGGAATTTTGAAATTGGTACAGCAATTGGTTTGTTTGCAAATATCATCAATATTGTACTTTTGGTAGTTGCGAATAAAATAACAGAAAAAATGGGTGGGGAGGCATTGTATTGAGATGAAAAGATGGAAAATCAAGATGCCCATTGAAACCCTAATAGGCAAAACGCTAATTGGATTATTTCTTGCATTTTTTTGTGTGATAATCATTCTTCCGTTTTGGACGGTATTCATTAAATCGTTTATGTCGGATACGGACATTATGAATAATCCGTTGGCGTTATGGCCCACAAATTTTCAATTAGAAGGGTACGTAACAATCTTTACAAATGAAATATATGCGTTCGGGCAAGCGTTTTTTAATTCTGTTTATATCACGCTTGCAGGGACGGTATATCAACTTATTATTACGACTCTTACCGCTTATGCATTATCAAGAAGAAATCTTCGTGGCAAGAAGGTATTGATGTTTTACTTCTTATTTACGATGTATTTTAGTGGCGGTATGATACCGTATTATCTTATTATAAAAGAGCTCGATCTTCGCGATACCTTGGAAGTAATGTATCTTCCCGCATATATGAGCATGTTCAATATGTTGGTTATGCGTTCCTATTTCCTTGGGCTTCCGCAAGAACTTGAAGAAGCTGCGAAAATTGATGGGGTAGGGAATTTTAGAATTTTCTTGACGATTATTCTTCCCTTGTCTTCTTCCGTTTTGGCGACGATTGCTTTGTTTATTTCGGTCGGGCTTTGGAACAACTGGTACACGGCTATGTTGTTTATCACAAGCCATGAAAAACGTCCAATGGCGTACGCTTTGCAGGTTATTATTGATCGTAGCCGTGGTACAAGTGCGGATAACGGTTCAGGACTTACGATGATGGTAGGCGAAAGCATTCAGTATGCAGGAATTGTTGTATCGGTATTGCCTATTATGTGTGTGTACCCGTTCTTGCAAAAGCATTTTACCAAAGGTGTATTAATTGGTTCAATAAAAGGTTAAAAATAAAGGAGAAAATATATGAAGAAGAAATTTTTAGCGGTTGCTTTAGCAACCATTTCAATGGCATCTATGTTTACGGGCTGCGGTGGCGGAGGATATCAAGATACCTTAAAAGATGAATATACGGATGATGGTAAATTGATTATTGACTTTTTTGGACATGACCTTGATTCGTTAAATGGTTTAACGCCTGATTCAAAGAAAATATTAAATTACGTAGAAAATAAATTTCAAATCAAATTAGAAACGACAACGACAACCGTTGCTTCTTCGCCTACGCTTTTGAATCAGCTTATCGGCGGTGGCGATGTTCCCGATATGTTTATCCATTTTAAGGAAGAGCCCGCTTATTCGAAATGGTTAAACGAAAAATATTTGTTTAATTATTCGGAGTATTTAGATGAATATCCCGCCTTGAAGGCGAATTTTACGGCACTTGGAAGTGAAGCTGTTGTTAAAAATTATTTAGGTGGGGATTATTACAGCTTTCCTATCGTATTGACGAGCAATGCGGAGTCGGGTGAACTTTTCACGCAAATGGCAATGTATTATCGTCGCGACTGGTATCAAGCCCTGGTAAATAAAAATTGGCAACCGTCTAGCGGACGTGCGTTAGTCGATCCAGAAGACCCTAATTTCAATTATTTGAACTTCTACGACCTTTGTGAAGGGTTTACAAGAGGTGACCCCGATGGCAATGGTTCTTCCGATACGGTAGGGTACGGCTTGAATAAAGATTCGGGCATTTATTGGTGGTATCCCTTATTGAATATGTGGAACATCAACGAAAAGGGTTGGGAATATAATCAAACGACTGGCAAATGGGAACCCGAAATCCTTACCGAGCGTGGTAAGAATGCCGTTATGTGGATTGCGGATATGTATGATAACGGATTTATTAACTCGAATTACAATACAACTGTGACTTACGAAATGGCAAAGAGTGATTTCTGTAGTGGCAAGTCGGGTATTATTTGCTACAATGCAATTCCCGGTGTGCCTGAAGGCATTATGGAAAACGTAAAAGGCTTTATTGGTAAGGTTGCAAATTCGCAAAAAATCAGCGATGTTGTACGTGGTATGCCGGTTGTGACGGGTGTTGACGGGAAAAAGCGTATTCAAGGGGCTGTGAATAACTATGGATATATGGCAATCAACAACGATATTTCCGAAACGAAAAAGAAGAAGATTCTTGAATTGATGAATTGGATCTTTACCGAAGAAGGGGATACGATTTTAACTTGGGGGCTTGAAGGCGACCATTGGGAATACGCGGCGGACGGTACGACTAAGAAGAGTTTATTACCTCTTGATAACAACAATATGCAGCATATTTTGAAAAATGATTCCATTGCTCCTGCGGCGTTTAGATTAAAGGGCATTGCATCTTGGGAAATCAAATATACGAATTCTCCCCGTTCTTATGTTAAGGAAACGGAACAAATTATGACGGCTTGGGAAAAGCAATATCTTTGCATTGACGAATTGACGTTTATTCGCGCTTCTAATGAATATGCAACGATTGAAGCAGAACTCATTGATAGAGTTACGACTGTTTGTAAAAATATTGTGGCAAATATCAAGAATAACCCCACGCAAACGAGAGAAAATTATTGGAATGCTTTGGTTAAGTATTGGGGGGATCGTGGTGGCGATTATATCAATGCCATCAATGAAGCAGCCAAATCATTACCAAAAGCATAAGAGGAGTAACACATGAAAAGAAATGCGGTAGGATTATTATTATCTATTTGCACTTTATGTGCTGCTATTAATTTTGTTGGCTGTGTAGACACAACAAACAGTTCGCAGAATTCAGAAAATGAATATGTACGTGAGGCGGCGTTTTCATTCGAAACGACGCTTGCGGAAAAAAAGGCAGAAATTCCTGTCGGACACGGAAAAACCTATTATGTTTCTGCAAAAGGAAATGATAATAACGATGGGTTAACGAAAGAAACGCCGATAAAAACCATTAAAAAAGTCAATCAACTTGCGTTAGAGCCAGGTGATACGATTGCTTTTAGAGGTGGAGATACCTTCACTGGAACAACCTTAACGATTAAGGATAGCGGCGAAGAAAATAATCCTATTACGATTTGTGCTTACGAGAATGAAAAGGCACGCCCTAAACTTTTGGCACAAAAAATGACGGGTATTGCATTTACAAATGTGAGCAACTTGGTAATTCGTGATTTAGAGATTATTGTCAACGGGCAGGAACGTGTTTCACAATCTACACCACCCGCTACAATTGGTATTGTAGGTACGTATAATACAACTATCGGTTACGACAATATTTATATCGTAAATAATCTTGTTTATGGTTCAGCAACAACGTCTTCTTCCGGTATTCGAATTACGTCGAATTTGGCGTGGGCGGATAGACCGCAAAACGTTCTTGAAAACGTGCATATTAAAAACAATGAAGTGCATTCGTTGGGCATGGCAGGGATTTTTGTAGATGGTTGGTTGACGGATATCAATAAGATGAATTCGGACCCGAAAGTATACGGGAATGTCTATATTAATGAAAATACGGTTTATAAAGTGGCGCAAATTCCTATTTATGAGGAATGTTGTCACGATTCGGAGATGAATCGCAATTTGGTATATGATTCTGCAATGGGTATAAATGGAAATGCTTGGATGTCTATTGGACAAACTGGCATTATGGCACTCGGTTGCGAAGATACGGATATCAAATATAATGTGGTTTACAATATTGAAAATGCGAATCTTCATTTTGACGGTATGGGGATTGACATTGACTGGAATACAAATCGTGTAAACGTGCAATATAACCACGTTTACGATTGTGCAGGTAGTGGCGTAGGTACGATGGCGAATGTTAATTGTTCTATTCGTAATAATCGTATTGAGAGTAATGAGTGTAAAGGGAATCAACACGGTCAAATTCACCTTACGGATTATACAAATCGTTACCAAGTTGTAAAAGATAACATGCACGTAGTAAGTAATCTTTTGATTGAAGATAATTTAATTATCAACGATTTGAAGGGTGAAAGTCATTTAGGCGCAACGGAAAACGGCGGGGACTCTTCGCTTTGGGAAGGAAATATCTTCCAAAATAATCACCTTATATCTAAAACGACGAGCAATGATATGTGGGTAAATATTAGCGAAGCAGTAGCTTGGTATAAATTTGCTGGGAATAAGTATTATAAAGCTGATACGTCTAAATTTATGGTGTTTGAAACGACGCCAGCTGATAAGATTAACGATGGGGCTCTTCCCTATGCGGGTGGCGGCTGGTCTGATTGGCAAAAACGCGATGTTGGTGCCACCTATGAGAAGTTAGAAGAAAAAAGCCTTTCGGGAATTAAGGGTATAACGGCTAATTATGTAGATGGAAAAGTTGTTCTTTCTTGGGATAGGGCAACGGGAGACCTTTGGCATTATAACATTTATTTAACGGATGGAACGGAGAAAACGAGTTATTTAAATATGCTCGGTGAAGCATTCGAAGAAAGATTTGAGTTTGCATTTGATGCAAAAGGCGAGTACTATTTGATTATCGAGCCTGAAACCAATCAAGGTTCGTATGCACAGCAAACAAAGGTGAAAATCACGTTAAATTAAAGGGTAAAGAGTATGGAAAGAAAAAAAATAGCAGTTATCGGTTATGGTGGCAGAGGCGGAATATACGCGGAGTATGCGTTGCAATATCCCGAACAATTTGAACTTGTTGCAATTTCCGACGTGCAAGAGCACAGGTTGAAAGCGGCGGAAGCAAGAGGGGTAAAAGCTTATAAAGACTATAAAGAACTTTTAAACGCAGGCTACGATTTGGATTTGGTTGCAATTTCCACGCAAGATGCGCAACATAAGGAGCATGCGATTTACGCAATGGAAAAAGGGTATGACCTTCTTTTGGAAAAGCCGATCGCGCCTAATTTGGAAGATTGTCTTGCGGTGTATGAATGTGCAAAAAAGCACAATCGAAAAGTTTACGTTTGTCACGTTCTCCGTTACTCGAAGTTTTACAGCACGATCAAAGATATCATTGACGAAGGAACGCTTGGCGACATAGTCAATATTCATGCGTTAGAAGGCGTTGGGTTTTATCACATAGCGCATAGCTACGTTCGTGGGCCTTGGCGCAACACGAAAGAATCCAGCCCGATGATTTTGGCAAAATGTTGCCATGATATGGATATTATCCGTTATTTGATGGGCGAAAAATGTATTTCGATAAACTCCTATGGGGACAGAAACTTTTTCCGTGAAGAAAATGCTCCTAAGGGTGCAACGCAATATTGTTCCGAATGTCCGCATAAATATACTTGTATGTGGAATGCGCAAAAACTCTATACGACCGACGATTTCCGTTGGACGGCGGGTTATTTTGCAAAGCATGGAATGTCGGATGAGGCTATTTTGCAAGATTTAAAAGGAACGCAGTATGATAAATGTGTATTCTTGAATGATAACGACGTAGTCGATCATCAATCGACTGTTATGTTGTTTGAAAACGGGAAGACGGCTGTACATACGATGACGGGGTTCTCTAAACGCATTTATCGTGATATTAAAGTATTCGGTACAAAAGCGGAACTTTATGGACATATGGAAGATAACGTCATTGAAATTCGTCCTTTTGACGGGGAAGTAAAGCGCATAGATGTGGACATTTCTGCTGCGACGGTGGGTGGCCATAATGGTAGTGATTTCTTTATGATGGAACAGCTTTATAAGACATTGAACGGAGAAGAGGCGAAAGGGATTACTTATCTTGATGTTTCGGTGGAGAGTCATTTAATGTCTTTTGCGGCAGAAGAAAGCCGTTTGAATAAAGGAAAAACTATTCAGATTTCGGAAATGAAATAAGAATTGCAGGGGGTATTATGCCCCCTGTTTCATAAGGAGAAAAAATGAAAAAGATCGGTTATTTTGACAATGAAAAGCGAGAATACATAATTGAAAACATGTATCCGCTTCGTCCCTTGAAAAATTATCTTTGGAACGAAGGGTTGATTATCGACCTTGACCAATTTGGAAACGGTTTATCGAAGGCGTGTATCAATAAAGAGTTTCGTCCTTTGATTAACGATTATCGTTTGGTGTATGTGCGCGATAATGATAATGGGGAAATTTACGATATTAATCGCAATTTTGCCAAGAAGAATTTTTCACTTTTTCGTTCGCGTGTGGGGTTGGGGTACCATACGGTAGAGAGCGCGTATAACGGTTTGTCGGCATCTCTGACAATACTTGTTCCGGAAACGGGTTTTGTTGAGTTGCATAGGATTGCGTTAAAAAATGAAAAGGATACGCGTAAAAATTTAAGCGTATATACGTATATTTCGCCGAATGTTAATATTTCGCAAAATCAAGCGTACACGCGTGCGAGATATGACGAGCAATACATGGGTTTGTACTATGCTCATTCAGCGCATAAGCTTCAACAGGAATATCGTGACGTATTTTATTATTCAGATACGGCAGCGGATGCATGGGCTTTATCAAAAGACGATTTTGTCGGCGTTTACGGGGATTTCGCTTTGCCTGATGGCTTAACAAAAGATTCTTTGCCGTGTAATTTTGCTACATTCGAGCCTTACTATATCGGCGCTTTGCAATTTAATATCGTACTTGAACCGCAAGAAGAAAGAGAGTTTTATTTTGCGGTCGGAACAGTGCGTCAAGAAGAGGAAGCAAAGGCGTTGGCGGAAAAATACATAGGCAAAACGACATTTCAAAGAGAACTTGAAAAACAAAAAGAAAAAAGCGAAGAACATATTCGTACTGCTTTTATCCAAACAGAAGATGAATATCTGGATACAATGGCGAATATTTGGTTGAAACGACAAATGTCGCTCGGTAAAACGTGGGGTAGAGTATATGGTAAAGGTTTCCGTGATGTATTGCAAGATATTACGGGATTTGTTTCCTTGGATAAACCGCTGGCAAGAGAACGTATTTTATATACGTTAAAACATCAATTTATTAACGGAAATGCAATCCGTATGTTCGATCCAATTTTGGATTATCCTTATCAAGATATGCCTGCGTGGATCGCGCCTACGGTGCTTGCATATTTGAAAGAAAGCGGTGATTTTTCCATTCTTAAAGAAGAAGTCGGGTATTATGACGACGATAGAAACGAAAGCGTTTTTATGCACGTAAAACGTGGTATAGATTATTTATTTGCAACGCAAGGCGAACACGGATTGAGCCTTTGGGGAGGCGGAGATTGGAACGATTCCATTGATAGTGCCGGCTTGCAAATGAAAGGGGAAAGCATTTGGCTTTCCATTGCTACGATGAACTGTTCGCGCGATTATATCGAGATTTTAGAAAATGCCCCGATTGATAATGCCGCGGAATTGATTGTTGATACCAAAGCGAAAAGAGAAAAATTGAAGGGCTCTATTTTTAAATATGGATTTGAAAACGGTCGATTTATTTACGGTATTAACGATTGGGGTGAAAAGGTCGGCGCTGAAGAGTGTAAAGAAGGAAAGTTCTTCTTGAATCCGCAAACTTGGGCAACTATGTCGGATTTTCTTACCATCGAAGAAAAGCAAAGGGTGATGGATCTTGTAGAAGCTCGTTTAAAATGTGATTACGGGTATATGTTACAAGACAGGCCTTACTTAACCCCTAATGATCATTTGGGGAGATTGACGTATTTCGAACAAGGCGTTTATGAAAACGGTTCGGTATATAATCACGGCGTAATGTTTAAGATTGTTGCGGATTGTTGCATAGGAAGGGGAGATAATGCTTGGAATACATTGAAGATGAATCGCTATGATAATCCCCAAAATCCAAATTCGGGCGTAGAGCCGTATGCCCTTTCTAATATGTATTTTGGTCCATCGGCAATTCACAAGAAAGGATTTGCACCGCAATCTTGGATTACGGGTTCGGCAGGTTGGATGTATCGCGCCATTATTGAATTTCTTTTAGGGGTGAAACCTGATTTCAACGGATTAAAACTTGTACCGTGTTTGCCGACAAGTTGGAAAGGCGCAAAAGTAGAAAGAATTTTCCGTGATGTAAAATATTCTATTGAATTTATTCCTGCGGAAGAAAATCGTTTGATTGTTGATGGCAAAGAGGTAACTGGGAATATCGTACCGCTGTTTGAAGAAGGAAGTGAACATACAGTAGCTTATTATTATAAAGTTAAAAACACCTAAAATATGAAATGCCAAGCAACATTGAAAGGTCAAATGACTTGTTTTATGCGATGTATAATGAATATGAGTTCGTCCATGAAAACAATTTTAATGGTTAAGTATTAAAAACTGTAAAGATTTTAATTATGGATATGGTGCTGAAAATTATTTATATGATGGTGTTCATCCAAATGTAGCAGGTGCAAAAGTGATTGCTGATGAATGGCTTAAAGTATTTTATGATAAAATAATGGCATAAAAAAAGCCTTACAATAGAGCAAAAAGTGTTCTATTGTAAGGCTTTTTTATTGCAAAATTTACAAAAATGGAGATAGTAAAATTTTAAAATTATAGATTTTATCAGTAATTTTAATGTGTTCAGTTTAGGATTAAACAGGGGAGCCACTTGAAAAGCCTTACAAATACGAACGAAAAGTGTTCGATTGTAAGGCTTTTTTATTGCAAAATTCAGCATTATATCAGCAATTTTTAAAATTAATATAATCGGACACATTTTGTTCAAACAGTTCAAAAAACGTGTTCGATTTTTTTATTTACCAGTTTTTTACGAACCATAACTGTTTGATTTGTATAATTATTTTTTTACTAAGAAAAATTAAAAAATTGAACTATTTAGGTTGTAAATAAAGGTATAAATTTATACTTGAATATTAAGTTTTTCAAAAAGACTTGGAGGTTTATACGATATCTTAGTATGAGGGGCGTTCTTCGTTATAAAATTCTAAGTATTTGCTAACTGATTTTTTAAATTCTCTTTCAGATTTATATTTATCTCTACAAAGTTCTTCTTTTTTCATATTAGAGAAAAATGATTCAGCTACGGCATTATCTTTCGGATTCCCTTTTTGCGAAAAAGATTGTTGAACGCCTAAATATTGTAAATTTATCGTTTATTTTTTGCGTTTGATTGACCTTTATTCCTTTCTATAAAAGCTTTTGGGGTTAGTTTAGTTTTTAACTTAAACCATTTGTAAAAGTTAGGTAAACTATCAAAATTTAGAAAGTTTGCCGCTTCAAATGGGGTTGCTCCTTCGTTTAACATTTGTTTAGCAAGATCAATTTTTGCTTGTGCTAAATCTTCCATTGGGGAAACTTTGAATAGAAACTTATATTTTGTTGAAAAATAGGATAAAGAAAAATGCAATTTTTCTGCCATTATTTTAACGGTATATTCTTGCGGATTTTTCTTTACGTCTTCACGTAGAAGGAAGAATGATTTTTCATTTAAGTCCTCTTTATTTTTGTAACTACGTGTAATTTGTACAAACATATTTGTTAAGGCGCTGTTTATCATTTCTTGTTGCACAACGGAAGACAAATGTATTTCGTATTTTATTGTTTTTAATATTTCATCAATAAAGGCAGGTTGTTCGGGGTAAAACGCAGTATCGGTTTGAAATTGTATTTTTTTGAAAAAAGAATTATCTGAAACCGTGAAAGTCATGTAATCATGCAATAAATCGTGGTTTGGTGAAGAATACATTTGATAACTGTTGGGCGAATATAAAATACACGAGCCTGATTTTCTCTCTTCAGCAGAATACTTGTCTTGCAAATATATGGGGGATTTAAATCTTATAAAGACGTATGAATCTTTGCCATAAGGTCTTTTAATAAGAAGCCCCTTTTTTTCATATGCGTTCATTTCGAACGATAAAATATTAAACTTCATATTTTTATTATATAATGATGATAATAAATTGTCAAATTAAATTATCAAAATTTTTTATAATATAATAAAAAAATAAAAAAGCAAAATAATAAAACAAAAAAAAGATATTGTAATTAAAAAGTGGCTCGAGTATAATTGACTTAACAAATTTAAAAGGAGAAGTCAAATGAGAAAAATTAAAATCATTTCTATGCTGTTGGTTATAGTAGCTTCGTTAACTTTAATTTTTGGTTGCAAACCAAAAAATCCTGACACAGATATTGTTGATTGGGAGAGTTTGCCCGAGATAGATAGAAGCGAAAAGGTGACCTTAACTATTTGGTCTCCATTAGAACAATGGGCGCCTGACTCTACTTATGATAAAAACGTTATTTTCCAGCGTGCCGCTGAAGAATTAAATTTGGAATTAAAATTTATTCATCCTTCAATTGGGCAAGAAATTGATCAATTTAATTTGATGATAACAGAAAAAAAACTTCCCGATATTATCTTCTGCGGGAACTGGTATGCAGGGGGAGTGCAAACTGGTATTGAACACGGTTTATATAAAAATATAGACGCGTACATTCGTAAGTATGCGCCCGATTATCTTAGACGCATATCGGCCGTTCCTAACGCATTAAAAGAAGCCACGATGGATAATGGAAAATTAGGCGCTGTTTACGGATTTAGCGAATATGAAGAATGGTGTTATTCAGGGCCTATTTTTAATAAAAAAGCATTAGATGCCATCGGGGAAGATGTTCCTGAAACAATAGCGGATTGGGATAGAGTGTTAGGAAAATTCAAAAATGAACTTAACATGAAAAATGCTTTTGCAATACATCCGTTAGGTTTGCAATATTCAGAACAAGCGTTAATTTCTGCGTATGGCGCAGGCTCTGGGTTTATGCTGGATGAAAAGGGGGAAATAGTTTACGGACCGTTGACTAACGGATACGTTGACTATCTAAATTTGATACGCGGTTGGTACGATAAGGGATATATTGGAAAATCTTTCACCACTGATGATTGGCTTACTAACGTAAATAATTTTAAAAATATGAACACGGGCGTATATTTCGATAATCCGCAAAACGCAGCAACGCTTATCGGTGAACATGGGGTTGATTGGGTTGCCGCTCCTTATCCTGTATTAAATAAAGGAGATAAATTGCGTTTAAGACTTAAAAATTGGTATTTAGGATCTAATAACGGAAGTTGGAATTCTTGCGGTGTAATTACAAGAAGTTGCGAAAACGTTGCAAGAGCGGTTGATTTTCTTAACTACGGTTTCACAGATGAAGGTATTATCGGTTTTAATTACGGAACGGAAGGCGTTACTTATAATTTAGTAGATGGAAAGCCCGTATTTACGGATTATCTATTTAATAATGAAATAACTGGCAGCGATATTTATACTGCTTTATACCGTTTTAAAAACCATAATGGTATTTTTATAAGACAAGAAAAAACATCTAATCCTATAATTCAAAAATATCCTGAAAACATAGCGATTATGGAAAAATGGACGCAAGATGCTGGAACTGATGCGTTATTACCTGCGATAACGTACACTCGTTCAGAGCAGCAGATTATAGATTTATATTATGCAGATATTGCTCAATATATAGAAGAACAGCAAATGGCATTCATTACAGGGCAGACGAACGATTTATCATCTGGTTCGGTTGCTTCTTACGAGTCTAATTATAAACAAAACTTGATTGCAATGGGAATAGAGGATATTATAGGAGTAGTAAAAACAGCGTACGTAAGATATATTGAGAGGTAGCAATGAAAAAAACATTTGCGCGTAAAGAATATTTTATTCGCTTAAAGAAAGATCTATCAAAAAATAGAGTGCTTTATTTAGCAATAATTCCCATATTGGCATATTTCTTATTGTTTGCATACGTGCCATTATATGGAATATTTATGGCATTTTTTGATTACGTTCCGGAATTAGGTTTTTCGGGAAGCCAGTTTATGGGCTTTGAGTATTTTAGATTATTTTTCCAAAGCGAATATTTTGGAAGAATCATGTATAATACCTTCGTGTTAAATATATTAAGTGTGATTTTTGTTTTTCCAGCCCCCATTATATTTGCGCTTTTAATGTTTGAAATTAAAACAAAGGCTATAGTAAAAGGCGTGCAAATGTTAAGTTATTTACCGGTATTTATATCGTTGGTAGTTGTTTGCGGTATTATAGTCGATTTTTGTAAAGTAGACGGTCTTATTTCAAATATGGTTGCTTCAATCACTAATGAACCCTCAAAAAATCTTTTAGATGATAGCAAATGGTATATGCCGATTTATTTAATTTCGGATTTATGGCAAAACATGGGGTTTTCCAGCATTGTTTTTTACGCTGCTTTGTGTAGGGTAGATGCAAATTTATATGATGCGGCAAAAATAGACGGGGCAGGAAGATTTCGTCAACTTATTAGCATAACGTTGCCTTCAATAATGCCCATAATTATAATTATGTTTGTTATAAGAATGGGTGGTATGTTAAACGTTGGTTTTGAAAAAGCATACTTATTGCAAAGACCGCTAAATGCGTTAAGAAGTGAAGTAATTGCCACTTTTGTGTATAAGCGCGGTATAGCCGGCAGTAATTACGGGTACGGTACTGCAGTTGGATTATTTAGCGCGATAGTGAATTTTGCTTTTTTATGGAGCACAAATTTAATCGCTAAAAAAACAGAAAGTAGTTTATGGTGATAATATGAAAAATAAAAAAGACGTGGTTTTAAATAAGAAGATAAAATCAAATCAGTTGTTTTATTTTTCAGATCGTATAATAAACGTGGTTTTATCTGTAATAGCGATTTTAATCGGGCTAGTGTGTATTTATCCCGTATTGCACACGTTATGGGCCTCTATTTCATCTCCCGAATACGTGCGCGCAAACAAGGGGTTATTGCTTTATCCTGTAGACGTAACTTTTTGGGGTTATAAATTAATTTTTCAAAATAATGGAATCGTAATAAGTTTGTTAAACAGTCTGTTTTACGTGGTTGCGGGCGTTGCGTATAGTATGTTATTCACGATAGTTTGCGCTTACGTTTTATCACGAAAACTAATGCTTAACGGTTTATTTATGAAACTTATCGTATTTACAATGTTTTTTAGTGGGGGATTACTTCCTTCATATATGCTTATTAGGGATCTGGGGCTTATTGATAGTAGATTAGCATTGATTCTGCCGTATGCAATATCTGCTTGGAACATGATAATTTTAAGAACGGCTTTTATGGAAGTACCTCAAGAAATTATTGATTCTGCAGAATTAGATGGTGCAGGCAATTTGCAAGTTATGGTTGTAATTTGTTTACCGTTAATTAAAGCCACCGTTGCAATTATCACGTTGTATTATACGGTAGGGGCTTGGAACAGTTGGTTTCCTGCTATGATTTATTTGAGGGATAGAGATAAATATCCGTTACAACTTTTGATTAGAGAAATTATGATACTAAACGACACTTCTAAACTGAATATAGATAATATAACGCAGTCAGAAGAAGTTCTAAACAATAGGCAACTTATAAAGTATTGTAGTACGATAGTTGCTATGATGCCGATGATGGTTATATTCCCGTTTGTGCAAAAATATTTTCAAGACGGTGTTTTTGTTGGCTCAATAAAAGCGTGATTAATTTTTCATATACTAAGGAGGAAATTATGAAAAAATTATTTAAAATGTTGGTTTTAGTACTTTCTATTGCAGTATGCGCATCTATTATTGCTTGTAAACCTGTTATTGACAGCAGTAGTGATAGTAGCAATACGACTCCGTCATTAACGGTGACGTTGAGTGGTCGCATAATGCACGGAGAACAGCCTGTAGAAGGCGTTAAGGTTGTTGCTGTGGATTCCCGTGGGAACGAATACGGCACTGTTGTAACCGCAGCGGATGGTAATTTTGAATTTACCGAAGTTGCAAAAACTCGCGCAGTAAGTGTTACTTTTGAAAAAACGGGTTATTTCACTAAAGTTATTTCATTATCAATAAGTGATATTGCAGCCGGCAAAAACGTTATGGGAGATATTGAACTTGAAGCACCCGAAGCATTCCGTAATTTGAAGGGTAAAGTTGTTGCGATTGATGGAACTTCACCGATTGCAGGAGCAACCGTTAAGGTAAAAGGATTCGATATTAGCGCTACAACTGCAGCAGACGGATCTTTCTCTATTGAAAACGTTCCCGTATCTTCAGATGGCACGGTATTAGTTACTTCAAAAGAATTTTACGGTGATATTGAAAACGTGGTTGTAAATAATTCTATTGCGGAAGATGGAGATATCGGTGTTATTTACAGTTATATTGAAATGCCTGCAATAGACGGTTCTATTGAAAGTAAACTTTCTGTTGTAAGAGGTGAAAATTCCGTAAAAGTGCTAATGGAACTTTCTAAAAATCTTAATGCAGGTCAAAACATACAAGTTATGTTCCACGTTGGTGATAACGCGCACGGAAAACTTTATAGCACAATGTTATTCGCTGATGCTAATCACGGTATTGCAGGCGCTGATTTTGAAGGTCGTTCGTTTATTCCTTTTGAACGTAGTATTGCGTTAGGAGTTGATTCTTATACCGCTATGACAAACGAACAATTCCCCGCAACATATACTTACTCTATTGAAGAACAAAAACTTTGTTATGAAATACCTTATTCTACGTTAGGAATTACAGCAGATCAAACTATCGGTTTTGCAGTTATGAACGTTGTAATCGGTGGCGGTGGATGGGTTTCTCCCTCTTTTGGCGTAAATATGCCAACGAACGGCGCAAACGGTTTTATAAACTATACTAATATGTATGATTTAACTGCAACCGGCGAAATAGTTGCCCGTGATATAAGCGACGCTAAGGTTACCGGTGTGGTAAAGAATGAAGAAGGTGAAGCAATTGAAGGGGCAAGTATAACCATAAAAGATGCTTCTGGAAAAGTATACGATTCTGTTGCTAGCGCGGCTGATGGATCTTTCTCTGTGTCTGTAGGTCGTTTATACGGTTTGACTATGGACGTAGCAAAAACGCAATATTCAGCAACAACGATAGAAATTGCATTAGAAGAATTATTTGCTCAAAGTATCGTTAAAGAAGTAGTTCTTAAAGAATTAGCAGGAATAGCAACTTTAAAAGGTAGCGTTAAAAACTTGTTAGGCGGTAAGATTGCAGGTGTAAAAGTTGAAGTAAAAGGAATGGACGTGAGTGTTGTTACAGATGAAAACGGCGCGTTTGAATTAAAAGATGCGCCTATCGGTACGGAAGGCGCAACGCTAGTATTTAGCGCTGTTGGACATACGACCATTGAAAAGAACATTAAAGTTAATGAAATCAACTTTAACCAAGAAAATGACCTTGGCGAAATTGAAATGTATTCTGAATTTGGTGGTAACGGACATACTAAATTTTCAGTTGTAAGAGAAGAAACCGGTTTAAGATTTAAGTTTGTTACAGAGGTTTCTTTCCAAACTGCAGAAATATATTGGGCGCAAATTATGGTAGGCAATAATATTTACTGTTTCTGCTTATTACCTAACGATTCATCAAACTCTGCTGCATTTGGTATCACGACTTATCACGGTTGCTTTACGAGAGATAAAGCAGATGGATCTGCTTGGGGAGCAATTGAACAAAAGGGTGATACGTGGACTGTAAAGAATACCGGCGCAGGCGCAAACGAAGCGGATTGGTTTATTCCTTATACCGAAATAAATATGCAGCCAGGCGAAGAATTTGGCGTAAGTATAGTTGCAGTATTATTTGAAGGACATCCAAATTGTATTCCTTTCGGTTATAATATGCAACCCACCGTGGATTCCTACGTTGCGGCTAAACACTTCTATATAATGGGAACGAAGAACGATTATAGAATAGCGTAAATAAAAAATGAAAAATAGGAAAACTATATTAATTACATTGATTGTATTGTCTTTAATTTGTAATATCGGGTGCAGGAATCCTGCACCCGATATTGAACAATCTTCATCTTCAGATATTGAACAGATAGACCCTTTTGTTTCTCCTATAGTTTGGCAATCTGTTGAAAACTATTCTACAGGTTGGAAAGGACCTATAGAGTTAAGAGACGGGACTATTTTGTCTACAAGAATGAATCCCGGTAGTCCGTTAAGTGGGCAAAAAATCATGTGTGTTGCAAGCAGTGACGGTGGATTTACTTTTAACGATTTAGGCGTAATAGCGACTGAAGATTCTGGTGTGGATTTTGGAGATCCTGCTATGGCTCAACTTTCAAACGGAACTATTCTGTGCTCTTACAGATATAATCGATATAATTATCCAACTCAAGGCAAGTCTAAGCATGAAATAAGAATGTCTAAAAGCGTTGATGGCGGAAAAACTTGGGAATTTCATTCTATCGTTTCTGAAAACGAAGGCAATTCTCCCGGATTTTCACAGGTAGAACAAAGGGGCTTGTGGTCACAGTATATTTTAGAAACGTCTCGTGGTGATCTCCAGTGTTATTATGATGATGAAAATATATGTTGGGAGTCTGGCTATCGTGGTCATCAATGGTGGATGATGAAGACCTATAACGCCGAAAGCGGAGAATGGGAAAACCCAGTAGCGGTAAGCAGAACTTCTTCTCCAACTATTCTTGCAAGAGACGGCCAAGGCTGTGTTCAAGAAATAGAACCAGGTGTTTTAGTAAGCGTTTGCGAAAGTGTAAGAACTGCGCCACCAAACCGTGGATGCGTAAGAATTACCGTTTCGTATGATTATGGAAAAACGTGGAGTTGGGAAGATGAAAACGGAGCGGATACGCGCCGTATAGTTTACGTTCCTGAAGACAAAAATTACAGTACGTTATGTCCTTGGTTAACAAAATTACCAAATAACGTATTACTGTGTTCATTTATGACTGATGAAGACAGAGAAAAAGCAGACCACGTTGCAAGTGGTGTGTTAGATCAAAGCATTAAATATTGTTTAAGTTTTGACGGTGGTGTTAGTTGGTCCGATCCCTATATGTTGGATGATAGACACCCACTTTGGGCCCCGGGCATCATATTGATGACCAAAGGCCCAAATGCTGGCAAATTATTATATCAAGCAACTTTAGTAACCAACAACGGAAACGCTGTTGTAAGGAAAATAGGAAGATTAAATTTACCTGAATTTTAAGGAGTAGTTATGACTTCGAGAGAAAGAATACAAAAATTTTTACGAGGCGAAAAAATAGATAGAATACCAAATGGAATAATGGGGTGTGAAACAGCAAGCGTTCATTTATTGGCGTACGAAAAGATAAAAAAGTTATATGGAATTAATTGTCCGCCGCAAAAACTTTTTTCCTTTATGTTTAATGCTGTGCCAGATATTGAATTTTTGCAAAAGGCTGAATGCGATATTATTCCGCTTTCAAGTAAACTTTCTCCCGCTCAATTTTGGAAAAAGGGAGCAATAGGTTGGAAGGAAGAGTCTTTGTTCGGTATTAAAGTAATGGTTCCTGAAAATTATCAATTTAGGCATAATCAGGATGGCAGTGTTGACTGGCTTGATGCAAAATGGCATTGTCCTAAAGGGGGATTATATTTTGATCCTATACCAGAAAGTAACGACGTGGATATCGACGAGATTTTTCCGGATGAATTTAATCCGCCTATGTCTTTACCGGAAGAGTATTTGCGCGGACTTGAAGAACAAGCCAAATTTTTATACGAAAACACGGATTTTGCGATTAGTATAGGGGAGACGATCTTCGATTTACAAATTGATCCGGGTGGATACGTAAACCATTTTATGTACATGGTATTATATCCCGAAAGAATGAAGGAGTTTTTAGAAAAGTCTTTAATGGCTGCTAAATCCACCTTGATTGAAGTTGATCAAGCGGTTGGAAAATATTGCCAAATAATGGGAATTGCGCATGATTTTGGGAATAATAACGACGTAATGATTGGCCCGGAAACTTGGCGCGAAATTTATAAGCCGTATTATAAGCAGTTGTTTGATTTTTGGCATAAAAACAGCAAAATGAAAGTAAATTTACATTCATGCGGTTCGCTTTATAGTATTTTACCCGATTTAATAGAAATTGGCGTTGATATTTTGAATCCCGTGCAGTTAAGTGCAAAAAATATGGATGCTAAAACTCTTTCTGAACAGTTTGGGAAAGATATTATTTTTTACGGCGGTGGATTTGATAGCGTTGCTTGTATTGGAAAATCCTTTGATGAAGTTTATAATAATTGTAAAGAAAACATACAAACGCTTGCATCTAACGATAAATACATTTTTGCAGGAATACATAACATTCCTGGTGATTTTTCAGCTGACGCGTACCAAGCAATGTTTAAGGCCTATAATGACGTAAAATGGAGACAAAAATGAAGCATACTAAAAGTTATATAATAGGACATCCGCGTCCGCAGTTTTCAAGAAATAATTTTCTTTTACTTAACGGAAGTTGGGACTTTTGTTTTGATAAAGAAGACGAAGGTATTAAAAAGCAGTATTTCTTAAATTTTCCTAAAAGCAGTGAAATAGAAATCCCTTACGTATATCAATGTAAGTCAAGTGGAATTGGTTTAGAAGAAAGTTGTAAGGTTGTTTGGTATCATAAAAACTTTGATTTTTCCAAGCAAACGAAAGATGGAAATCGTGCAATTTTAACTTTTGAAGGGGCAGATTATTTTACTAAAGTTTGGGTTAACGGGGAATTTGTAGGAAGCCACAAGGGCGCTTATTCAAGATTTTCGTTTGATATTACACCTAATCTTAAAGAGGGCAAGGCGGATATCGCTATAAGATGCGAAGATGATTATTCTTGCATTCAACCACGTGGCAAACAAAAATGGAGTGAAGAAGTTTTTGGTTGTTGGTATACCGAAACTACTGGTATTTGGAAAAGCGTATGGGTTGAATTTGTTTCACCATCTCATCTTAAAAACGTAAAAATTTCAACAAATATTTCAGATTATACCGCAAAGTTTGATTATAATTTAGAAAAACTTGAAGATAATCTCTTTCTTAAAACGGTAATATCGTTTGATGGCGCTGTTATAGCAGAAGATACCTGTAAGATAGTGCGTGACCGCTTTTCAAGAACTATTGATTTGACTTCTGAAACGGACCCATTCAAAAAGCATTTTTGGTTGCCCCATACCCCTAATTTATACGACGTTGAATTCGTTTTGTATAAAAACGATAAGCCGATAGATATTGTATATTCTTATTTTGGCCTTGTAAATTACGGAACGGAAAATCAAAATATTACCGTAAGCGATTACCCGGTGCGCCTAAAAATGATCTTAGATCAAGGCTATTTTGAAGGGGGATGGCTTACCCCTACGGAAGAACAAATTCTTTTAGACGTTCAATTAATTAAAAAACTTGGTTTTAACGGTGTTAGAAAGCATCAAAAGATTGAAGATGAAAGATTTTACTATTATTGTGACCTTTTAGGGCTTTACGTTTGGCTTGAAATGCCTTCGTGCTATGAATTTGATGATTATAGCATGGAAAATTTAACGGTGGAATGGATGGATATTTTGAAGCAACATCAAAATCATCCCAGTATAATGGCGCTAGTTCCTTTTAATGAAAGTTGGGGAATTCAACGTGTTTTTTCAGATACTAAGCAACAACGCTTCGTAAGAAGTATATATCATCTTTCAAAGGCGATATTGCCAGATAAGCTGGTTGTTTCTAATGATGGCTGGGAACACGTTGAAAGCGATATAATAACTTTACATAACTATGCAGAAAACGGTGAGTTGTTAAGCAAAGTATACGATAGGTTAGAAGATGCCGTTAAAAATAATTATACAACGGCAACGCCACATAAATTTGCTTTTGCCAAAGGTTGTTATTATAATAATCAGCCGATTTTGCTTTCTGAATTTGCAGGAATTGCCTTTGAAAAAGATAGTGAAAAGGGCTGGGGCTATGGTAACATGGTCAAAAACGAAAAAGAATTTTTAGAAAGATTAAACTCTTTAATATCTGCCATTAATAATATAAAAGGATTTAGTGGTTACTGCCTTACTCAGTTAACTGACGTTCAGCATGAAATAAACGGGCTATTTGATTTTAGTAGACGGTTAAAAGTTGACGAAAATCTTTTGAAAGAAATTATTATGAAATAATATTTAAGGTGAAAAATGAAAAAAATAATAACCAAAATATTAGTCGCGTTTTTAACGCTTGTTATTTCGGTATCGGCGTTTGTTGGCTGTAAGCCTACGCAAACGTCAACGCCAACAGAAATAAAAAATATCGTTATAATCATTGGGGACGGTATGGGGTTTGAACACGTTGAAGCAGGGCAACTTTACGAAAACAAGGAGTATGCTTTCACAAAGTGGCTTCAAACAAGTGTAAATACGGATTCTGTAGACGTGAACGGCAATGAAGTTTTAACGGATTCGGCGGCCGGCGGAACGGCAATTGCAACTGGGTGCTTAACTGTTAACGGTTACGTGGGTATGGACTCAAAAGGCAATTCATTAGAGACCGTTTTAGACTTTGCAAAGGGGCTTGGTAAAGCGACTGGAATAGTAACTACAGATACTATTTACGGCGCAACGCCCGCATCTTTTTCAGCGCATTCGCTAAGCAGAAATAATGCAAATGAAATTATACTTTCACAAATAAATAATTCAGGCGTAGATTTGTTATGTGGGTCAATCGATCCTACAAGCGCTTCATACAAAAACGAGATAATAAATCAAGGTTACGTTTACTGTGATAATATAGACGACGTGCAAAGCACTATGCAGTATGAAAAGGCCTATTGGCAAATCGGCGTTGGAAGTCGCTCTGCTCCTGTTAAACTTGCAACCGCAACCGAACAAGCGCTTAATTTTTTACAAAAAGATGAAGAGGGTTTTGTTCTTGTAATAGAGCAGGCGCATATAGATAAATATTCGCATAACAACGATTTTGATGGAGTTGTTAAGTCCGTTCAAAGCCTAAACGACACGGTTGAGGTCGTTATGGACTGGATAGGGGATAAAAAAGATACTGCGGTGTTTATTACTGCAGATCATGAAACCGGCGGTTTGTTTGTTAGCGCTTACGACGAACATCCTATGATTTACAATAATCCCAACGGTATGGATATTTATTATGAATTTGGGCATGGCAATCACACGCAAACTTGCGTGGGTCTATACGTTTATGGCGTAGCGCCAGATTTTTCCGCCTTCAAAAGGTATAAGGATAATAACAAAATTAAAAATATAGAAACGAATGAAATAATAACAATGCTCTTATTTAATCCTACCGTATACAGTTAAATTAAACGGGTAATTTATTATTCAAGATGAAAAAAAATATATGAATTTAATTAAAAAACAAAAGAATTATATAAACTGCTTTATAAGATTTTGGGAAGATGACAGCTATTTTGTAAGTTTTAGGAATACAAAAAAGAAGCATCGTTTGATGCTTCTTTTTATGTTTAGAAAAACTTTTTGTGGAAGAATTAAAACAACCAAAAGTGCCGATAATCGTGCTATAGGTCGACTTTTTGTTTAATTTGCGGTGTATTTATATAAAAACAAACGGCAATTTTAACTTTTTTACGTTGTTTATTTAGTGGCTATGTAATTTAGAAATATGAGAGTTATAAATAAATGGAAAATCCCAAGCATAACTTGCTTGGGATTTTTGTATGGAATGGTGAATTATATAAACTGCTTTATAAGATTTTGGGAAGATGATAGGTATTTTGTAAGTTTTAGTCATACAAAAAAGAAGCGCTGTTTGATGCTTCTTTTTTATGTTTAGAAAAAGTTTTTGTGTGAAGAATTAAAACAACCAAAAGTGCCGATAATCGTGCTATAGGTCGACTTTTTGTTTAATTTGCGGTGTATTTATATAAAAGAATTATATAAACTTATTAAGTAACAGAAATCAGCAAATAAGTATGCCAAAAGCTTCACCAACTTTGCCACCACTTAAAACGTGCTTTTTAAGATTTTTTTGCAATGAGGTGTTTTCGGGAAATTCTTCTGGTTTTAATTGACTGTTCTTAAAAACCCAAATTTTATAATCATCTGGATTTTCATCATATTTGGTAACGTTAAATCTTTTTGCAAATTTTAATATTTTAGAAGTTTTGGGAAGCATATCCTGTAATACGGGGGAAAGCAACCAAGAAGAGCAAAAATAAGTCACTCCGTCATATTCTGGATAATAAGTAGCAAAAAATTCTTTTGCTTGGCGTAAAGATAGATCAATTTTCTCGTCTGTGAGAATAGAGTCGGAAGGAATATGTATAGAAATTGCATTTTTTTCATTTAAGGTAACCATTTCGTATTCTAATTCGCCAAGTCTAAAAAGTTTCATGGAAAGTTGACGGCCAACCCAAAACGCGCGATTAAAACCGTACGCCCCATAACTCTCTTTATATTCTAAGGCGAAGCGTAAAAAGCATTTTTGCGTTTGAATAAACACCTTTTCACTAACGCCTTTTTCTTTATAATTTTCATAAGTATCGCACGCAATTTCTAGCAACGTGTTAAAAATTTTGTAACCGTAAGCATCTGGTTCAAGCGCCTTACCTAACTCATTTGCGTGAATTTCGTAATCTTTTGGCGTACGCATTTGCTTTGAAAAAAAGTTAAAATTTTCTGCTGTTAAGTCGTGTGGATTTGATTGTAAAAGCATTATAAGTTCACTTGGAAAAGAAAGCATTTCAAGTAATTGGTTTGTTTGCATTATTTTTCTCGCTGATACTTTTTTATAGTCGGTATTTATTTGAATACCGCATTGATGAAATTATTATAGCATAAAAAAAATTAAACTCATAGTAAATAACGATACACAGCCTTATTTTTCTAAAAAAAAGATAAAAAATATAAAAATTGTTTTTTTGTTTAACTTATATTTTTTTATTTGCATTATTTTACGCAATTAAAAAATAATCTTGCGCGCTTTTTGTTTTATTAAAATAATACTTAAACCGCTTTTTCCTTATTATATATATAAAAATAGAGAATCGGGCATAATATCTGCGATTTTACAGTCGTTATACAGCCGAATAAAAAAATTTTCGAAGAAATTTTCAATTTGGTATTGACAAGGCATATATTCTGTGTTATAATAAAGAAAACTAATTATTTAACTTAGTTAAAAAAATAAGGAGCGAAAATGAAGAAAATACTTTGTTTAATTCTTTGCGTTATGTTAACAGCGGCATTTTTTACTGGATGTAAAGGAAACCCTAAAGAAAGTAGCGGTGGTAACGCATACGACCGCAACGAAGGGCTTGATCCAACTGCAGCATCTGCATTTTTTGACGATTTTACAGATGCAAATTTTTCTGCAAGTATATGGGACGTTATGAACCAAAAATGGGGGCCTGATTTTAATCACGGCGTTCGCCCCGAAAACGTTTTATGGAACAATAGTGGAATAGTAACGTTAAAGTCTTACGGGCAGTATTACAAAGACGCATCAAAAACTTGCCAGGGTGGTGTTCTTATCACTAAAGACAGTTACGGACCGGGCAGATACGAAGTTAAGATGAAATTATTGCCAAGATTTGGCGCTTGCACCGCCTTTTGGACTTATATGTACGGAACTTCACAAGATTTAGAAGGGAATACGCATAAAGACCTTAACCAAGAAATTGATATTGAACTTAACGTAGGTAACAGTTTTAGGGAAGCGTGGTTTACAAACTGGGTTACGGTAGATGAATCTGCTCACGTTGAAAAGGAACTACCAAGTCCCTTAAACGATGGTGAATGGCACGTTTATACCTTTGAATGGCACACCGATCCTATGCGCGTAGATTACTATATTGACGGAGTTCATTATTACACGAGTTATTCTTACGTTCCTTACGTAGCGGGCGCAATAAATATCGGTAACTGGTTCCCAGACGGGTGGGCAGGCACACCTGATTTTGAAGAAGATTACGTTATGTTAGATTACGTAAGTTATACTCCCTATAAAGGACAACCTTGCATACCGTCAAACGCAGGTGGTGGCGGAGCGTCTTTCCCCACAACTTCAACACCGTTACCTGAAACAGCAAACCTTATTTCAGACGGTTCTTTTGAAAACGTATACCAAAGCGGAAAAGGACCTTGGGCTTACTACAAAACTTGTGAAATAGTAAGTGAAAACGGCTCAAAGGCAATGAAGGTATCTGAAGGCGGAACGGTATCTCAAATAATTTCTGGCGCTTACGACGGATTTGAATACACGTTAAAGGCGAAAGTAAAAGGCGAAAGCGGTGCTTCAATTAAGATTTATTTCTTGAAAGACAGCACTGAATATATAGGCGCTCCTGCCGTTTACAACTTAGATAATTTAACTAACGAATACGGAGAAATAGAATTCAACTTTACTGCGCCAGAAGGGTGCAGAAGGGTAGAAGTTGCTTTATGTGGCGGTAGTGATCACGCTGTTTTCGACGGTGTGTTTATGAATTTATCTAAATTGTTGAAATAAGCAATTTAAGAAAAAGGGAATCATCTCGGCGCAAAAGATATTAATAAATATCTTGAAGCAAAGGGGATACAATATAATAAAAAATAGGAGGAAATTATGAAAAAATTAGCAAAAATTTGCGCTATTGCTCTTGCTTTAGTAATGTCAACAGGGATTATAGCAGGATGTAAGCCCAACAACGGTGGTAACGGTGGCAGTTTGAAGATAACCTTCTTTAACGGCGGTTACGGTACGGCTTGGGCGTATGCTATTGCAGAAAAATATACGCAAGCAACTGGGGTAGAAATTGAAATCGACCCATCTGAAACTATTACTAGCGACTATTCAAACTTCCTTGAAAACGGAACCGATAGCGATATAATTATGTCACACGGTATCGTTTGGGAACTTTACGCATTACAGGGCATGATAGAACCTCTTAACGATCTTTACGCTATGGAATGTGACGGTGTAACCGTTGAAGACAGAGTTATTACCGAAGCGTTACAAGACTGCAAATTAAAATTCAACAACAATTATTATAAACTTCCTTGGACAAACGGCGCAGGCGGTTTGGTATATAACCAAGTATTATTTGATAAGTACGGCTGGGAAGTTCCCGAAACTTATGAAGAATTAGTTGCTCTTTGCCAAACTATTGAAGAAGCGAAAATAGTTGTTGATCCTAACCTTCCAGAACACCAACAACGCACTATTAAGCCCTTTGCATGGAGTGCAGAACACTATTATTGGGATTACTTAGTTAACGACTGGTGGGCACAACTTCAAGGGATAGACGGTATTAACGCAATTAAACAGTTAAAGAATAAAGAATTATTCGATCCTGCAGGAAGTTATAAGTTTGATGATGCCGTTCAACTTTGGGTTGATCTTGTTGCTCCTCATGAAGTAAACGGTAAAATGGTAGATTACAGTTTAGAAGGAAGTTCTGGCCGTCAGTATCAAGCTGCTCAAATAGACTTTATTAACGGTTACGCTGCAATGATGCCTAACGCACACTGGTTAGAAAGTGAAATGAGAGATAATATTGACACCACAAAGTGTATTCTTCGTCTTATGCCTTCTCCCGTTGTTCCCGGCGCAAAAACTGATGCAAACGGCAACGTAATTAGAGTAAACTACCAAGTAGGTGGCGGCGATAGCATTATTATCCCTGCAAAAGCAGATAATAAAGAAGAAGCAAAGAAATTCTTAGCGTTTATGCTAAAAGAAGAAAATGCAAAACTCTTTACCGCTCGTTCACTTGGCGGTATGCTTGGCGTTAAATATAATAATCTTGACGGCATTGAAGATAAATACTTAACTGCTTTTGCCCGTGACATTTTTGAAATTAATAAAATGAGCACTAAATTCAACCTATATTCACAAAGTAACTTAGTTCTTAACAAGAAAATTACTATTGAATGGGCGGAAGACGGTATTAACGAATACGCAACTTTATATGCAGGAACGAACAATGTAGCTTCTTTATTTGCTACAAAATATGCTTCTATAAACGAAAATTTTGCAAGCTGGAAAGAAGATTCAGATAAAGTTTACGGTGCAGAATAACCTGGAGAATTATGGAAAACAGCCTTATACAAACGCCTAAAAAGAAGAAACATACGGCAGAAATAATATTTATAATTTTAATGCTGGCATACCCTATATTGCATTTTATAATATTTTGGGGTGTAGTAAACGTTTCTTCAATAATGCGAACCTTTCAAAAATTTATTGCCATAGAAAACGGGCAGATAGTTAATAGATGGGACTTTGTAGGGTTTGAAAACTATAAAACCGTTTGGAAAAGCCTTTCAGACGAAAATATGAAAAGAATAATAACTAACTCTGTTGGCTATATGATAGTATCTAACTTCATAAGCTTACCGCTTGCCATATTATCATCTTATTTCCTTTTTAAGAAGATGTTTATGGCAAAGTGGTTTAGAGTAATATTCTTCTTGCCATCAATTATTCCCATAGTTGTTCTTGCGACTGTGTTCCGTTTTCAGTTTGACCCTGTTTACGGGCCTATAGACTCACTTTTGAAGGCAATGAACATAACCCCGCCTAACTGGTTTGGGCTTTATCCTAATTCACAGTATATGTTGTATGTATACTGCTTATGGGCAGGGTTAGGGTTTAACGTTCTACTGCTTTCAGGCGCAATAGGAAGACTGCCGGTAGATTTGTTTGAATATTCCAAACTAGAAGGCACGCCTATGATGAAAGAGATGTTCCAAATAGTAATTCCACTTATTTGGCCAACTATCACAACCACTTTCTTGCTTGGCTTAACTTCGGTGTTTAACGTAATGTTGCAACCCATGATGATTATGCCAAACGACGCCAAAACACAAACTATTGCCATAAGGATATACAACAGCATCAGTAATTCAGATGCTTCTTCAAGGGTAGAAACGATAACGTTCGGTTTGTTACTTTCTTTCCTTGCGTTGCCATTTATTCTACTTGCAAGGTTTGGTATGGAAAAAATATTTGCAGACGTGGAGTTTTAATTATGAAGACGTTGAAATACAGAAGACCGAAAGTTATTCGCTCCCGTTCAGAATCAATAGCAATGTGGTGTGTGTTTGCAATATTTTTCGTTTATTCGATAACCTTGGTATTCCCATTTGTATGGATGTTTATAAACTCCTTCAAAGAACCTGCAGAATTTTTCCGTGGAAATATTTGGGGCTTACCTGAAAGATGGAGATTTGAAAACTACAGCGAAATATTTGCGGGCCTTCCCACTAAAGACGGTTCGGGTATCGTTATAGACACTAGAATATCGGGTAAACTGTTTGGTGTAGCGCATAAATATTCTATCTTCGAAATGATGATATTAAGCGTTATAATGACAGTTTCCTGCACTCTTTCAAATATCTTTTTTGCCGCTACAAGTTCTTACGTAGTTGCAAAATATAGATTCAAAGGAAGAAGATTTATTTACGATTTTGCTATTTTTCTTATGATAGTTCCCATAGCAGGAACTCTTCCCCAACAATACAGATTACTTTCTTCTTTGGGGCTAAACAACGCGATAGGGGTATTTTTAATGTCTTCTGCGGGGTTTGGTATGAACTTTTTCTTGCTATACGGATTTTTCAAAAACATATCCGCTACCTATGCAGAGGCCGCAAGGATAGACGGAGCAGGGCATTTTATGGTGTTTTTCAAAATTATGATACCTTTGGCTGCTCCCGTTATAGTTTCGCTTTCGGTTATTTACGCAATAGGTATTTGGAACGACTACACAACTCCTTCAATATATATGAAGGAAACGCCCACTTTAGCGTACGGCCTATTCGTAGTACGTAATTTATTAGAGGGCAAAGGCGCATACACGCAAAGTTTTGCGGCTATGATGATTGCGCTTATACCAATTTTGGCAGTATTTATCGCTTTTTCCAACACGATAATGGAAAACACCATTGCCGGTGGAATAAAAGGATAAAAATTATAGGAGGAAAAATTATGAAAAAACTGTTAGCTCTTATCGTTAGCGTAGTTATGCTCGTTGCTGTTTTTGGTTGTACTCCTCTTGATAACAGTAGTAATCAAGGCGGAAACACTGTTCCCGAAACCGTTGAATTTACTTTTGAGCAAGCAACACTAACTCCGGGTGAATACACCCTTACGGCAAAGGTTATGCCTGAAAATGCAAGTCAGGATGTAACTTTCACACTTGTTGGTTCTCCTTTAGGAGTTTCTCTTGAAGGTGCAAAACTTACAGTATCTGAAAACGTAGCAGACGGTTTAGTTTTTAAGGCTAAAGTTTCTGTTATTACAGATCCCACGATTAGTGACACAATGGAATTTACCGTTAGCAATCCCGCTCCTGCGGCTGTAGTTATTACTACCGAAGCGCAACTTAGAGCAATGGATCTTAACGCTTCTTACGAACTTGGCGCTAACATTATGCTTACCGAACCTTGGACTCCTTTAGGAACTCCCGATAATGAAGATGAAGGTATTCCTGGCGCAGGCTTCGCTGGCACTTTTGATGGTAAAGGTTATAAGATTACAAACCTTAATATTGCCGCAACTTGGAACGGTGGTTTCTTTGCTCAAATCGAACCCACTGGCGTTGTTAAAAACGTTGGCTTCGAAAGTGATAAAGGCGCAAATAGCGGTGTTAAAGGTAACGCATGGACTGGTGTTGTTGCCGGTATTAACAAAGGTCTTATTGAAAACTGTTATACTGACGTTAAAGTTGTAATGGCAGGTACTCCCGGTGCAGCGTTTACCGGTACTAATAAAGGCACTGGTATTATTAGAAACTGTTATGCTATCGGTTCTGTTACAGTTGGCGAAGGTGCTCACGGCGCTGCTTTCAGTGGTGCAAACGAAGGTACCGTTACTGCAAGTTTCTTCCTTGATAGCGCTGGTAACTGCGCATACGGTTGGAATAAAGGTCAAGATCCTAACGTTCAAAAGAGCGAAAGTTGGATGAAGACTGCTCAAAATTATATTGATGCAGGTTGGAATCAAGACGTTTGGGCTTTAGTAGACGGTTATTATCCCATGCTTAAGCACGAAGGTTTCGTTGCTCCACAGCCCGCAGCAGTATTAACTCTTTTAAATACCGAAGAATATCTTGATTACAACGTTGAAGAACAAAGATCTCTTCAAATCGCATACGAAATTAAGAACGTAGGAAATAATGCAGTTACTTTTGCTTTAGCAGAAGAAGTTGCAGGCGTTGCTATTAGCGAAAGCGGTCTTGTTACTTTAGGCGAAGCAGTTGCAGACGGTGCTTCTTTCACAGTAGTAGTTACTTCAGTAGAAGTTCCCACTTTAAGCGCATCTAAAACCTTCACCGTTAACAGAGCAGCGGTAGACGAAGTCGT
>JAZOCA010000046.1:0-3285 GCA_045596285.1 Christensenellaceae bacterium | reverse complement strand
CATTACCTCAGGGCTTATCTTCACAACTTCTCTATCATAGGTTACAAGTCCGTTTATTTCTTCTTCAACGTCTGAAACCTGTGTATATATAGCCCCGCATAGTCCCTTTGAAATAAGTGGAAGAAGCTTACTTAAATAAAGTTTTTTAAGTGCAGATACAAATAATTCTTTATCCTTGAATTTTTTATATCCAAAAAATTTATTCTCATTGAAAACGTGATTACTTATTTTTAACGAATATCCCCCGAATTCACTCAAAGTAACGGGTCTATTATCTTTTGGAACTTTTAAAGGAGTATAATAGGTATGTAGACTGCGAATTAAACATTGATTATTATAATCATGCCAACCACTAACACTCTCAATTACCCTTGTATCATCCATAACTTCAACAGCAATCGCATTTTTTTGACTTTCAAACTGCCCCCAACCTTCGTTAAATATCGTCCACATAGAGATACAAACACTATTTTTTAGTTGAGAAACCGTTTCTTGCCATTCATAAACAAATTGTCTTCTACCTTCATCATCAACACGTGAAAAATAAGCGTAATCGTCGTCACGATGCTTAAAGCCTAAAAAAGGAAACGTTGCAATATGATTAAATGAGTATTCGCCACCGCCGTTTACGAAGTCTTGCCATACTACAAAACCTATTTTATCACAATGATAATACCACCTCATAGGTTCTACCTTGATGTGTTTACGTAGCGTATTGTAGCCCATGCTTTTTATCAAACGTAACTCATCTAAAATAGCTTCATCGCTGGGGAATGTAAGAAGTCCATCTGGCCAATAACCTTGATCTAATAACCCATTGAAAAAATAAGGCTTATTATTCAAAAGTAAGCGTTTTTTTCCTTTTTTATCGCATCCTATCCCAAAAGATCTCATTGCAAAATAAGATTTCACCTTATCTTGCCCACATGAAACAACGAAATCGTATAATTTTGGATTTTCAGGCGTCCAATATATAAAATTATGTTTTAAAAGTATTTCACTTTCTTCCGTTTCACCTTGTATGATTAACTCACCGTCATCATAAACCGAATATTGCTTTAAACCCGTTGCACCAAAAACGACACGCATAACGCCGTTAGAAAGGTCTGGATAATAATCTATTGAACTAATATAATTTAATGGTAGATTTTCCATCCATACTGTTTGCCAAATTCCGCTTTGAGAGGTATACCATATTCCACCTGGTTTTAAACTTTGCTTTCCTCTTCCCCCACCGCGATTTATAGTAGTATCGGTTACGGAAAGATATATTTCATTTTCCCCACTACGTAAATATGGAGTTATATCGAAAGCAAATGATGTATACCCACCGTTATGATAACCTACGTAATTTGAGTTCACGTATATTTTACAAGAATAATCTACTGCCCCAAAATGTAAAATAGAATGACCGATTAGCCAAGATTCATCAACAATAAACCTTCTTTTGTAATGAATCACGTCTTCTGGCTTAACAATGTATGGTTGTATTCCTGAATTAATCGTTTCAGGCGAAAATGGTACCTTTATCTTCTTATCTAAGATGATTTCATCAATAGACTTTGATATTCCAAAATCCCATAATCCATTTAAGCATAAATAACTTTCTCTTTCAAATTGCGGTCTTGGATATTCACAATGGGGAATATCACCCACGTTATACTTAGTACGTAGCATTATTTATTATCCTTCTTAAATTTATTTAAAATAAATATTATAATTATTGATAATCCAGCAATAATTGCTGCCACTAAAAATATTTCAGGAGCAGGAATATAACTGGTCGTCATTGCATCAGCCGATCCTAAATCAGGTAGCGGAATATTCATACGCTTGTTAACGGCGTTGCCAATCATAGGCCCTATAAGCATTGGAATTAAGACGGAAAATATCATTCGAATTCCTTGCAATTTCCCTACGTTCTCTTCTGGAGTATTATCTCGAACCATTGCTCCGGTTAAAGTCGAAACGAGAATATTGCCAAGAATCATAATCATACCAAATAGTCCAAACAAAATAAATATTGCAGGTTTTTTTACCGATGATGCAAAATACATTCCTAATAAACCAACGATAAATAAACATATAAATATGTATAAAGCACGTTCTTTGCTCCACTTATCGCTCAATTTACCAAAAACTAAAGCAATTGCAGCACCAACAACTATTGCGACGCCAAAAATGAGACTATATTCAATATCAGTAAATCCCAAATAGGTCTTCATAAAAATAATCAAATAAGGCATAAACACTTGAACAGATACACCAAAAATGCCAATTATAAGTAAATTTAAATATAGCTTGTAGTTGTTTTTTATCACGTTGGGTTTAAACCCGTAAAATATATCTGAAAACTTGGTGTGTTTAATCGTTTCTATCGAAGGATTATCTTTAATAATAAATAGTCCGGCAAACCCAGTAGCACTAATTAATATACCTAAAATTATAAATAATGTAGAATAACCTATTAAGTCAACGATTATACCAAAGCCACCCGCTACTATTAGCATTGAAAAAAGTGGCAAAACAGATAAAACGCTTTCAACTCTGCCTCGATATGAACTATGAGTGTTATCAGTAACCCACGCATTAAAGCAGGCGTCGTTTGAAGTTGAACCAAATGCAGTCATGATACAGTCCATTATTACAATAATTGCCAACGTCGTTTTTATAGCTTTTTCCAGTTCATTAATATTAAAAAGCGACTGAACATTAGACGTAGATATAAATGCAAATACTAAAACGGTAATACCCCATATAATATATCCGTATGAAATGAATAACCGTCTGTTTTTACATTTATCAGATATGGTACCCGCTATCAACGTTACAACCGTAGCCGTTACTCCGCTTAATTGAACCATTAAAGTTACTGCAGAGAGAGAGGGGCTTACTGTTTCGAACAAAAAAAGATTAAAATACATATTTTCAACAGACCAAGCAATTTGCCCTAACATGCCGAAAAGTAGAATGATTAACCAATTTCTTTTTGAAAATGTATTATTCATAATTTTCCCCCTATGATTTTATAAATTAATTATAACACATTTTAATTTTTAAGTAAATGGAAATTAAAATTTTTTCACAAAAACTACAAAAAGCAATCCGCACTCGATGCGAATTGCTTTCTGTAAAAAAATATATGATAAGGGGGAAAATGATGAGCAAATTAATAATTGTAAATCATAAACTTCATTTTATGACCATATTATAACTCTAAAATAATTTTATGTAAAGCAAATTTTAATCATTTTTTAAAAAAAATAAAATTATTTTTTTCATAAT
>JAZOCA010000045.1:0-14632 GCA_045596285.1 Christensenellaceae bacterium | reverse complement strand
GTTGTTTTTGCGAGAATATTTAAATAAGCAATAAAATTTTCTTTATTAAAAAACAAATCTCTAAAATAACCAAATTTCAACTTAAATTCTTCTATCGTTTCAGGGAAGTTAAAAATGGGAAACGGCTTATAATTGGACTTTTGTATTACGCTTGGCGTAATACCATGGTCCAACTCTAAGAGTTCCAAAAAATAATACGCAACCGAAAGCACAAAGTCGCGCAACGTTTCAAGCAACCTTAAATAAGATTGCTTGAAAATTACGCTCAATAGGAGGATAATAAATGAAAAACTAATAAATAGAATATGTCTATAATTTGTTTTTAAAAATTTTAATAATTTCATAACTGTTTAATCGTAAAAACAATATATCCAATAACCAATATTAATATAATACCTAAAAATACCTTAAATAAATTTTTTAAAATTTTCATCTTTTTCTACGCTTTTTAGATTTACCAAATGCAAAAATTATAACAGCAACAACAGGCAATAAAAAGGCAACACTCAATAAAGATTTAAAAACATTGAATTCCTTTTCAATGGTAGGCGCTGGCGCTTCTTCGATGCCGTATACTTCAATTTTGTATATGTTTCGAGCTTGTTGTCCAGCGGACGAGCCAGCACGTGCGATTGAGATAATGTCTTTGTCTGAATTTAGCAAATTATACTCGATTACGCCGGTGCAATTATCGCTGACATGTTCGCCGTTGATTTTTGCCCATACAGAATTAGAGCGAGTGTATAAGTCATAATACTCAGTATAATCTTCAAAAGCGAATCCGCCGTCCCTGTAATAACTAACAGGGTCAACATAGACTTTTATACGTGTTTCATTTTTTCGAGCCTTAGTAAAGGATGTTTGGCTTTCGAGTTTTAGCCCGAAAAGATACGGGTCGCGCACGTCTGAATTGAATATACAGCCAGGGATTGTTTGATAAAATCCCGTTGATGAGTGGTCAAAAATATCGAATTTAGCGCCTAAAACCCAGCCGTCAGACTCAATCTTTTCGCGCCAAATCGCTTCAAGTTCTGAAAAGCCTGCGTGCGCAGTAGACGAGCTTACGTATCCGCCATACGAATTTAGATATTTATAATCAACTTCTGTAAAGTCATACGTATAAAGCAGCTTATCTTCGATTACTATATCGCTGGCGCCGTCGTCCGGCTTGAGTGGGTTGTTGGTGTCAGGCATGCCGTAGAACTCAATTTTGTAAACAGTAACCTTTTTAAGGTCTTGCTCGATTTTTACGCTATCGTAACCGCTTAGGTCTTGCTCGATAACGCCGGTTATATTATCACTAATAGCGATATCATTAATTTTAAGGCTGACGGCGTAGTCGCGCGTTTTAAGGTCGTCAAGTTTATATTCAACAGTATCTTTGTAATTTTCGTCGTTGCTATTAGAAAAATCAACGGCACCGTGCCAATAATACTTAACAGGGTCAACGTAAATCTTAATTCGAGTTTCGTTTTCTAAAACCTTTTCGAAACTTGTGCCACCTTCGAATTTAAGGAAAAAGGCGCATGGGTCAATAGCATCACAATAATTGACCATGTAATCATAAGCATATGGAGTTGTTTGGTAGAAAAATTTAGAGTCATGACCCCCAAGGTTGAATTCTTCGCCAATTGTGAAACCACGAGCTTTGAGTTCATTAAGCTTGAGTTCTTCCCAAGCTTCAAAATTAGGGTCAACACCGTTGACGCTGTTTGCTATTAACGGGTCTAAAAATTCTCTCGGAATATCTGTAAAGTCTAAAGTATACAAAAGCACTTCGGCTTCTGATGCGTTTGCGCGAATTGTTTTAAGTGAAAAGAACGTTACGAAAAACGATGCGAGAGCGAGCGCTCCGCACGTGGCGAGTGATAGAATTTTTTTAAGCATTTTTTTATTGTCTCCTTTTTTTAAATAATTTATTTATAAAACTAACAAAAAAATAAATCAAAAAAAATAATATTAATATAAAAATTAAACTAAAAACTTTAGCCATATCTAACTCTAAACCAAAACCGAGTCCTGTATTAGTACCTTTACCAACACTCGTTTCGCCGTCTGGATGCTCTTCCTTGTTGTCTGCATCTTCGCTTGGCTTTCCACCTTCAGCTTCTTTAATGACGGTAACCATGACGTTTGCCCGGACTTCAGTTTTTTCAAGTTCGAAATCGTCTTCGCCCCAATATTGAGCATTGTTAATTTTGTAGTTTGAATATCCCGCCGAGCTTAAGGCTTCATATATTGAATCTTTAGTCAGTATTGAGCCGGAATCGACGTAAAAAGCGGACAACACTGCGCCGGTCTCGTTATCCCAAATCTCGACTTCATACTGAAGTTTAATGAGGTTATAATCTACTTTAAGCGGTTGAGTGAAATCGAACTTGCCTATAATTTCGGTAACGGTAGCACCGTTAACGTCTTCGTAGCTTGTAAAGTGATTGAACTCGTCCGCTGGGAGCGTGCCACCGCAAGCTGTCTTAATATCTTCAACCGTCACGGTAGCGCCGTATTCGACTGTAAGCGCGCCGAGTACCGTCTTTAAGTCTAAGTCGTAAATTACAACTTCACAGCCTTGAGGGATAAGGTCGATTGAAGACGTTATCGGTTGTGAAAAGTCATACTTTGTCGCCACGTCGCCGGTGACGGATAGCCAGCGTTCATCTAAAAGCGTGCCACCGCATGCAGTCTTTATATCTTCGAGAGTAACAACGTCGCCGAGCTGAACGGTGAGTGTCGCTATCTGAACATTGTCATAGTTATAAATATTAACGCGCAAGCCGTTATCGCTTCCTGCGTTTGGCTTGTTGTAGTTTGCGAAAGGGTTGTCCGCCGAGCTTAACGTTTCTTGAGTTGAATTATACCCGTCACCGAAGCCCGTTTCAAATCGAGACAAGTCGCCGTCAGACCACTCAGACGAGCAAGCCGGCAACGTCGAATTTATATTGTCTGTACTGTTAAGCGCAAAGTCAAGCGCGCCGTGATGCACTCCTTGAACGTATCCGTAAGCTTTAGCGCCTGTTTCTAAAGCCGTATCCGTAGGCGTTAGACAGTCAAACGCAACTAAACCACTGTAAGGGCGCATCGAAGCGACGTCTAAATTTGTAAAAAAGAAAGAATTTTCAAAATCTTCTTGCGTGTCCTGCGCGCGTGTGTATGTTACAATTCTGTATATAGCATACCCGATAGCGTAGTCGTCGCCGTCGACATAATCAAGGTCTAACGTTAACGTTGTCACGGTAGCATCTGACTTGAAAAGGTAAGGTGCGAGTTCGCTCGCTTCGGACTTGCCGTAGTAACCGCTGCCGTAGTAAGAGTTATCTTGCCACATTATCGGCGACACTTCGATAAGAACCGCGTCTACGTTGCTGACATCAAGTGTTAAGGTTGCAGTTGATGCTACAAACGGGATATCTAAACCAGGAAGTAGTTTTTCTGAACATTCAACCCCGACGGCGTTTTCTTCGTCAGAACTAACGTTTTCATTATAATAGTCCAAAACATGTTGCTCAATATATCCGTGTTGTATTACGTCAATATCGCGCTCGAACGCTTCAGAGTCGAAAATAAGTTCATCGGCAAAAGAAACTAAATAATTATTAGAAAAAAATAAAAATACAATAACAAAAAAAGTCGATAATAGTAAATTAAATATTTTTTTCATAAATCCACCTCAAAAAAGGCGTTAATACTTAACGCCTTTTTAAAATTAAGAATTATATTTAACAGTTAACATTTTCGAATATTTAGAAATCATCACAGAAGAAATCTCAACAATTTCACCATCAACAGCATTTGGCGTAATTACAACTCTAAATGTCTTTGCAGCTTCAGGAATAATAGACAAATCTAAATCTTCATTTAAAGAATCTGTCAATAATACAAGCTCGTCATTTTCACCATAAAAAGCGACTTTGTATGTTATAGTTGAATCTTCAGAAACTTCGATTTCAAGTCCTTCAACTGTTTGTAAATCTTTTTGGACAATATTTTGTTTACTATCGCAAACTTTACCGTTCAAATCAATCGAACCTAAATTATATCCAAAATATGGATTTACATTTTTGACTTCAGAGTCAAATACTTTTGTTGCAATTCCTATTGTCATTAGTGTTAAAAGCACCAAGCCAACAGTAATTACAATTTGCCAAATCTTACTTTTTCTTTGAGTTCTACTCATAAAAATACCTTCCTTTGCGGTTTTACCGCTAAAATTTTATTTATTTTTTTTCTTTTTTCTTTAATTTAGTTGACTTATTAAAAAAAATAAAGTAAAATATAACCATAGTTTGACCAAGCCCTTAAACAAGGCACATAATGTGGCAACACAGCACGGGTCAAACTTTTTTTATTTATTTTTTCTATGGAATTTTTGAATTTTTCTTCTATTCCTTTTTGAATACTTAAAATTTTTTAATTTTTCTTTTCCGAATTGCTTTTCACTTTGCCAAAAAGGAACGGAAACATGAGATTCACGACTATCACTACTCGTCTTATCTGGATTCTCATCTATAGACAAAGTATCGCCTTGAGGCGTTTTTCTTGAGTGAGTAATAGTACTCGCATGATATTTATGACCTCTTTTGCCCGTTATATAAGCAGGGTGTGGCTTGCCATTACTTCCAATATGTAACGGGTTTAAATCATACCGAAATTCGTTTTTTGTTAAAAATTTCTTTTTTCCCATAACACCACCTTAGCGCCCTTAATAGGGCACTTTATTTTAATTAACTTAATAATAAAAGTCAGTCGTTACTTTTTGCGTTCCTTTTAATGCTCGACCATTTCCCCAAACGTCGCTATGTTTATCACACTCATACTTTTTAGAAGAATAATCGTAATAACCTTTTGTGTAAGTTTCTTTACTCATTTTCCCGTTTTTATCAAGTGTGCGAAAATACGCACCTTTTGGAAGTTGTCGAAGTTCACAAGTTCCGCAAAAATCTTTATCAACTTTTTTTAATGGTTTAATTGCAATTTTTTTTCTTTTATAAGCCATAATTACCACCATAGCGCCCTAAATAGAGCGTTTTATTTTAATCTTCAAACAAATTTGCTTTGCCTGTAGGTGTATTATAATAATTAGAATTCATCTCTTTACTAAAACCTGCACGCATAGATTTTTCATGTTTTGCATTAGCAAAAATTGGAGTTACATTTCCGTTGCCTGCATGTCCTAATGCAATACCTACGCCAACCCAATAACTACGAATTTCGCTAACACTTCTTTTTTTACGTTTAAAATTTTTACGTCTTTTAGCCATATTTACACCTTTTTAAAGTCGCGTGGACTATATTTTTTTTAGTTTTCCGTCTCTGGAAATAAACTTTAATTGAGTAGTTGACAATTCTTCCGCTATGGTGGAATCATCAAAATTCCAACTTTCAGCGATTTTGTCAAATTCTGCACAAAAATCAATTTTTTCAACTTTTTTCTTTTGAAAATTGCTAACTTCATTTTTATATATCTTTGCCAAACCTTTAGGTTTACCGTGAATATCCAAGCCGTCGCTATAAACGAAGACTTGTTCACTTTTTATTTCAATATAGCAAGTTATTCGCCGATAAAGTTGAATTAAACTGTCATAAGTAGAATTCCGATAACTTTCATACCATTTATGTATTGGCTCAGAACTAGTTATCACAATAACTTTGCCATTAAAAACTTTGTTATTAAATCTACTTGAAACACTTGATGACGTATGATTATCAAGTATTTTCAATAAATCTTCCAACTCAAAACTTTTATCGCGCAAGTCATCTAAGATTATTGCACGTTGTCCAAGATAATCTTGAAATGGATCGTTACTTGAACTACTCGTTGCATAATCTAAGCCCATTGACTTTAAAAGTTTTTTAGCGTAAAAAGTTTTACCACTTCCACCAAGTCCAGTTATAAAAATAACTTCAATATTGCGGTCAGTATTTAAAGTCATATGCTGACACTCAATTTCCCACAATTTTTTCAATCGTGTAAATGCTTGTCCGCGTTCATCAACTGGTAGGCTATGCACATATTCTAATTGTTGTGCATAACTATAATGTTCAAAATCGCCTAATATTTTTGCTGTTACAAGTTCGTTTGAATAATCAAAATTTGAAACAACTTCAGTAGGGGAATATTGGTGTTTATGTTTTTGGTTTTCTTGACCGTGAATAAGATATAAAAGCATATCTGCTTTTCTACCTTTCACTTTTTCTATATTTTGTTCACCGCTTACTTCTTGACCGTCTTTATTTGTATAACCAAGTTCAAACCATTTAGCGACCAACTTAGAATCGCAACTGGTTTTTCCAAAGTTCAAATAAATATGATAATGCGGTCGAGTATCGTCTTTATCGTGTAGAATATACGCCCATTGCTTTATGGTCTTATATTCCATACACACTTTTTGAATATCGACTTTTAAGCGGTCTTGTTCAATAACTATCTCTAAATGCCTTAAATTCATATTTTAAACCTACCTTAAAATAAGTTTAAAATTTAAATTTATCACAACATATATTGTCCAATTCACCATAAAAAGAAGACGAGTTTAACGGACAGTCTTGAGTATCAAAATATTGACAATAATAACAATTTCTATTTTTTAGCCAAACGGTAAAAGTTAATTTATAATCAAAATCAAAATCGTCAATTTCTTCTAATTGACAATTCAAATGTTTACAAATATAATGTTTTATAATTTGAGAAGAATATTTGTGCGCTTTTAATACACAAAATTCATCGTAAGTTAATTTAACAATCTTTTCCATTTTTTAAAATTTATCCTTTATACACTTTTTTTCTTAATTTTTTATACCTTTTTATACGTTTTATTTAGCGAACAACGCCCGAACCCTTGGCTGTTCGTCTGTCAGTTCGAATTAAATAAGCTTTTGTTTTATTATTTCGTTTTCCATTTTTGTTATAAAAATGATTTACAATATCAATTTTTAACCTTTTAGGTAAACAAGAAACTTCTTCAACATAACCAGTTTTACAATAATGTAGTTGCTAAATAAAAAACTTATATTTCCTTAACGGATATTCATTTTTTCTACCAACCAATAATGGTTTTAATTCTTCCTGTAATTCTAATACTTTATCATAAGCTTCGGGATAATCATCAAACCAAATCTTTCTCTCTATAGGTTTTGCATTCACACACAACGAACAACCATCTCGCTTAGAATACTTATAATGGGGCGAATATGCGTTTTTTGCTAAACAAAAATCTTTTGCCATATTTTCCGTTATTTTCTCTTCAACAAGAACGGAGCGTTTTTTATAATTTAATTGAGAGTGCCTTTTAGTTTCATCAAAAGCAATACCTAAACTTTCATAATCATAAAAGCCAACATCAACATCTGCACAAGCCTTTATTTTGCTATCTCTACGAAAGCCACAAGCATTTATATAAGGATAGCCTTTAACTTGCCCCTTATGTATTCCACACTTGCAAATCGACAAGCAATAATCGTAAAAAGTAATTCCTTTTGCGAAAAACACATTTGCACCCATTTTAGTAAAAATACCAGCTTGCTTTAATATAAAATTGATATGCTCTTTGTTTATAAGCGGTATTTTTTCAGTAAACATAGGAATATAACAAACTGCTTTTACTATATCACCACGTTCCAAATGTTTAAATGTCGCACAAGTACTATCTTTACCGCCACTCCATCCGATTTTTACAATATCCATAATAAAAAATTTTTTTTATACCTTTTTATACGTTTTATACGCACCGCTTGGACAAGCCCCAAGCGGTGTTGCGTATATAATGTTTTTTTTGCTACAATCTTACTTTTTACCGATTTTACAGTGCTAACTTTTATACCTTTTATACTTTTTATACAAGTTTTAAAGATTTTAACTTATCAACAATAGATTGATAACTATCCACACAGACAAAACCGTCACCGTCTTCAATACGAACGTAACTGCCTTGTTTGCATGCTGAAACGCAAACAATAGCAGTAACGTTAATCAATATCTTTTCAGATCTAACTGAAGTAAACTCAATAAATACCATAATTAAACGTATAAATCATTATCAGTAAAAGGTGATTCGCAAATTAAAGCAAGTTGATTAACAAATCCTTTGCCAGAATTTTCATTAAAGCCAAAACCGATATCAACAAGAGAACCAATTTTTAACTTCTTTGCAAGTGAATACATATCTGGTTTAGAAGTTTCACCGCAACAAACTTGCTTAATAAGTGCAGTTGACTTTGGATAGAATAAACCGCCCCTAGTCATTACAGACGGCATAATTGCACAACTAACCCAAACTTGATTTTCGTTAGTTTCCTTGTTTTTGTTTTCTCTGACTGCTACAACAATTGCTCTTTTCATTTTTAATAACTCCTTTCTGGGAACGAAAATAAATTTAAATAAACCCAGCTAAAAAATATATTTACAAAACCATTACTGGTTATTGCCAAAGGTAGAGTGATTATTTTTAATTGCCATCACTCACGGCCAAAGTACAAGTGCAAAGGACAAATTTTTTACCAAAAATAAAAAAACTTGCCTAAAACAGCATTAAATACTGTTTTAAACAAGTATAAAACTTTACAACTAAAAAGTCAAGGGGTTATTTAAAAAAATATTAAAAAATTTTGTAAATTTATGTAAAATATTTTTAAAGTGGTAGTTTAAAGCCAAATTTGATAATAAAAAGACAAAAAAGCAACGAGTTAACTCGTTGCTTTATGTTTTACTAAAACGCGAAAATAAGCCACCACGTGGCTTGTTAGTTTTAGTAAAATTAAATTGCTAATAATTGTTGATTAAACATTTCTTGAGAAGTTGCAAAACCGAAAATTTCTCTTGGATAATCGTTTATCCATTGACAAATGCTTTGCAACTTCTCATCTGTTAGTTTAGTAAAGCTTGTTCCCTTAGGTAGCCAACGCCTAAACTCTCTGTTTAGTCGTTCATTGCTACCACGTTCACAGCTGGAATATGGATGACAGTAATATAACTTTGTTCGTTGTCCTTTATAACTTGATTTTTCAAGACCTTTGTAATTAGAAAACTCACCGCCATTATCAACAGTAATTGACTTAAAAATTTGTCTAAATCTTTTGCCAAATTTTCTTTCAAGAACATTTATTTTATGGACAACTGACTCAGCCGTTTTATCTGGAATCTTGAAGACAATTTCGAAACGAGTTAAACGTTCTGTCAAAGTTAATAAACACTCTCTCGTTGTTCCAATGATACAGTCCATTTCCCAATGTCCAAATTCTTCACGGTTAGAAATATATTTAGGTCGTTTTTCAATGCTTGTACCTTTTGAAAGTCTTTTTGCAACAGTCTTTTGATAACGCTTTCGCTTTAAACCAATAGGAAGATTAGCCATTTTTACGTTCATAAAAATACCTAATCTAATATATCTATACATAGTCGTTTTTGAAACTACTGTCTTAAACAAATTATTGCGTTTAATTTCACCAGCAATAGCACCGGGAGATAGTTTATCTTCAATAATTCTTTTTTCGACATAGCGGACAAACTCAAAGTCGTTTCCAACTTTGAGTGGTCCACCGTGTGCAGTCTTATTAAATTCATATTTTTCTTGGGCAATATCTGCGCTATATTGTTTTTTCTGTTTATATTTATATTCAATACCGTAATAGTCAGATACTTTATAAGTATGAAGATATTCCCCACGTTTAATTTCGTTGTAAACGGTAGTTAAGCAACAGCCTAACTTTTTTGCAATATCTTTTTTGTGCATTTTTGCTTTTAAACAATCTTCGAGCATTAATCGTTGATATCTAGTTAAATTCTTTTGTCCTTTGCTTTTCATTTTAATTTTACCTTTGATTTATAAATTGATTTTTTAATTTTAATAAAAAAATAAAGGGGGTTCGTTCACTAAACCGTTGAACGGAACACCCCTTTATTTTATTTTTTGTTGTTTAAAATTAGTGTTATCTCAATAACACCAATTTTTATAAATTATTTTTTTATTCCAAGTATAAGCCTTGCGGATATAATAAGCCTTTAGATTATCAAATGCTATGGATAAAATAACAAAAAAATTTTGCTTAAATATAACGGCAAAATCTTTTTTATTATTTTTCCACTCAAGGCGCGGTAGTTTCCGCACCCATCGGCTATCGCTATCTATTTGACAACCTAAATTTTTGTGTTCTTCGCTGGTTGCGAAGCAACTCAACGGGGAAACGGGTTTCCCCTTTAAGTAACTTCGTAACTCAACGATAACACAAAAAAATAGAAAATATCTTCTTTGCTCAGCAATCTAACAAGGAAACAGTAAGGGGTTAAATTATTTCCCCATTAGGTAATTTGATTTGCACAATCAATTCACAACCGAGAGCGTTTACCAGTTTTTCATATTCGCTTAGTTTGAAGTTGTTGTTTTTAAACTTATTAGCCAAATTATTTTGGCTTTGTTCAGTTAAACGCGCTAACTCTGTTTGAGTAACATTTTGTTTTATCATTGTTATTTTTAATTTTTCGGTTAAATTTAACATAGCACACCACCTAAGTTTTTAAACATATTATCACAATTAAATGTAAATTGTCAATTATTTTTTAATAATTATCATAAAAAAATTATAAAATTAACTAAAAATATCATTAAAATGTTTGACATTATCATTAAATAATGATATAATATAAGTACAAAGTAAGGAAAGGGCAACAGCCCGAAGGAGATTTAAAGATGAAAAAAATAAATGTAGAAAAATGGTTTGAGTATGAAGACAGCACAAGACTTGACGAGCAAGTTAAATACTTTATCGCAAGCGAAGTTGAAGCAGGGTTAAATTGTTATTATGACAACAATAACGAAAAACCTATGACAAAAGAAGAGTGGAAAGACTATGTTTGGAACGCTATTAAATTATTAAAAGATATGAGAGTAAACGGAAACGAATTTAACCACTTGAAGTTTTACAGTAAAGAAAAGTTTTTAAGTTTAGTTGATATTTATTTAGACAACTACGAAGATGTTAAACCTTATATCGCAAGATAAAGCAGAGCAAGGCGAAAGCCTTAATGCGACGGCGCACACGGTTGCAAGTCCCGACAGCGCAAAGGAGATTAAAAATGAAAACATTTGTATTTGCAATTTATTTAGGATTTAAGAAAGATGACCTTGTAGAAATCAAAGTTCGAGCAGAAAATATAAAAACAGCAACCACCAAAGTTAAAAATATTCTGTACAATTATATTGATACGCAAGTAACAGGTTTATATTTAAACGACGAATATTAAAAAATAATAAACCGAGCCGTAGCGTTTTTTCTACGGCAAAGGAGATAAGATTATGAAATTTTATGTAATTGAGTATGAAAATGGCGCATTTCGTCACGGTGAATTTAATAGTTATTCAAGTGCGCTAAACTACGCAGAAAGCCATAACGGTGGATATGACTTTACAATATCAGAATATGACAGTGAAGAAGATTACTGGAATAATTTATAAGGAGAAAACAAAATGAAAAAGATTGAAGTTATTGAAGATATCCGATTTATTGGTGTTCCAACACTAAAAGCGGGAACACAATTTAAAGTTGAAAAGTTTAACTCACGATTTGTTTATGTCAGATACTTTAACTATTCGTTAAGGTTGTCAAGAAAGCAAGTAAAAACAATTTATTAAAAAATTAAGGAGATTTAATTATGAAAAAAATATTAACAAAATACGGCTACGATTTATACGAACTTACAAAAGACGAATGCAGAAATAACGGAAGATTATTTCCAACGTTTTGTGCGTTTCCTAACGATTGGAATGAGACAGAAGATGGACAAAGACATGTTAATTACAGTGATAGCGAATTTGAAACGTTACAAGAATTTGAAGATTGGGCAAAAGAATATAGACGAGATTAAAAAAAGGGGCGGAAAGCCCCTTGCATTTCTCACCAAACCAGCCCCAGCCTTGAAGAAATAAAAAATAATATTGACAAAAAATAATTTTCAGTCTATAATTATTAAAAATTATAGGAGAAATTATTATGGAAAACAATAACTGCCCTATTTGTGGAAAACCTACATATTTACACTTTGGAAACCCAAGAAAAGACGGTTTATGCCGTAAACACGGAACACAAGCACATAAAGGCGAAATATATCAATGTCCAGATTGTGGCAAATGGAACGAAAAAGACGTAGTTTGTGATTGTAAAAAAGTTAAAGAAGAAAGTATGCCCGAAAACGAACTTAATTGTATTATTTGTGGTGAGAATTCAAACGGAAAACATTTTTGCATAAAATGTTGGAAAAAGTTTAGGGAAAGAACAATAACAATTGAAGTTAAAAACTGTAACGAATTTACGGTTACTGATGCATATGGAAATAAGGACACTAAAACGGCAAATGGACTATATGTAAGAAGTCTATCAGAAAAAATAATTTACGATGAATTATTTAGAAGAAATATAAAATGTGAATACGAAAGAACAGTTACATATAAAGATGAAAAAGGTGAAATTAAGGAGTTGCACCCAGATTTTTATTTGTCAGATTATAAACTATACATAGAACATTGGGGGTATTTAGACTCAAGAAATAAGGAATATGAAGATACGAAGCAATATAAAGAAAAAATCTATAAGGCGAAAGGTTATAAATTAGCAGCAACTACAAGTAAAGATATAAAAGATATTCAATCTGCAATAGAAAGATTACTATTAGAAAATGATATAGAAACGTAAAAAAGAGCCTTAACGGCTCTTTTTCTTTTAATCTCGTTTAATTAAATCGTTAATAAAATAACTGTTTTGCATTTTAAGTTCGTCAATACTTGCTTTTTCAGTTTCGTATTCTGGTATATCGCAAATACCATATAGCGAACGTAAACTTTTTTGAACGTAAAAGTCACTAAAGCAATCGGTTGAAAATCTCTTAGAATAGATTTTCTTATTTGCTAAAAAGTATTTAACTCTTTTAACTTCGCCAGTTTGAGTACCGCTCTCAATGTCGGCAACAAGTGGCGAATAGCCAAAAGTATTATAAATTCCTTTATAATAACCTTGAATTTTTGCCGTAATATTTTTCAGCCAATACATTAAAAGCGTATTATCGCCACGATTAAAGCGGTATTCGTAGTAAAGATTTTCAAACTTTGAAAAGACAAAAGAATATAATAATTCGCCGAGCGCAAAAAATGGCATTGCGAGTCGTTCTTCTTCTGAACTAACAATATTGATAATCTGACATAAATCACGCGCATCAGCGCCCCAGCTTTCTGGGCGTTGCTCGTCAGTAATAACCTTAACAAACGGATAATTATCAACGGTTGCAGAGTGGCGAACCATTTTTAACCAATCGTTAAAACCGTCGTTCTTTTGGTTAGTAACTTCTTCTTTTTTCTTTAACTCTTTGAGTTCAAGCATATTTTTGCGTTCTTTCCCAACTTCGGTAATAACGACAACACCAAATTCAAAGCTATCTTTTAATTTATTGTCTTCAACAAGTTTTTTGCCAAGGCGCAAACTGTCAAAGTCCAAAATATGAGAATGTCTTGAAAAACTATCAATCAAACGGCTATCACGCTTGAAAAAGTCCGTGTTATGTAGTGGAAAGTTTCCAATATCATTTAACAGAATATCTGTTCTGATAGAATAGTTAGAAAGAATCATTGAACTTTCAATGACGTAAATAAAATATAATTGAGAATAAATCTCGATAACTTCCCAAACGTTTTGAACTTTTAGTTTATCATCATAAGTCAAACCGTATTTTTCATAGTCGTAATTAAATATTTTTTCTTTACAAGTTTTCTTGCACCACCGATTAAATTTTTTCTGCACAAAAATTTTAATGGTGGCTAAGTTATAAACTTGATGAAACCTTATAGCACGTTTCAATTCGTTTTCTAAGTTAATCCAAGGGAAGTTCGGAAACTTTAGGTCGTTTTCTAATATTTTCTCAAAGGCTTTATCTTTTAGCATAACGCTCAATGACAGCGCCATATCCGTAATAACCGTAGTTTTCTTTTTTCCCATAGATCCGCAACACATAACAACGATAGGCAAAGAATTTATAAACCCACGATTTTTCATTTCGTTATGTCTTAATATTCTATACCCAATTTGTTTGCGCCACCGGTCAAAAAGAAAAACACCAAAAGCCAGCCAAATATACCACGGGATATAATAAATAGGGCAACTTAAATCAACGTATAATTTATAAATTTGTGTCCAGATAGAGCCAAACTCAAATTCAATAATGAAATAGAAATAATACGCCAAAAAGCCCATTACTATTGAAATGACGTTAAAATAAATACAGAATAAAAATATCCAGAATTTATAATAATAATTATGTTCAATTAAAAACTGCCACGTATTTTTAAACCAATTTTTAATTGGTTCAAAAAACCTTAATTCTAATTTTTTCCAAGCACATAACGGTTTACTGTCTTTATCGTAATTATTGTTTTCAGCCATAAAAATGCGCTTAAAAACAATGATAAAAACCAAAATATATGGAAGTATAAGCAACAAAACTCTAGAAAAATTTTCAGTTGTTTTTGCGAGAATATTTAAATAAGCAATAAAATTTTCTTTATTAAAAAACAAATCTCTAAAATAACCAAATTTCAACTTAAATTCTTCTATCGTTTCAGGGAAGTTAAAAATGGGAAACGGCTTATAATTGGACTTT
>JAZOCA010000044.1:0-15757 GCA_045596285.1 Christensenellaceae bacterium | reverse complement strand
TGCAATTGTAGCTTCGACAATACCTAAATTTGGCCCCATATGTCCACCAATTGTATTAACTTTTTTTATAATTAAATCCCTCATTTCAGAGGATAGAATTTTCATTTCGTCTACTGTAATTTTTTTTAAATCACTCGGATTATTAATTTTTTCAAGTACCATATACTACCTTCTATCTTGTATAAATCCTAATTTTTCCTTTATGCTCACCCAAATGAGTAAATGTATAAAAACCATAATGAGGAATTACCACATAACTTCTCAACTCTGTTGGCTGTAATTTCTTCAGTTATTTTCTCGTCATCAATAGAGAAAATACTTTCGCCTTTATATTTTTCAAGTAAGCTTAATACTTCTTCGGTAACTTCGTTAGAGGTAACTGAATATACTACCGTAATATCCTTTACGGAAAAAAGTTCCTTTAAACATAAAACGCAAACCATAACGAATACAAGACAAGTCGTTATGATTACCAATCTTTTGTGTTTCACTTATTAATCCTCCGCAACTGCCGATAACGAATTTTAGTTAAAATAACCCAAGATAGTTTTATAACATAATAATTATATTATATATATAATTAATTGTCAACTGTTTTAAATATTTTTGTGTCTAACATAATTGATAAAATAAATAAAGGCGCTAATATATTTTAGCGCCAATTGAATTCATTTTGTAAACCAAGTTTTCATATCCTCTATCTAAAATATCACTATTTAGAAGTTCGCTTTTTCCCTCTGCCTTCAACCCAGCAATTAGTAGCCCTGCTCCACCGCGCAAATCTTCTACTTCAACAGTTGCGCAATGCAACCTTTTCTTGCCGTGAATAATTGCATAATCTTTTTTTATATTTACACATGCACCAAACTTTTTAAGTTCTTTTAGGTATCCAAATCTTTGCAAAAATACTTTATCCCGTATTAAACTAGTTCCTAAAGCCCCTGCGCAAACTGTTGCAAAAGGAGATTGTAAATCTGTTGGGAAAAAAGGGTAAACATCTGCAGTAAGATTTACGGATTTCAATCTTGCATTACTATTTATCGTTATTTTTCCTGAGTCAAAGTAAATATTTACACCAAATTCTTTTAATTTTTCTTCAACAGCGAGCAAATATGCATTACTGTCATATTTAAAAGTAATTTCTCCACCACATAAAGCACACGCACACATATACGTACCTGCTTCAATACGGTCTTTAATAGGTTTATAATATATTTTTTCTTTTTTTAACGAATCAACACCTTCAATTACTATAACCTTACTTCCATATCCCCTGATTTTACATCCACATTGGTTTAAAAAAGTACATAAATCGCAAATTTCAGGTTCTTTTGCAACGTTGATTAGTATACTTTCCCCTTTCAAAAATACTGCACTACAAATTGCGTTTACTGTAGCACCAACGCTTGGGAAGGGAAAAATAACCTTTCCACTTCTCATTTTTTCACCATTAAACGATATTGCGTCTGCGCCTACTTCTACTATAGCGTTTAATTGTTTTAAGACGTTAATATGTATATCTACAGGTCTCTTTCCTATTTTGCATCCACCAGGTAAAGGAACTATCGCCTTTTTGAATCTAGAAAGCAAAGCACCGACTATAAAAAATGACGCCCGCGCTTTTGAACACAAATTACTATCTGCTTCAAATTTATTGACTTTTGAAGAATTTAATCGCAGACCGTTTAATTGAAATTGATATTCACCACCTAAATTTTCTATTATGCAAGCCATTGTCTCAACGTCTGTTATTTTAGGTGCGTTCAACAATATTATTTCTTCGGGATATAAAATTGAAGATGCTATAAGCGGTAAGCAAGCATTTTTTGCTGGAGCTATATCTATTTCGCCAAAAAGTTGATTTCCGCCTATTACCGTAAGTTTTTTCATATAAAAAACGCCTTTACCATACAATTTATGATAAAGGCATATTTTTCGTTACTTTGTTAGAAAAATTATTTCTATGCACATTATTGATTATTCCAAACGAAGTAAGAAAAATTATTATTTGAGTATTACCACTACTAACTAATGGAAAAGGTAAACCTGTTGGTGGAATACTCCCCGTTACAACTAATGCATTTACTGCTACTTGAATTATAAATATGCACGCAATCCCTATAGAAAGCAAATAACCAAAAAAATCGGATGACGCTTTTGCTGTTGCAATAATCCTCCACAATATAAGGCCACAAATTGCAAACAAAATACAAATACCAAAAAAACCGCTTTCTTCCCCTATTACCGACAATATAAAATCACTTTCAGCAAAAGGTAAGAATCTTTGGTTTTGTTTAGATTTAAACAAACCAACGCCAAATAAACCACCTGACCCTAAAGCGTAAAGAGATTGAATTAACTGATAGCCTTCTCCTTTAGGAGCTGCCCAAGGATCTAAAAAAGCCATTAATCTCTTTAATCTATACGGCTCAGTGATAATTAATAAAGGCAAAAGTGCAAATACGGGAATAAAAATAAATAATAGATGTTTTATTTTCATTCCTGCAAAAAATAAAATTGCGAACATTAATACGCCAACACATACAGTTATAGACATATTTGGCTCTGCTATAATTAGCAAGCAAGTTATTCCACCAGCTATTAATACTGGAGTTATTCCTAAAAATGTTTTTACTTTAGAAATGTCGTTTGATAAATAACTTGCACTAAAAATAACAAAAGCAAGCTTTGCTATTTCTGAAGGTTGAATGGTAAAACTACCTATTCCTATCCACCTTTTTGCTCCATATGATTCTTTTCCTAAAGGCGTTAATACTAAAGCTAGCATTATCAAAGAAATAAAAAAGATTAACTTAGAATATTTTCTCAATTTTCTATAATCAAAAAAAGATGCGATAAAAAATCCTATCCAACCTAAAAAATATCCTATTAACTGTTTTTTTAGAAAATAATATTGATCATTATAATCTCTTTGTGCTACGTATTTTGAAGCAGAATAAACAAAAATGCAACCTATAAAACACAAAAATAAAACGCCTATTAATAAAATCGGATCAAAGCGAAGTTTTTTCAAGTATCCAAGGTCCCCATTTGCTTAACAATCTCTATAAATCTTTCTCCACGTTCTTCAAAGCAAGAAAACTCGTCAAAACTCGAACAAGCGGGCGAAAGGAGTACCGTATCCCCACCTTGAGCTATAATTGACGCAAATCTAACCGCATTAACAAAATTTTCAATAACACTAACTTTGTTGATTCCTTCTTCTAAAGCATAATCATACAACTGTTTTCTATTTTCCCCATATAATATAATTTCTTTTACTTTATCTTTGATTTCTATAAAAAGTTCTTTATATCCTTCTTGTTTGTATTTTCCACCAATCAACAGAATTGTTTCACCTGTAAAACTTCTTACTGCAGCTTTGGTTGAATCCGGGTTTGTCGATTTTGAATCGTTTATGTACTTGACGCCATTAATTTCAGCAACCTCTTGCAATCTATGCTTTACACCTTTAAAATCGCTAATCCTATCGCGTATTATACTTTTTTCGACTCCAAATATCTTACATATGCACACAGAAGCTAGGACGTTTTGGATATTATGCCCGCCCTTTAAAGAAATTAAATCCACATCAAAAAGATATTCTCCTTTCCAGTACACTTTTCCATCTTTCACATATGCCCCATCCACTTCTTTTGTCATAGAAAAAAACACTATTTTTGCCCTTGTATTCATTGAAAATTCAACAATTCTAGCGTCGTCTGCATTCAAGACTGCATATTCACTTTCGCGCAAATTCCTTAAAATTCGAGACTTTAAATAAACGTAATTATCCATATTGTAATGTCTGGATAAATGATCGGGCGTAATGTTTAATATGCACGCTACGTGCGGGGTAAACCTTGCTACCGTTTCAAGTTGGAAACTAGAGACTTCAATAATCCCTATTTCTTCTTCTGTTTTTTTACAACAAACATCACAAAGAGGGATTCCGATATTTCCTGCTGTATAACACTTTAAGCCACTTGATTGTAATATATATTCAGTTAAATAAGAAGTTGTAGTTTTTCCATTTGTTCCAGTTATTGCAATCAAAGGCCCACTTGTAAAATATCCGCCTAATTCTAATTCGCCTATTATATTCTTTTTTTGTCTTCTTGCACTAACCGGTATTGAATTATCAATCGGAATCCCTGGACTTAAAACTATCGTATCACATAGCGATATCACGTCTTCGATATTTTCGCCATTTACGAGTTTTGCTCCGCAATTTGCAAGTTCATCTATATATTTTTTGACTTTTACAGATTGTTCTTTATCATATATGTAGCACTCTGCACCTTTACTTAATAATAACTTACAAGAAGAATAACCACTTTTTGAAATACCAACGATTAAAAATTTATCTCTTTTTAAATACATTTACACCTCTCACGCTATACCTATTATACAAGCAAGTCCTATAATTAAAGTAATCATTTTATAGACAAAAACTATTTTGCTTTCACTATGCCCTTTATATTCAAAGTGATGATGAAGCGGAGCCATAAGAAATATTCTTTTTTTTGTCTTTTTGTATACTAAAACTTGTATAATTACTGATATGCCAGAAAGTACGAACATTATGCCTAAAAAAGGTATAAATAAAGTATTTGAACTAAAAATTGATATAACGGCTATCATTCCACCTAAATAAAGTGAACCCGTATCTCCCATAAATACTTTTGCTGAAAAAGTATTATAAAATAAGAAACCTATCAATGCTCCAGCCTGCGTAATAGATAAAGTGGCTAAATTTAAAACTTCAGTAATATTTACGTAATTATTTACAAAGGTATATACTTGCAAGTGAATTAGCAAATAAAGCAATATAAAATAAACGTAACTTACCCCACCGGCAAGTCCGTCTAATCCATCCGTTAAATTAACACAGTTAGTTGTCGCTAAAAATACAAAGAAAACAATTACTCCGCTCCATATGCCCAAATCGATATATTCGTTTAAAAATGGAACAAAAAAAAGTGTATATTCATTCTTAAAAACAAATATTGATGTAAGAAGAGAAATTGCAATTTGAAAAAGTAATTTTTGACGTACCGTCAATCCTTCGTTTCTCTTTGATTTAATTTTAATAAAATCATCTAAGAACCCCACGCACAGAAAAGAAATAGATACAATTATTGAAATTATTGAAAAATTTCTTTCCCCACTTGAAAAAATAAAAAAAGTAATCACGCTAGAAAGGGCGAAAATAAATCCGCCCATAGTAGTCGTTCCTGCTTTTCCTGCATGATTTTCAACGTAATGTAATACGTTTTGTCCTGCCTTAAGTTTTCGTAAAAGAGGAATTATTATTTGACCTAATATCAAACTTATCCCAATGGAGCACAAAAATGCGATTACATCTATTTTATAGTCTATCATATTTATTACGTATCCATTTTTTTGCATTTTCCTCATCTGAAAAATGTTTTCTTGTACCCATTATCTCCTGATAGTTTTCACTTCCCTTACCAGCAATAAGAATGTAATCGCCTTTATTTGAACGTTGTACGGCATATTCGATTGCCTGTGACCTATCACGTATAGTGATATATTCCGAAGTGATTTTTCTCGTTCCACTTTCTATTTGAGATATTATGTCGTTTTCATCTTCAAATCGTGGATTATCAGAAGTTATTACAGTAAAATCAGCTAATTTTGCACTAATTTCTCCCATTAACGCCCTTTTAGATCTATCTCTATTCCCACCGCAACCAAAAACGCATATCAATCGTTTCTCTCCTTTAATCTCCCTTAAAGTAGATAAAGACTGTTCTAATGCATCTGGTGTGTGCGCATAATCAACGAAAACGTTAATTGAATCGCAAACCTGCTGCATTCTACCGCTCACTAATGGCATTTCATTTAACCCTTGCGCAATGAAATCTGTTTTTACACCGCATAGTGCACAAACAGTCGCGCTGGCTAACATATTGTAAACGTTATATTTTCCTACAAATTTATTCTTTATGTTATAAATACTATCAAATAAATTCATAACAAATTCACATCCGTTAGAATCCTGAATAAAGTCAACGGCAAATACGTCTACTGGATCATCAATCCCATATGCTATTACTCCACCTTTGCGCAAACATGAAATCTCCTGCCCCATAAGAGTATCTCCGTTAACAACGCATATTTTTGTATTTTTTGCTGTAAAGGCATTTATTTTTGTTGCATAATAATTTTCAAAATCTTCGAAAAAATCTAGATGCTCAGGGGTGCAATTAGTTAGAACTGTAATATCAAATTTAAAATTCGCTTTACGGTAGTAAATTGCGTGAGCGGAAAGTTCCATACACACAACCTTTACTCCACAAGTTACCATATCCGCAAGTATTTTATATAATATGGGGGTATCAGGAGTTGTAAATCCCGTTTCCTGTTCTATATTGGAATATTTCGCCCCAAGCGTTCCTATCGTCCCACATTTTATACCAGACTTATTAAAAAGATACGAAATCATTTCGCATACGCTTGTTTTTCCATTAGTCCCTACAACTGCAATTTTTCTTAATTTTTTTTGAGGATTACCGTAAAAATTCTTACAAAATGTAGATAATGCGTCACGAACGTTTTTTACCCTTATTTGCGCTACAGTGCAATTATCGACATTGTTTTCTGAAATTATAAGCACAGCACCTAATTTTATAGCTTTATTTACAAATTCTCCACCGTTATATTTATTCCCCTTTATACAAAAAAAGGCGCTACCAGTTTTACATTCTTCCGCCTTAATGCATAAAGAAGTTATTTCTAAATCTCTATTTATTTTAATTTTATCATATTCAGTATTTTTTAATAATTCATTAAGTTTCATTTTACACCGCTTGTTTTATGTTTTTTGCCTTTATTATTTCATCAAATATATTTTTACATATCGGCGCGGCAACGGTTGAACCGTACTGCCCGCCAATCGGTTCGTCTACTATAACTAAAGCTATATATTGCGGATCATTAGCTGGGAAAAAACCAACGAAAGACATCACGTATTTACCTGCGCTTATAACACCATTTTCATACTTTTGCGCCGTTCCTGTTTTTCCGCCTACTCTATACCCTTCTATATATGCTTGCTTGCCACTACCGACTGCAACTACGTTTTCTAAACATCCTGCAATAAACTTAGATGTTTTCTCGCTTATAACCCTGTTTCGCGCTATAGGATAATTTCTACTAATCACCCCATTTTTATCATATACTTCTTCTAACAAATACGGTTGATAGTAGATACCACCATTTATAGACGCAGAAATTGCGCTAATAAGTTGTATTGGAGTTACTGCAATAGATTGTCCAAAAGCAATTCTTGCAATGTCTCCGTCGGTTACAGCCCCTTCTGGAAGTAACATTCCTAATGCTTCCCCTTGGAAATCTATTCCCGTAGTTTTTCCAAAATTAAATTTCTGAATATATTTATACATAGTTGATTTACCAAGAGATAAACCGATATCCACAAAAATGGGGTTACAGCTATTATTAAGCGCCTCTGCAAGTTTTTCATTAGCATGTTTACCGTTATTATGAGTGCTCCAGCATTTTATTTTCCGTCCTTGCACGATTCTATATCTAGAAGAAGGAAAAACATAATCGGGCGAATATGCGTTTACATTTCCTATATTGTATTCTTCAATATTTGCACTTGAAGTAATTACTTTAAAAGTAGAACCGGGCTCGTATGAGTCCGAAATAAGCCCGTTTCTACCCCATTCTATCAATTTTTCAATATTATCCCTTGGTAAGTTATTTAAATCGTAAGAAGGCTTTTGAGCCATTGCTAAAACCTTTCCCGAAGAAGGTTCTAAAACAATAACTTTTGCGCTTTTAGGCGTATATTGATCCATTGCAATTTGCATTTGATTTTCACATATTAATTGAATTTCATAATCAATCGTTAATTTTAAATCATATCCGTTAATTGCTGAAACGTAATGCGGAACTTCATTCAAATCAGTACCAGTTAAATCACTTTCATATAGAATTTCTCCATTTTTTCCAGCTAATAAATTATCATAATACTCTTCCAACCCACTTTGCCCATGACCGTCTGAAGAAACGTAGCCCAAGGTTTGGCACAATGCATCATCAAAAGGATAAGTCCTACTATTATCTATTGAAAAATATACCCCATCTAAAGAATAACTTGAAATCATATTTATCGTTTCTTTATCTACTTCTGAAGAAACTAATAACTCTGAACTGTTTGCAGTTTTCAACTTTTTTCGTAATTCTTCGCTGTTTTTTTTCAAGATATTTGCTAAAACGTTACATACGCTATCTACGTCGGTAACACATCGCGGTCTTACGTAAACACTATAAGTTCCATTAGACCCAGCTAATATTACTCCGTTTCTATCAAGAATATTTCCGCGTTTCGCTTTTATAGGAAGTTCTCTAGTCCACTGATCTATCGCACGTTCACGAAGTTTTGCACCCTCTGTTACCGTCACATTAAAGCTTCTTGCTAAAATGAGCAAAAAAAGAAAGGTTACTGCAAGTAAACCTGCAAATAACCTCTTTCGTAATTTCGTAATTGAAAAATCTTTATTTATTTTTTATTCCCTCCGCACTATAACGGATATCCTTAATTATTCTTTAATCATTCCCATCTGCTCTGCACGACGAACTACTTCTTCATCAGAACTAACAATTTCGTATTCAGCTTGTAACGCTTCATTTTCTTGTTGTAAAATTTCAATGCGCGCTTCTTGTTCGCTAATACTATTATTCATGTTCTTAATAAGTTTAGTATTCATGATGATAAGAGTGAAAATAGTTAAAACCACTAAAGCATAAACAGCAATCATAACTTTACCCTTGGTATTGATTTTATATGATGCTTGGTCGTCTTCTTCTATGGTTTCATCTTTATCATTCATATCTTCATAAATGTACTGTCTGTCTTTGCCAACAAACTGCATCGTAGTAGGAGAAGGATAAAGATCGATATCGTTACGATTTTTTGTGTCAGTTGCCGCTTCATTAATCATTTCTTGAAAATCGGCAGTTGAATTTCTTGATTGTGTACTTTTTTGAAGATAATCTTCATTAGTATATGCATTTCTAGATACAGTCATTGCGGGATCGTAATCTACGTAATCATCAGCATAGCGGGTATTATTTGTCGTCTTATTGTACTGCTTGTCGTAATTAATCATATTCCTCTCCTTTTAAAATTATTCGCTATTAATAGGGTACAAACCCTCGATAGTGTACAAAATAAATATAAATAATAAATCTCAGTAATCTTTCGATTATAATTTTTCGATAATGCGTAGTTTTGCGCTTAAACTTCTAGGATTATTCGCCCTTTCATCTTCGCTTGCAATTATCGGTTTTTTGGTGAGTATTTCCACCTTCTTGCTTCTACCACAAACACATACTGGAATACTTCTGTCACAAGTACAACCCGTTGCTAAATCGATAAAAGCATGTTTAATAATGCGGTCTTCAAGAGAATGAAAGGTGATAACCGCTAGCCTTCCGCCTTTTTTTAATTTTTCCGCAATATCGTGAACGGCTTCGTCAAGGCCGGCAAGCTCACCGTTTACTTCTATTCTTATCGCCTGGAAGGTACGTTTTGCGGGATGACCGTCCTTCTTGAACTTTGCAGGAATACTCTTTTCTATTATTGAAACTAATTCTCCAGTCGTTTCTATAGGCTTTTTCAACCTTTCGCAAACGATATTGCGCGCTATATTTGCAGAAAATCTTTCTTCTCCGTATAAATACAAGATATCTTTTAATTTTTTCTCGCTATATTCGTTTACAACTTCGTATGCGGATAATTTCGCTTCAGAATTCATTCTCATATCAAGTCGAACGTCTTTAGACATATAGGAAAATCCCCTACTGCGTTCATCCAACTGATAACTTGAAACACCCAAATCTAGCAAAGCGCCGTCGATTTCAGTTATTCCTAATGAATCTGTTATACTTTTGAAATTTTTAAAATTATCATGAACCAAAGTGGTTTTGCCATCAAATTCTTTTAATCTCTCTTTCGCTACTTCTAAAGCAGTAAGATCGAGATCTGTAGCAATCAAACGTCCACCACCTGATCTTTTGAGTATCTCGTAAGAATGACCAGAACCTCCTAAAGTTCCGTCGAAATAAAGACCGTTACTTTTTAAATTCAAGGCTTGTATGCACTCTTCAAGCATTACAGGAACGTGAGAAAACTTCATAATTAACCTTTAATTTTTTTATTAAGAATACCCATATTTTCAGAGTGAGTTCTCTTATTACGTTTACTTTCTCTTACTTCCTTACTCATAATAGATAATTTATTGCCTATACCAACTGTTACTATATCCTTTTCTAAACCGGCAAATTCAACTAAGATATCTGGAATTCTTACTCTGCCATGTTTATCTTCGGCTACTTCAAAAACTGAAGAAGTGTATTCTAAAAGAGCTTCCTGTTCGTCCTCGTCAAACTCGCTGATGCAACTTTGTAGTTTGTCAATCTGTGCAGCAACGAAACTTGCAGGCAGAACGTTAATAACTCCGTCGAGGCCTTTTGCCATATAAAAAGTACTACCAAGTTCATTTTTTACTTGGGTAGGAATTCTTATTCTGTTGTTATCATCTATTTGATGGTTAAATTCGCCAAAAAACATATGAAAACAGTACCTCAACTCTTTGTTACCTATATTGTAACACATCTTTTGCCCAAATGCAACCATTTTTGAACAAATTTGACCAATTTTATATTTTTTTATTTAAAAAATTAACTTGCTATTTTTTCTGACCATTTTGCAAATAAAAAAAAACTTTTTTCATTCTCCTTTGCCCACTACCCTTAAAGGTTAATTTTGTTAGAGCACTCGATTCGTTTGTGTTTAAGTATTCTTTTAGCATCTCAATTAGAACTTCTGTTCCGTCATCTATTGTTGCATTTGGAAAATTTCTTGCAAAATGACTACTCAAATGAATGTAATGAGTACATCCTAAGTATACTTTTTCTACTTTATTACGGTAAGTTTCACTGAAAAAAACATACTTCTCTTTTTCAAGATCAAAAATGTTTTTTTCAATCTGTAAAGCTAAATTTTTCATAGGATACACAGTGCAAAAAAACTTGTTTGGTATAATCTTTTTTAGAGTAATTTTTGCGGTTAATTCCGTGCAAAATAAAATTGAATTTTTTCCTTCTTCGTTTACTATTTTTTCATAATTTGGTTGAACGTAAAAAACAGGAAAATCGCAATACTTTTCAAAGATTTTACGTCCGCAAACAGACATTGTATTGCAAGCGACAATCAATATATCACACCCCCATTTTTTTGCTATTAATACATTGTTATAACACAATCTTTCTACCGTATGTAGGGCTTTATTTCCATAGGGAAAATTACTGCTATCGCTAATATATAAATAGTGATTCCCAGGATACTTTTTTGTTAGCTTCATCAATACCGCTATTCCGCCGACTCCACTATCGCATAATGCAATTTTAGTTTTCAATTTTATATTCCTCCACTTATTTTAATGCATAAAAAACTTTTAATAGAAGTTTATTAATAAAATTATAATAAAAAAATATAAAGTTTTAAGAAAAAAGCGTTTTTTTCCTTGCATTAACTTAAAGAATATGCTAAAATACTATGCAGATGATTATGTAATTTAAGGAGAAAAAATAAAGTGCCCAATATTAAATCCGCTATTAAGCGCGTTAACGTAAACAAAAAGAAAAACGAGATTAACAAAAGTGCAAAGTCAGAAGTAAAAACCGCTTTAAAGAAATTAAATGCTCTTATTGAAGCTGGTGACGTTGCTGCATGTGAAGCATCTTTCCGTGAAGTATGTAGCGTTTTAGATAAGGCTGCTGCTAAGGGTCTTATTCATAAAAATACTGCTGCTAACAAGAAATCAGGTTTTGCAGTTAGAATTAACGCTTTAAAGGCTTAATTTCAAAATACAAGGCTTTTCTTCCGCTTGCAACATAGGCGGAAGATTTTTTTGTATAAATTTTTTTCTTTTAACGATACTACGAATAGGAGAAATAATATGACAATCATTGAACTTAACGTTGATAATTTTAAACAAGTAATATCTTCAGATAAACCAGTTTTAGTTGACTTTTGGGCTGTTTGGTGTGGGCCTTGTCGCATGCTCTCACCAGTAGTAGACGAAATTGCTAACGAAGATGGTAATTATATCGTTGCAAAAGTTAACGTAGACGAAGCACCAGAAATCGCAAGAGAATATTCAATATCGGCAATTCCCACTTTATTAGTTTTTAAAAATGGTGAACTAAAAAACAAATCTGTTGGAGTAATATCCAAAGAGCAAATATTAAGTCTATTAAACGTATAAGAATAAAAAAAAGTTTCAACACATAGTTGAAACTTTTTTAATTTTGTAATTTAGATATAATTATTTCTTTCATTTTTCCTATTTCTTCATTTAAAACAAATGCAAACTCTGTTACAATAAGATTTTCTACCTTTGCTTTATATCTAAGTTCAATTTCACTAACTTTTTTCTTTCCCGTTCTTTCCTTTTCCAACACACCTTTGAATAATGCCAAATATTTACCAACGTCGCCCGATTCAATTATTTCTTCATAACAAGCAACCAACTGGGTAGGTTTCTTTTGGTTTGCAAAATAAGGCTTAATTTCGGCCATATGGGCTAAATAATCTTTTATTTGCTCTTTCGTTAGTATATGCCTTAAACCTTGCTCAAATTCAACTGGAAGGTAAATCACAGTAGCTCCCGTATCTTGCTTTGCTAATGGAACTAACTTATAATACTCCTTGCCGTTAGTTTCAAAAACGTTACGCTCTATACTTTCTATCTTGCATACGTTTAATCGCCTATAAACTACGTACTCACCTATATTATACAAACTGCTCGTTTACTCCTTTTTCTTTTTATTATACTAAAATAAACAAAAAGAATCAAAGGAAGTTTTTCACAAATTTATGTATACCAAATTAACAAAAAACTATCTTTTAATAATGTTTTTTCCTAACTTTTATGATTAATTAAAGAAAGAATTAAAATCTTATGCGAGTTAAAAGTGCTTACAAAACATCTAACCGAATATCGGGTGGATGTTTATTGTGAATAATTTATTATTTTAATACTCTTTTAGAATCAATAAAAAAATAATTTTATGGGTACATTATGGTAAAAAGTTATGCCCCATTTTTAATTAGATAAACCAGAATTTATTAGTCTTCTTGAAATACAATATGTACAGTTCCAACGCCACCTTCAATATGAATATGATTTTGTCCATTCCCGCTACTGCCAAAATCAGATACATTCTTTCCATCAACGGAAATGATTCCAAGACCTTTTTCAACATCTACTTTGTAGTCGTCTTTACTACCAATCAGCGTTAAATTAGATTCTCCAACACCAAACTTCAAGTTACTCTCTCCGAGCACGGCAGCAGTTAAATTCAATTCTCCCATTCCCATTTCAAGTGACAGATCATTAATCATACCGCTTACAACAGTAATTTGCCCCGTACCACCTTTAATATCAGCAGTTGAAGAAACATGAAGACTTTCAAATCGCACATCACCTGCTCCGAGATTCAATTTCAGCGAGCCTGTGAACAAGGCATCCGCCGTCAATTTTGCCGCCCCGGTCGTAATGTCTACATCATCAAATACTATACCATTGGGTACATAAAGTGTTAAAACCGCATTTGAATAGTTGCTACTGCTTTTGGCTTCATCGGTAATTATCAAAACGCCGTCTTTTTCAGACACAGACAAGTATTTCAAATTGCTTTCTACCCAAAATGCATCTCCGTGTTTAATTTTAAAATCGGCTGCATTAATTTGAACATCTAAAAAGTGAATATCGGATGTTATTTCATATGTTTTAAGATCATTCAAAACGACATTTTCGTTAGCACATGATGCTAATGCTAACAACAATAATACTAATATTATTACAATATATTTTTTCATAATAATATCCCTACCATAAATTCTTATTTATTAGTAAATTCATTATATCACATAATCAAACTCGAATCAAAGATTTTGCCTTAAAAAATTAATAATTAAAGATACCTCACAAAATGAACGATTTATATTTTACGGCTATAAACAAAAAAGGCTTGCAAGGACGAAAACCATCCCGGCAAGCTTCAATTTTTACTATAAAACTTATAAAAAAGGGCAAAACACCCCTATTTGGGAAATAAAAAAGCCATAATACCGATATTTTTCGTATCAATATTATGATTTCTTTATGTGAGTAATCCAAAATTTTGATACCATTTTACAATGGGTGCAAAATTTAGAGTTATGGGTGCATTTTTTTGTAAGCGGTTGCACCTATTTTTATATTAGTCCTTTCATCACCCAACAGGAGATTATATTTTCTTGCCATAGCGCAGGTCGTTGATTTTTCTTTCAACCTCTGCACAATCGGCTACAAATCCGTATTTGTATTTTCTCGTTTTGGTTTCAATCGTGATTGTACCCCAAGTATAGTCAACACGATGATTCCACGCTTCAAACGAGGACACCTCGGTTATATCACGCAAGGAAATTACAACGCCCCTCGGCAATATAAGGTTTCTATTTTCGTCAAGTGCTATAATCACAGACGGAACGGTGAAATACCAAACGACAAATCCAACGCAACCGACGGCGAAAAGCACACCCATAAACAATAGGATTTTTATGTCAAAGGCTATGCCGAGTATGAGCAATCCCACACCGAGCAGAGTCAAGAGTATAAACATAACACCTGAGCTATGCTTTTTCTTTGCAATTACTTTTTCCATATATTACTCAGACCTTACTTACTTTTTCGATAATCGTTTCACTAACCAAAAAACAAAACCCAAAACAGCTACAACAACCGCCGATATCCAAAAGCTATGTATGCCATACGGCGCCGGAAGATTAAAGTAGCCATATACAGCAAACAACACATATAGCACAATCGCTATCGGCAAGTTTATTATCGTATTTTTCATTTACTCATTTTCTCCCACCATTTATAAATCTTTGTCATTTTGCGGTTGATCTCATCACAGATACGTTGATATATACCTTCATCGTATTTCTGAATGTGAATATCAAAACGCTTGGGTTTATAGGTTTCCATCTTCTTTTCGCTGACACCCTCATATATGATGCCGCCGAAAATCTGAGTGATATATACGTCTGTGTAATAGAAAATCCTACCGAAACGGCTTTTCAGCTCATACCTCTTTCCGCAATCATCGGCTGTTAGCTCGTCAAGCTCACCTGTAAAGAAATGATAGTCAATATTTTGCTCCCATTTCTCTCTGTTTGGATACGCAACCGATGCTTCCACGTGAAAAGCGTTGCCGTACTTATCCTTCGGGAAGGATATGAGTTCAATTCTATCGGGGAAAACTCTCCTGTAATGAGGGAATTTGCCTTCAAATCCATCTACTTTGAGCTTGGCAATAACTTCGCGCTCAAGAGCTGCGTTCATTTTCTGGGCTTGTGTCATAGTGAACTTCCTTTCGTTAATTTCTTAGTTTAGTATAGCATACTTTTTATTTTAATTCAACAGTTTTTGTGTATGATTTTGATTGTCTATAAATTGAACAATACCCACAAATTGAACGAAAGAGGTATAAAGTGAACGATTTGTATTTTACGGCTAAAAACAAAAAAGGCTTGTAACTTTAATCACTTTCGCAGAAAGTGTATATCATCAGACACGAAGTGGCTGGATATCATCAACGCGGAGCATTGTATATCATCAAACCGCAGGAAAAGATATGCACGGCTATG
>JAZOCA010000043.1:0-6822 GCA_045596285.1 Christensenellaceae bacterium | reverse complement strand
GCTAAGGGGCGAAACTGCCCGCATAGTGTTGCGGCGCAGAGCGAAACGAGCGATAGCGAGAACGGCGGCACACATTGCGCCGCCTACGGCGGCGGGCGCAACATTAGTTTGTCTGTTTATAGCGACGCAACAGCCGCCCGCCGCGCCGCTGTCTTGACTTGCCTTTTTCGTGCGCGGCGAGAGCGGCGATCTGCGGAGCGGTAAAAGAGTCGTTAAATAGTGCTGTGTTCGGCTTGCCGACAATAATGCAAAATAGGCGGCTTTGCGAACGGTTCACCGCGCCTATTTGGCATTATTGAACAGCACGGCACTAGCCAACAACTAAGCCGCGCCCGCTTTCTTTTTTTTTCTTTTGCGTGGCGCGGCGCGGTATACAATTACGCAACCTAGCCGCGCGGCGGGTGGTGCGGGTGGAGCGCGGCGGCGTGTAGCGTTACTCACCGTACTTTTTTTGCGTTGGGTAGCTGTGTCGCGTCAGCGGCACGGCGTTTTGTTGCTATCAATGTAGCGTTACTCACCGTACTTTTTCATCAGTTTGATTATTCCTCCGTTCTAGTCGTTTCATCAGTCGCGCAGCTGTCGCGCAGCTCTCCACTTACGCCGCAAAAAAAAAGAAGAAGAACGCCCCACACTACCAACGACAACCGCGAGAAAAACGCCGCCCCCAAAAACGCCCGCCGACAACGCGAACCCGCAACACAACCCACGGACGGCAAGCCAACCAACGCAAACCAAAACGAGGCAGGGCAAAAACCCACGGGCGGCGGGGCGAACGAGAAAAAGACGGACGAAAGCGGAAAAACCAACGACGCGCCGCCCGCCACGACAGCAACAACGACGCCGCCGCCGAACGCGACGCGCAACCGAAAGACACCGAGCCGCAACGCCGCCCCCAAGCAAAAGCGAAAGAGACAACAACCACTGCCGACGCCGACGGAACGCCAAAAGAAGCCAACAACACGACAAACACCCCCAAACAAGACAAGACAACAAACACACGCCGCAAGGCGCACGGCGCAGGGCTGCCCGTAGCGCAAGGGCAGACGCGGCAGGAGCGGAGGACGAGCCGCCCACTGTTCGCGGTGAGTTCCGCCGCGACTATTGCCGCGACTAGCCGCCGTTAGGCGGGCTTGCCCCTTGTCGCAAGGGCGTATACTGATAAGACCTGTGCGGCGTGTTAGATAACATCGGTTTCACGTTACTCACCGTACTTTTTTACGTTGGGTAGCTGTGTCGCGTCAGCGGCACGGCGTTTTGCTGTTATCAATGTAACATTAAATTACCGTACTTTGTGAAAATAATAATTTGTTAAAACACTTGCAAAATGCGGAAAAATCCGCTAAAATACAATCAAAAGCACTGCACATAATAGATATTATGCTTGAGTATTGGAGCTGAAAAAAATGAAAAAAGTCAACGATATTATAGAGTTGTTGCCACTCTATATTGCAAAAGGCAACCCTAGCGACGACACGATAAAAGCATACCGCGAACATATTACAGCGTTTGCGGCTTGGTGTGATGTCAACAAACTTGATATTTTTGGCTTAGGCGAAGAATCCGCGCTTGATTATGTGCGTGGTCTGTATAACAACCGATTGTCTTGTAACACTGTCGCGATTAAACTTGCCGCCATTAAGGCGTTTTATTCCGTCGCCGTGCGTCGCGGTGTTGCACTCGCCAATCCATTTGATTCGATAAAAGCCCGCGTGTCAGTTCACGATGATTCCGAATTTAACTTTTACACGTTATCGGAACTTAAACAACTGGTCAGTTATATCAAATCAAATAGCCTTGACGAGTGCAACGAACTGCGCAACTTGGCACTTATTATGTTAATGGGGGTTGAGGGCTTGAGGGGGGTTGAAGTCTGCCGCCTCAACGAAGATGACATTGATTTTGGTTCTGGCGTTGTGTATGTGCGCGGCAAGGGTCACGACGGATATGTATATCCGTGTAGTGATACACTTGAGACTTTGGAGAATTATTTTGCGTCGCGTCCGTGTGTTTCTGACGACTTCGGGATTCCTGCGTTTGTCACTTGCCGCAACAATGTTAATAACCGCCTTACTCGGTCTGGTTTGCGTTGGATTATTAACAATTTGCTGACTGGTGCGGGACTTAAGCGTAAAGGCTCGGCGTGTCACTCTTTGCGGCACAGTTGTGGCACTAATTTGTATTTGCAGACTAAGGATTTGCGGCTTGTGCAAGAAACACTTCGCCAGAAAAGCCCGTCCGTTGCTGCTCGGTATGCCCATATTGTTGAACGTCGTGCAAACCGTTCGACGCTTGCTATTTCTCCACTGCGTTAGGGGGCGATGTTGTGAAAATAAATGGTAACGCTATCAGGATTTTGCGTTATATCTATGCCCACAATGGTCAAACGCTGCTTGTAGCAGACATCGCAAAAGATTGTATTATTTGTCGTGATACTGTGTCTGACTGGGTTAAACGTCTTGCCGCTGGCGGGCTTATCGTTCGCGACGGGAAAAGTTATTTCATTACATCTGAGGGAGTGACACGGCTTGAAGATATCTGACAAAAACAGCGTTGTTGCTTATAATTGGGCGTTTGCGGTTATTGACAATCTCGGTCTTACTGCTCCGCAGCAACTTGTATTGCTGCATATTGTGGACAGGCTCAACCGAAATTATTGGAAACCTGTCAAGATTGCAGACAACAGACTTGCGATAATGTCTGCAATTGACAAGCGGACTGCCATAAAAGCGATTGATGTGCTTGCCAATTATGGCGTTATTACTGTTGCTGACGGGTTTTTCGACATTGTACTTAATTCGTCCGTTGGTTCTGCTGTCGCCGAATCCGTTGGTTCTTCTGTCGCCGAATCCGTTGATTCTTCCGCTGCTGAATCTCCTGCTTATATGTCTTGGTGAGTGAGGTAAAAAATGAATAAAATTGATTTTGACGTGATTTATAACAAACCATTGCCACTTGATTTTTATTCTAGGCTCGATTCCCCTCTTTCCGAAGCCCTTACGCGTTTCGCTCGTCTTCTGTTACCCATTCTCGGGTTGCCTGATTGCACGGACTTTACCAATCGTGATTATTTGGCTCTTCGTCAAGCCGCGTATCAGCACTATAACTGTGCCGATTGCGACGGCTCAAAATGTAAATCTGGGGCGTACTCTCTCGACGTTGTAAATTCTCGCCTTGTCGTTAATAACACTCCTTGCAACAAGCAACTTGCTTTTGCCGCCCGCAGTGAGGAATTACAGGCAGAGGAAAGATTAGGTGTATATTTGCAAAATGCACAACTGCCACAAATTTTTAAGCGGGTTTACAGCTCCGACTTCCGACTCAATAACAATAACAGACTTGCCGCCAAGGCTGCTAAAGATTGCATACTTGATAATAGTGGACTGTACCTGTTTGGCGATTGTGGCGTTGGTAAAACAATGCTTGCTTGCATCGTTGCTAATGAGCGGGCAAGGCTCGGAAAACATTCGCTTTTTTGTACTGTGCCTGATTTATTGGAGGAATTGCGCGACTTTAATAATAATTCTGTTCGGGTTAAAAAAATGAATTTGCTTTGCACCGTCGGTTATTTGATTGTTGATGATATCGGGGCTGAACGTCCATCAGAATGGGCTTGCGAAACTTTGTTTCGGATTTTTAACGCCCGTTATAATGCCAATTTGCAAACAGTTGTCACAAGCAACTTTTCACTCGATGACCTACAACAACGACTTACACCTAAAGATGGTGATAAATATATTGGCGGGCGCATTGTCCGCCGTATATCGTCGCTATGCCGTGTTTGCAAAATGGGTTAGTCGGCTTTTGCTCGGCGCGGCGGGCGGCTTGGGGAGCGGAACGCAGTGTAGCGGTCCCGATCCGCCCGCTCGCGGAGTACAAAAAAGAGGTTAGGCAAAAACCTACCTCTTTTTTATTTTTCTGGGTATTAGTTTCTTCTCCAGTCTGACGCTTTCATCAAGCAATTTTTTTTCGCTTATTTTTAGTCTGTCACAAATTTTTTTGTCGCTCAGCCGATGAACGCTCTTTGCAAAAAAAATTCGTCTCTGTAGTGGTGTTAATTGAGTTAATTGAGTTAATTGGGTTAATTTTGCAAGTGCCTTGTAACCTTGTGTGCTTTTTTCTCTCGCTTTTTTTGCAAGCGCGTTTATTAACTCGTGCGTTATTTCCCGTTTTTCGTCCATTTTGCCACTTTTAGCCCCGTGTATTTATAGGCGTTTAACACGTCGCGTATATCTTCGACTAGTGCGCTCGTTACGTAAAAGTCAAATGTTATTGTTTGCTCACAGCTTGCAAATACGCAGTCTTTGTCGCATATTTCATTCAAGTCTGATACCAGTTGCCCTATTTCCACGATTGACATTTGCGACACATCAATTTCAAATTCCAATTCGCAAAATTCTTCGGGTGTTAAAAATATTTTGTCATATTTTGCCATCTGTCTTATTATTTCCGCTCCTTCTTCCGGCTCGGCTATGATTCTTGCGTTCATTTCCCTTTCTCCTCCTTTACCAGTCCAATGGCGGCAAATGTACCTCTGTCGCTCCGTCACGGAGTGCTTTCTTCAGTCTCGCCGACGCTCTCGCCGCATTTTTTATATTTTTATACGTCATTAAATTTGTACTCCCCCGAAACAAAGGATTATCAACTGTAATGTCCACGTCCCATTTTCCAACGGAATAAACCGTTTCAAAGAGTGTGACCTGCGCGACTGAACCCGCGCCGACAAACACATAACTGCCGAAGGTGTAAATTTTCAATGGATTTTTAACCTTGTACATTTATCTAACCTCCGTTCTCTATACGCTCGATTCTATCCGCTAATTTTTCAAGCGCTTTTGTGTTGTTGTCAATCGCTTTTGTTGTGCGGGTTATGAGGTACAAACATAGGATAGCCGGGAAGCCAAAACTTTCGGCGAATTGCAATATTGTCGATTCCATTTTTTTGCGTCCTTTCTGTTCAAAAATGTTCAAAAAAAGCCCCACAACGGGGCTTGGGAGAATGTATTTTCGAGTGTTTAGAGGATTGTATTGGCTTGTTTCGTCAAGGTATGTCAAGCGTTGTTGTTGTTTTTAATATTTTCGTGGCACTTTTCACGCCTGTGCAATTCGCGCCTGTCTTGTCGCCAATTATTACAGTGCCGACGCTTGTACCGTCCCCACCGTCAATCGTCGCCGAGGCGGCTGTTGCGTGTGCTACAATTTCCGCATTTCCTACGCTGCTTGCGGGATTAGGATATGTAGCAGTTCGCGTGTCGCCGTCGGCAAATTTGTATTCAACCACCAAAGTGCTTTCGGTTTTTTGTGTTGCTGCCATTTTTGTACACTCCTTTTCTTTCTCTAGTTGCAGTTGCTATTTAGTCGTCCTCGTGCATAAGGTCACAAGTTGCGATTACCTGAAATCCGATTAACGCATTTGTCGTAAGCGCAAACACGTTGTTTACAAAATTATGATAAGCCGTCTGCACGTTGCTATTTGTGTAGTTTTTGTTTGCATATAAGATGTTCGTCGCTTTTTCGTTGCTGTTAGTGTCTGTGCTGCTGGTTTTAAGTGTTACCGTGTTTACTGTCATTGTGTTGCTTGCCATTGTCGTTCACCCTCTCTTTTAACCGACGGAATTATAAATAACTTCGCGCTGTTCCGATATGATTTTTGCGTCCGTTACTCCTACAAGCTCCGCGCCATTTTTCGACAAGTACAGCGTTTTGATAGTGTTTATGTTGTCGTTAAATGTTTTTATCGGGCTACTTGCCCCGCCGTTATAGAGGCTGTCGAGATACTCCGACGCGTCGTCGTAAGGACCCCCGGTTATTTTCTTTGTTTCACCGTCTGCGAAACTCAAGGTAAACTCTGTGGTTGTCGTTGTTGTTACTGCCATTTTTTAGCGCTCCCTTCTATTATTCTTCTTCTTCGGTTCTTTTTGCTCCGCTGTCCACGATAGACAAGTCAATAAATTGCGCTCCTACAAGCCCGATAAAACTGTTAAATACCGTTTCCGCTTGCGTTGCCGTGATTCCCGATTTTACGTTTTCAAGTTTGAAACTGAGTTTCTTTTCGTAGCTTGTGCCTGTTTCCACGTAGTTTCCGTTTGCGTCGCCCATAACTTTTGCTGTCATTGTGTTCACTGGTTCTGAGACAAATTGTACTGCCATTTTTGTACACTCCTTTTCTTTTTAGTTGTTATTATTATACAATGATTCGGCATTTTTTACAAGATTTTGTTTATTCTTTGCATAGTTTTTTTAGAAAAAAATAGCATTTTTTGAAAATCCGTGCATAAAATAAACAATTTTTATAAATAAATGTTTGTTTTGTGTATAAAACTTGCTTGATTTGTGTAGGTTTCTTGCACGGAGCTTGTAACAAGGTTTGTGCAAAAATCAGGGCGAAATGTTTGTATTGTCGAAAATTAACGCTAATGCTACAAAAAGGAGTTATATGTAGCGACATAGGTTAACAAAAAAACCGTATAATTACGCCGTTTTCCGCGTCTAAAACAACTTACAAACAAACAACTTACAAACATATAAAACAACAAACAAACCAGAAATAAAAAATTTTATAAATTAAGAGAGAAAATAAGAAAGAAAGAAAAATAAGAAAGAAAAAAGCGTCGGTATTTCGTGCCGCCGTCCCCCGTTAGGGGGTTGAGCGATTGAGCCGCAACGGGTGCGGGGGTGTAGCCTGCTAAGGGGCGAAACTGCCCGCATAGTGTTGCGGCGCAGAGCGAAACGAGCGATAGCGAGAACGGCGGCACACATTGCGCCGCCTACGGCGGCGGGCGCAACATTAGTTTGTCTGTTTATAGCGACGCAACAGCCGCCCGC
>JAZOCA010000042.1:0-18453 GCA_045596285.1 Christensenellaceae bacterium | reverse complement strand
AGGAATATTTATTTATGATTAAAATAGATAATTTGATTAAAAATTACGGCGAATTTACCGCAGTAAATAACTTAAGTATTCACATAAAAAAAGGTGAAATATTTGCTTTGCTTGGATTAAACGGTGCAGGTAAAAGTACTACGATAAAAGTTATTTGTGGGCTTACGCAAAAAGATGCGGGCAGGATTTTCGTTGACGGATTAGATTTAGACGTTGATGAAAACAAAATTAAACAAATAGTAAATTTATCACCACAAGAAACAGCGATAGCACCGAATTTAACAGTAGAAGAAAATCTTGATTTTATTGCAAGTTTATATGGGATAAACGAATCTCAGAATGCCGTTAATCGTGCTATAAAGCGTTTTTCTTTAGAAAATAAGCGTAAGAGTAGGGCAAAGACGTTAAGCGGTGGACAAAAGCGTAGATTAAGTATTGCAATGGCAATGATAACGAATCCGAAGGTGTTAATATTAGATGAGCCAACTTTGGGGTTAGACGTAAAAGCAAGAAAAGTTTTATGGGATTTGATAAAGGAATGTAAAGGCGAGAGAACGGTTCTTTTAACCACTCACTATCTAGAAGAAGCTGAAAACTTAGCAGATAGAATTGCAATTATGAACAAAGGTAAATTAGTTGCTTTAGGTAGCGCGGATGAAATAATAAAGCAATCTGGAGAAAAGGATTTTGAAGGCGCGTTTTTAACGCTTGCAGGTGGAGAAGATGAATAAGTTATTAACGTTAACAAAAAGAAATTTAAAAGAAATAATACGTGATCCACTTTCTTTGATTTTTTGTTTGGGATTTCCGCTTGTAATGCTCGTTTTGCTTCAAACGATATTTAAAAATATGCAATTTGTTCCCGATAATTTTAAAATTGAAAATTACGCCGTTGGAATATGCATTTTTGGCTATACTTTTGGCATGATGTTTATTGCCATGATGATATCGGCAGACAAAAATAGCGAGTTTATATGCAGAATCAATATTGCTCCCATAGGCAAAACTCATTACGTATTAAGTTATGCGCTATGCGCTTTTCCCATATTTTTTGCGCAAACGCTATTATTTTTATTAGTTGCAACCCTTTTTGGGCTTAGTTTTTCCTTTAAAATATTAGTTGCAACTGTATATTTAATACCTTCTATGATACTTTTCATTTCAATCGGTATTCTTATGGGAACGATTGCAAAAAACGAAAAACAATCAGGTCCGCTTTGTTCGATAATAATATCGGCATCTTCGATTTTAGGCGGAGTATTTATGCCCGTTGAAGGACTAGGAACTTTTAGCAATATTGTAAACATATTGCCTTTCGTGCATAGCGTTAAAATTTCGTCGGGTGTGTTTTTAGGGGATTATTCGTGTATTTTTCCCCACGTGATATGGGTTTTAGGCTATGCAATAATATTCTTTTTAGCAACTTTGGTAATAAGGAAGATAAAAAGCAAAAGAAGTTAAAATGCAGTTTTACAAAACTTTAACAAATTATTAACTTTTAGCGTACTATTTTATGCTATTATCTCCAAAAAAAAGGGAAAGAAAAAATGGTAAGAATACTAGTTGTTGAAGATGATTTAGAACTTAATCGCTTTGTTGCGTTGAGTTTAAGAAATTACGGATATGAAGTAACGGCAGTATACAACGGTGAAGAAGGCGTTAACGTATACGAGCAGGGTAAATTTGATATGATATTAACCGATATCATGATGCCTAAAAAAGATGGCTTTGCTCTAGTTGAAGAAATAAGGTTGATTGATAAAAAAATCCCCGTGATTTTTATGACTGCAAAAGATGACAAAATGTCTAAAATGTTGGGCTATAGCATGGGTATCGACGATTACGTAACAAAACCATTCGATATGGATTTACTAAATATGAAGATATCCGCTATACTTCGTAGGGCAAATATTGAAAATAAAAAGGAACTAAAAGTAGGCAACTTTATAATGAATTCAGAAGAAAGAGTTGCAACTATTAACGGCAAAGAAATTTCATTAACCGCGCGTGAGTTTGATTTACTTTTTAAATTTTTATCTTATCCTAAGAAAACCTTTTCACGTTCTGCATTGATGGAGGAGTTTTGGGATTACGATTCTTCCGCAACCTCACGCACGGTAGACGTATATATGGCAAAATTGCGAGAAAAAACTTCTGAATGCGATGGATTTGAGATATTAACCGTTCACGGAATAGGTTATAAGGCGGTACTAAAATGAAAAGAATAAAACGCAAAATCGTTGATGGATGGGGTGCGTTATTTTTCTTTTTGCTTATTACGCTTGTAAGTCAAACAAGTGTTTTGGTCTTTTCGTATTTACAAACTAAAACTAGCGATAACGCGCTTATAGCCCTACTTATTCTTATATTGATAGTAATATTATCATCTATTTGCGTTTTTTTTGACGCACTTAGAAGGAAGTTTAAGGTTATAGATCCTACTAATAAAATATTAGACGCAACAGAGCGTATAGCAAAGGGGGATTTTGACGTTCAACTCAATATAAAAAAAGACGTATCAAAATGGAATGAGTACGATCTTATCATGCATAACGTTAACGTTATGACAAGTGAACTTCAAAAAATAGAATTATTAAAAACTGATTTTATATCTAACGTTTCGCATGAGATAAAAACGCCTCTTGCAATAATACAAAACTACGTTACCTTGCTTCAAGATAAAAATTTAACTGATGAAGAACGTGGAAAATATTACAAAACGGTTATAATAGCAACAAAAAAATTATCTGCGCTTATAACGAATATATTAAAGTTGAATAAGTTGGAAAATCAAGGTTTAAAACCGGATAAAAAAACATTTAACTTAACACAAAGTTTAAGTGAATGTGTAATATCTTTTGAAGAACTTATAGAAAATAAAAACATAACATTAAATTGCGAATTTGAAGACGTTATTATTTATTCTTCACAAGAGCTTTTAGAAACCGTTTGGAATAATCTTTTATCTAACGCTATAAAGTTTACTCCAACTGGTGGCACTATCGACGTCAGCTTAAAAAAGATGGGCTATAAGGCGATTATTACGGTAAAAGACAATGGCATAGGCATGAATAAAGAAACGGGAAAACGCATATTTGAAAAGTTTTATCAAGGCGACACTTCGCACGCTCAGTCGGGTAACGGATTAGGGCTTGCGCTCGTTAAAAGAATTATTGATATTTTAAGCGGGCAGATAACTGTAGAAAGTCAACTTGGAAAGGGTAGCAGTTTCACGGTTTATTTAAACGGAGTAAAGGAATCTAACAAAGAAGGATAAAAGGAACGAAAGAAAATGGATAACGAAAAATTCACTTACACGTATACTGCGCTTAGCGAAGAAGAAAGAATTAACGTTCAGTCGCTTAAAAATAAGTATAGCGAAGAGAAAGAAGTTTTAAGCGACTTACAACGATTAAAAAAATTAGACGCGAAAATCGAAAGCGCATCAAAAATAACAGGTCTTGTTTTTGGCATAATATCATGCTTGATCTTTGGCACGGGGTTTGCTTTTATTTTAGAATTTGAATTTTATTATTTAGGCGTACTTTTATCTTTAGTTGGACTTATAGGAATGATTTATACTCCTTTTTTAAGTCGCAAGGTGCGTAACAATTACAAAAATAGATACAAAGACGAGATATTAAGTTTAGCAAATAAGCTGCTTCAAAGCGATAAATAATAAAACTAATAATAAAACTAAATAAAAAATATGCCAAACTGCAAAAAAGGTTTGGCTTTTTTTATAAATAATAGTATAATCATAGTTGAATTAACCAAAAAGTAACCCAAAAAAATATACAATCAAATATATTTGCTTTATTTTGGCAAAACTTTACGGTAATAAAATTATGAGATACAAGGGAAAGGAAGAATTAGAACAAGCGATAGAAAACCGCTCGCTTAAATATATGCCGTTTCGCTTCGTGGTGGCGATACTTATAACTATTGCAAAGATACTCGCATTAGTTTTTTTAACGGCTTTTTTATGTGTAAAAGTTAAATATTTTTACATCCTAGTTGTTTTAATAACTATTTTATGTGCACTGCAAATAATCACTTCAGATGCGAATCCCGATTATAAAGCACCGTGGTTGCTTTTTGTAATTGCGTTGCCTATTTTGGGATTCACTTTATACGTTTGGCTATATTCGCGTAAGTTAAAAAGAAGATACGTAAAGCGTTTGCGTGATATAAAAAAAACCAACTATAAAAAAGACCATACGGAATTATTTTCTAAACTTCATAAAGAAAACAAAAACGTATATGGCCAAGCAAAAATGTTATGCAATTTGGCAGATACACATCTTTTTACTAATGCTAAATTAACCTATTTCAACGGCGGTAAAGAGATGATGCAAAGTCTTATAGAAGACTTAAAAGGCGCAGAAAAGTTCATATTTTTAGAATTTTTCATTATAGAATGCGGGGTGTTTTGGAACTCAATTTTAGATATACTTGAAGAAAAGGTCAAAGCCGGCGTAGAAGTCAAAGTGGTATACGACGATATCGGTTGTATGCGTAAACTTCCCGGCGATTACGCAAGGTATTTAAAGCGTTTTTACGATATAGACGCAATTCCATTTTCAAGTTTAAAAGGTGATTTAAATAGCGAATTTAATAACCGTTCGCACAGAAAACTCGTTATAATAGACGGATATATCGGTTATACCGGCGGGGTAAACCTGGCGGACGAATATATCGGCGAAGTAAAACCCTTTGGCGAATGGAAGGATTCGGGGTTGAGATTAGAAGGCGAAGCCGTTTGGGAGTTTACCGAACTATTTTTAACCGATTACGGCATAAGCGTAAGAAGATTACCGCAGATAAGAAAGGATTTATATCCGCAATATAATTGCGAAGAAAGCGAAGGATATATCGTGCCTTTTGGCGACGGCCCAACCCCTCTTTACAAACGGAGAGTTACCAAAAGTACCATTCAAAACATGCTTGAAACTGCAACAGATTATTGCTGGATAATGACGCCTTATTTAATTCCCGATAGCGATTTGTGTATAAGTATGGAAAACGCAGCCCTTCGCGGTGTAGACGTAAGGATAATCACCCCGGGTATTCCAGATAAAAAAATAGTTTACGGGATTACGAGAAGCTACTATCACAGATTGATGCAAGCAGGCGTAAAAATATTTGAATACACACCTGGGTTCGTTCACTCTAAGTTGTACGTTGCAGATGACGAATTAGCGATGGTAAGCACATCTAATATGGATTACCGAAGTTTAGCGCATAATTTTGAAAACAGCGTATGGATGTATAAGACTGAAGTAATAAAAGATATAAAAGAAGATTTTTTAAAAACGTTTGAAATGTGCAAAGAAGTAGAAAACAAAGATTTAAAATTAAATCCCATAATGGTTTTAGTAACTGCTCTTATTAAGATTTTTGCACCATTGATGTAAAAGGAGAATTAATGTTTAAAATTCTTATCGTAGAAGACGATTTAACGTTGCGCCAGCTTTTTCAAAGCGTGCTAACAAAAAACGGTTACGCTGTAACAGGCGTATCTAACGGAAAAGAAGGGTTGGACGAAATTGACAAAGGATATTTTGACCTTATAATTTCAGATATAATGATGCCTGTAATGGACGGATACCAGTTTGTAAGTTCCATGCGTGAAGCGGGGATACTTACCCCCGTTATGATGATAACAGCAAAAGACGCTTTTGAAGATATGCGGTTAGGTTTTCTATCTGGAACGGATGATTATATGGTGAAACCCATAAATATCAACGAAATGGTTTTAAGGGTAGGCGCGCTTCTTCGCCGTGCTCAAATGGTAAGTGAGCGCCGTCAAACGATAGGTAACACCGTGTTGGAGTGTGATTCGCTAACCGTAAAAACGCCACAAGAGCAATTTGTACTTCCCCAAAAAGAATTTATGCTTTTATATAAAATGGCGTCTCATCCGGGCAAGATTTTTACACGCCAACAGATGATGGAAGATATTTGGGGATACGAATCTGAAAGCGATACGCATACTGTAGACGTACATATCGGCAGATTAAGGGAAAAGTTTAGAAATAGCGAAGATTTCGATATTATCACCATCCGAGGTGTTGGATACAAGGTGGTAAAAAAATGAAAGAACCAAAATTAACTTATTACATCAAAAATAAGTGGAAGAAAAGAAAAAAGCCTAGTTTTCATTTTTATTTCATATTATTCGTAACGATAATATTACTGGTGGCGGTTGCTCTTGCAATTTTCTTAACTGATTTAACGAATCCATTGTTTGGTAATCAAGACGAAAACACGGTAGGTACTTTTTTAATCCTAATTGCATACGCGCTTGCAATAGGAACTATTTTATCAGTATTCATAGGTTATTTTATTATTGCGCCCATAAAAAGTCTACGCGACGCGATGAATAGGGTTGCAGAAGGGGATTTAAAGGTAAAGGTAATGGGCGAAAGCCGTTTCGACGAAGTAGACGATTTAAACCACGCTTTTAACGTAATGATGCAACAGTTAAATGCAACAGAAATAGTTCAAAGCGATTTTATAACCAACGTATCGCATGAATTCAAAACTCCGTTAAATGCGATAGAAGGGTATGCAACACTTCTTCAAGACGAGAATTTAACTCAAGAAGAAAAGCGCGAATATTTAGATAAAATAATATTTTCGTCGCATAAAGTAAACGAATTAATGGCTAACGTATTACTTCTTTCTAAACTCGATAATCAAATTATAACAAGTAATATAACCGTCTTTTCTGCAGATGAACAAATTCGTCAGGTAATAGTTTTTTTAGAACCTAAATGGGCGCAAAAAAATATTGCGTTAGACGTTGAACTCGAAGAAATAAATTTTAACGGCAACGAATCTATAACGAACCATTTATGGATAAACTTAATAGGCAACGCCATTAAGTATACGCCAGAAAACAGCGAAATCCAAATTAGATTAACAAAAGAAAAGGGAGGTGCTGTTTTTACCGTTAAAGATCAAGGTGCTGGAATTAAAGAAAGTGAAATGAAATACATCTTTAACAAGTTTTACCAAGGGGACGGTTCGCATAAAGAAGAGGGTAACGGCTTAGGTCTTGCGCTGGTAAAGAGAATCGTAGATATTTACGGTGGAAGCGTATCTTGCAGTAATGCAGAAGAAGGTGGCGCGTTATTCAAAGTGATTATTCCCATACAATAAAATAAAGTTTTTTTGCGTAGCGCCAAGTTAACGGCGTTACGCTTTTTTTACTGAAGTTTTTTCATTAATTTACTTTTTTCAACTAAAGTTGAAGTTGAGTTGACGGTTAGTTTACCTAAAAAGAGTATAATATACTTTACGTAACATCAATGGGGTGATCAACTAGTGAAAAAAGTAATTATTGATAGCGGTGGCGGTCTTTTAGACGTTTTTGGCGCTGGCATTTTAGATTTTTGTTTAGATAACGACGTTCAATTCGACTACTGTTTAGGCGTTTCTGCCGGGAGCGCAAACCTGTCTTCTTTCGTAGCGAAACAACGTGGCAGAAATTACAGATTTTATTCGGTGTATTCCGCACGCAAAGAATATATGAGTCTTTATAACTTGCAAAAATACGGAAGTTTTGTAAATTTAGATTATGCCTACGGTCAACTTAGCAACGAAGGAGGCGAAGATCCTTTAGATTATCAGGCGTTTATAAGTAATCCGTCAGAATATATTGCCGTTTCCACGGATGCTTACACCGGTAAAAGCGTTTATTTTGATAAAAGCCAAATGCAAAAGAATGCCTATTTTCCCATAATGACTTAAAGTAGCGTTCCGGGGATGAATAAACCCTATCCATTTGCCGGTGGTTTATATTACGACGGTTTAATTTCCGATTTAATTCCGCTTGAAAAGGCGATAGAGCTTGGCGGGGAAAAAATCGTCATAATACTATCGCAAAGAGAAGAAGACGGTTTGTTTGATAGCGATTTAAAACTTTCTAAAAAAATTACTCAAAAATATCCAGAATGCGCCAGCGCTTTACTAAATCGCCGTGAAAGAGTTACTAAGGTTTTAGAAAAGGCAAAAGACCTTCAAGAAAAACTCAAGGTTTTAATTTTATCGCCTAATAGCAGTTACGGCGTAAGCACCTTTACCAGAAGTGAAGAAGGAATAAAAAAACTATACGATAGCGGATATAGTGAAGCAAATAAAATTATAGAGTTTTTAAATAAGTAAATTTGCAAATTAAAACTTGCAAAATATATTGCGCAAAAAATTGAAATATGATCATAGCGCCATTATTAGCGAAATAACAGAAAATAACCGATAGGAATAAATCTTCTATCGGTTTTTTTATGCCATATAAAGCCGAAAGTTAAGTGTTTAGTATTTTATTTTGCGTAAAAGTAAGCTATTAACTGTCAAGAACAAGTCGAATACTTCTTTTTTTTGTTCGCGCGCCTACCTTTTTTATAAAAAGGCGTAAAATTTGTTTGACTAAATCAATTATAAATTATATAATAACAAAGTGCAAAAATATCGTATCTTATGATATGATGCATATATTGCGCGTGGGGGTGGCTCTTTCGGGGGCTGTTTTCATTAAAAAGGCGCTATAATTAAGTTACTATAAGATGCTTTATAAAAAGCAGGAGGCAAGAATGAGCAAGAGAAAATCAATCACAGTCATTATTTTTATGACCATTGTCATTGCTATTCTAGGCGTTATGTGTTTTGCAAGTTTTCCCATTCCGAAAACAGTAAAAAACTATAACTCTATTTTAAGCAAGATCGGTCAGGGTATTGACTTATCCGGTGGTTACTACGTAGTATTAACTCCCGAAAACTCAAAAGGTGAAAGCGACCAAGCCGTTTTAGAAGACGCTATGGAAATCCTTCGTGCAAGATTAGACGATAAGGGTTATACCGAAGCAGTTATTTCTATTCAAGACGGAAACAAGATCCGCGTTGAAGTACCCCAAGTTGAAGACGACGGAACGGTACTCGAAGTTATCGGTCAAACCGGTCAACTTACCTTTAAAGATTCAGCCGGCTACGAATGGCTTAACGGCGAAGACCACATTAAAGACGCATACGTTGCGCAAAACCCCGACGACGGCGGTTACATGGTTGTTTTAGAATTCACGGCACGTGGCTCTGCTAAGTTTGCAGACGCAACTAACCAAATTAAAGATATGGAAGATAACCGTCTTTACATTTGGCTTGGCGACTCTAACGTATCAGCACCTACCGTAAACGAACAAATCAACAGTGCAAACGCTCAAATCACCGGTTACGAAACTTATGAAGACGCTTTAAGTATCGCATCAGTTATTTCAAGTGGTAAACTTCCTATCGAATACACCGTTTCTGAAGCACGTAGTATAAGTTCAAAACTCGGCGAAAGCGCTATTTCAAACAGCGCGCTCATGGGTGCTATCGGTCTATTAGTTGTTTTCGCATTAATGTTAGTACGTTACAGAGGTATGGGTATTGCTTCATGCGTTGCTCTTATCTGCTACGTATTACTTTATATAGTATTCCTTGCTATTATCCCCAGCGTTCAGTTAACACTTCCCGGTATTGCAGGTATCTTGCTTGCTATCGGTATGGCAGTTGACGCTAACATAGTTATTTTCGAAAGAATTAGGGAAGAATACAGACTTGGTAAAACCGCAGAAGCGGCAGTAAACCACGGCTTTAAGCGTGCAACGATTACCGTGTTAGACTCGAACATCACCACCATTTTTGCAGCGATAATCTTATGGCTTGTATGTCCCGGTACTATTAAAGGCTTTGCTATTACTCTTTTAATCGGTATCGTTCTTTCATTATTTACTGCTATCGTTTTAACCAAGTGGTTATTAAAGGTTTTCAATCCTTTAGTAAAGGACGATGAAAAGTTCCTCAATCTTAAAAGAGAAGAAGGAGGTATCGAATAATGTCTAAACTTATGAAAAAAGATTTCAAAGTAGTACAAAGATTCCCCATCCTTATTGCGATTAGTGCAGTTGTTATTCTTGCAGGTTTATTAGTTATGATCTTTAGCGGTCTTAATATCGGTATCGATTACGAAGGCGGCGCAAAGGTAGAAATCGAACTCGCGGGCGACTATTCAGAAAACGCAGAATTTAGAAACGGGTTTGAAGATAAGTTCACCGCTTTCATTAATGATAACGGCTATGAAGTTGCAGATAAAATGCAAGTTTCTCCTCTTTCAGAAGGTGGCGCAACCTACGAATTCAGACTTTCTTACGAATTAAACGGCAAGAAAGTTGGTAAAAGTGAAGAAGAACAAACCGCTTTCATTCAATCGCTTAACGGTGCTGCTGACGACGCTTCAGATGAAGGATTTAAGGGCGTTTTAGAAGCAGAAGTTCAAAAATACCTTGAAGAAAAGGGTATGGGAGCAGAATATGAAGAAGGCTGTGTTAAGATTGCAGTAATCGGTGCATCTTCATCACAATCACTTTTAAATGCTACTTTCCTTGCTATCGCTTTAGCATTAGTTGCAATTTTAGTATACATCATGATAAGATTCACCGTTTCAAGCGGTTTAGCAGCAATTTGCGGTCTTACTCACGACGTATTAATAATGATTGCTCTTACGGCTATTTTCCAAATTCCCGTAAACACCACCTTTATTGCAGCGGTAATCACTATTATCGGTTACTCAATCAACGCTTCAATCGTTATTTTCGACAAGGTAAGAGAATGCAGAAAGTCAACTGCTTTCGCTTATGCAAGTGACGAAGAAATTGCAAACTATGCAATTAAACATTCATTTGTTAAAATTGCTTTATCTATTATCACTACGCTAATAATGGTTGTTGCACTCGTATTATTCAGCGTATCAACTATTCAGGAATTCATTCTTCCCATTATTTTCGGTCTTATTGCAGGTACTTTCTCAGCACTTTGCTTATCACCCTCTATTTGGGTAAAATTCAGAAAGATCGGCGCAAAAATGAAAAAGAAAAAAGCATAATTTTATTTGATACAGCGCGGGTGGAAGGTTAATTCCACCCGCTTTGCGTTTAATTAACCACAAATCCCTTTATATTAAAGATTAAATTCATTGTTTAACGGAGATAATGTATGATTGTTTATCGCAACGATTACACAAATGAACAACTTAATATTATTTCCGCTATTGCAAATAGTTTTTCAGTTTCAGAAAAACTTGCTAGGATTATTTTTTCACGCGGAATAGATAGCGTGCAAAAAGCAGAAAAGTTTTTAAACCCGGGCAAGCATAATTTCTTAAACCCCTTTTTATTAAAAGGTATGAAAGATGCGGTAAATCGCATTACCTTGGCGCGCGATAACGGCGAAAGAATAATTGTTTTCGGCGATTATGATGCAGATGGTATATGCGCAACAACCGTGCTTGCAAACGCTTTAAGGGATTTCGGTATTCAAGTAGTATATACCGTTATTCCTGAACGCGTGCAGGGCTATGGGCTTACGCATGATTTGGTTGAAAAAATGCTTGAACAATGCGAGCCCGATCTCGTCATAACCGTAGACTGTGGCGTTAGTTGTAAAGAAGAAGTAGAATTTATTCAGGACGTCGGGGTAGACGTAATTGTAACCGATCACCATGAAATTCCTTCCGAACTTCCAGATTGCACGATAATAAACTGCAAGTTAAAAGATCAAGAATATCCTTATGATTGTTTATGTGGTGCAGGGGTAGCGTATAAACTTGCGTACGCGTTAATCGGCGAACGCGCAAATAAATATCTCGATTTAGTTACCGTCGCTACTATTGCAGACAGTATGACTTTGCTTGGCGAAAACAGAGATATAGTTTGCGAAGGAATAAAACTTATTAAAAAGATGATAAATCCCGCGCTTTCAAAACTTATTGAAGTAAGCGGTTTAAAAGATATAACTTCAACTGGGCTTGCTTTTACCGTTGCTCCGCGTATTAATGCCGCTGGTAGAATGGGAAACGCAAACTGCGCCCTTTCGTTACTTTTAGAAAAATCACCCGAAAAAATCATAGAATATTGCAATATGCTTAACGATTATAATATCGAAAGGCAGAACGAATGTGATAAACTGCTTAAAAGTGCAAGGGCTAAAATAGAAAAGCAAGGGCTTACCGATAAAGTTATCGTTTTATACGACGATAACTGGAACGGCGGTTTAGTGGGAATAGTCGCTGCTAAACTCGTTGAAGAATTCTCTCGTCCCGTAGTGCTTTTTACCAAAACGGATGGGGATTATCACGGCTCTGCAAGAAGTATAGAAAGTATAAATATATTCCAAGCGGTTAATGCGTGCAAGCATTTACTTGTTGATTTTGGCGGGCACGCTCAGGCAGCAGGTATTACCGTAAGTGCAGAAAACTTACCCATTTTTGCAAAAGAAATTGCAAAATATATAGATGAAAATTACACAAACGATTATTTTGTAAGTTCTACTGAAGTAGAAGACGTTATTAACGAGCGTTTTACCATTGAATTTGCAAAAGAACTTAACCTATTAGAACCCTATGGAACGGGAAATCGTAAGCCTATTTTCTGCGTAAAAGTAGATAACGTTAACGCAACGTTATTAAAGGCCGGATCTCCGCACGTAAGTTTTAGAACGGAATATATAGATTTGCTTTATTTTAACGGGTTTAAAAATTTAGAAATATTAAATTCTCCCGCAGAAAAACAAATCGTTTTCGAACCTAACGTTTCAGTGTATAACGGTCGTCAGTCATTAAGGGGCTACGTTCGTAATTTTGAGTATAAAGTTGTTAATAATGAACGGTTGAATTTGGATTGTTATAAACAGAATTTACTTACTGTTTTTAACGGTGGTAAAAATAATCAAAGTGTCGATAATCAATCTATAGATGAACTTATTGCTAAATACAAAAGCGATAGTTCAACGATTTTTGCCGTAAACGATATAAACAGTTTAAGAAGATATAAGCTTGGCAAAATGCAATGCAGTTTATATTATCCGCAGGGCAAAAATACAGAAGCGGAATTAGTTATTTCTTTAAAAGACTGTAATCCTGTTAACGTAAAACGCGTTATTTACTTAGATAATTCATATTTTAACCGTGCGAATTTAGGTGCGGGAATATATTATTATCACTCAAATATAAACGCATTTTCTTCAGTAGAAGTTTCTACCGATAGAAAGGTCTTTGCAAACGTATTTAATATCTTGCGTTTTAACAGATTTTACGGTAAAAGTAGCGTCGACGTCGCTTTGGGTATTCAAAACGAAAGTATTTCCCCATATCAAATAATTTTCTGTTTAGAAGTATTTTTAGAACTTGGCATTTTTACTTTTGTTCAAGGTTCACTGCAGTATTCAAGTCAAGTAAAAAGTGATCTTTCTCTTTCTAAAATATATTCTTCAATGAAAGAGAGAGAATAAAAAAGTGGCCCTATAGGTCGATTATCCTTTGGTTTTATTGTAAAATAGTTTAAATTATCATCTAAAAGTCAGGTAGCTATGTTAGAAATTCTTGAAAAAATTTCAAATATATATAAAAAGGAAGATGCGGAAGTAATCGTAAAAGCCTATTACTACGCGCGTAATGCACACAAGGGGCAAAAGCGCGCTTCTGGCGAAGATTATTTTACCCATCCTTACGCCGTGGCGGAAATTTTGATTTCTTTGGGTATGGATTATACCACGGTTTCATCCGCCTTTTTACATGACGTAATTGAAGATACTCCCGCAACAGAAGAAGATATTAGCCGAGAATTCGGTGATGAAATATTATCTCTCGTTAACGGTGTTACCAAACTCGATAAAATTGAATTTAAATCGCAGGAAGAAGAACAGGCAGAAAACTTTAAAAAGATTTTCGTTTCAATGGCGAAAGATATTAGAGTTATTATCATTAAACTTGCAGATAGACTTCATAATATGCGTTCGCTCAACTTCTTATCTAAAGAACGTCAGTTAAGAATGGCGCGCGAAACCCTTGAAATTTACGCTCCTCTTGCAGGCAGGTTAGGTATTTCTCAAATCAAGTGTGAACTTGAAGATCTCTGTTTAAAATATATAGATGCAGAAGCCTACGAATTTTTAACCGAAAACATTCACGCTAAATTAGAAGAAAGAAAGGTTTTCGTTAACTTTGTAGTGCGTGAACTGCGGGAAGTTTTACAAGAAGCAGGTGTAAAGGGTGAAGTAGTAGGTAGGCCCAAACACTTCTATTCGATATATAAAAAGATGAAAAAGGGTAAGGAACTCGAACAAATTTATGACCTTACCGCCGTTCGCGTTATCGTTCAAACGGTAGACGAATGTTATGAAATACTCGGCAAGATTCACAAAAAGTGGAAGCCTATCCCAGGTAGAATTAAAGACTATATTGCAATGCCAAAATCGAATATGTACCAGAGTTTGCACACTACTGTTGTAACAAGTTTTGGTAAAATTTTTGAAATTCAAATTCGAACTTACGCGATGCATAGGACCGCGGAGTTTGGTATTGCGGCGCACTGGAAATATAAAGAAAATACAGAAGCAGAAAATACCGATTTCGATCATAGATTAGACTGGATTCGTGAAGTTATGGAATGGCAGGGCGATCTTACGGACGGTACTGAATTTTTAAAATCATTAAAGGGCGATATTTACGCAAGCGAATGTTTAGTATTTACGCCAAACGGCGAAGTTGTTAGTTTGCCAAGCGAGCCTACTCCTATAGACTTTGCTTTTAGAATTCACACTGAAGTTGGTAACCGTTGCGTAGGTGCTAAAGTAAACGGAAAAATGGTCCCCTTAAATAGCACTTTAGAAACTGGCGACGTAGTAGAAATTATTACTTCTAAAAATTCTAAAGGTCCTTCGTGGGACTGGCTTAAAATAGTAAAATCATCCGGCGCAAAGGCTAAAATCAAGGCGTTTTTTAAACGCCAAATGGCTGATGAAAAGATTAAAATCGGCAAGTCAATGTTAGAAGCGGAAGCAAAAAATAGGGGATACAACTTTAACACTCTGTTAAATCCAGTATCTTTTTCTGCGATTTCTGCAAAGATGAGTTTTACCACTCATGAAGAAATGTATGCCGCCGTTGGTTGTAATGCAGTTAGCGTCGGTCAAATTATTCCTAAACTTATAGATTTATGTAAGCCTGAACCTGAAACGGTTATTAATCCCAACGAAACGAATCGCGTTATTTATACGCACAAGCAGTCAAGCGGTGGGGTAATCGTGAAAGGAATGGAAGGTTTGCTCGTTCGTTTTGCGGGTTGTTGCAATCCCGTTCCAGGCGACGAAATAGTTGGTTTTGTTTCAAGGGGCAGGGGCGTTTCTATTCACAGGGCAGACTGTCCTAATATGCGCAACGAAGATCCTGAAAGACTGTTAGAAGCAAAGTGGAGCGGTAAAGAAGGTAGTTATACTACCAGTATTAAAATTACTGCAACCGAAAACGCGCCTTTACTTTCTATCGTTTCATCTGTATGTAAACAACTTGGCTTGTTCGTTATGGCAATTAACGGAAGAATAGATAATAAGGCGAGAATTGCTATAGTCGATATGACGATTAAATTGAACAAAAAGGGTGACTTAGACGAGCTTTTATCAAGACTTAAAAACGAACCCGAAGTAATAGACGTTTTTAGAACGGTAATTTAATATGAGTATAAACGTAATCACCGTCCCCGTAGGGCCGCTTGGCGTAAACTGCTATATCGTTAGCGATTTAAACAACGACAAAGCGTTGATAATCGACCCCGGCGGGGACTTTTATTCTATAAAACAAAAACTTAACGAAATAAATAAACAAGCGGGCGCGGTAATAGTTACGCATTGTCATTTCGATCACGTTCTTGCCGTAAGTGACTTTCAAAAAGAAGGTGTGCCGGTGTATATGCACTTTGCAGATGAAGATTTTATTACTTCAAACGGCAATTTGGCAAAATATTTTGGGCTTAAAATGAATTTGTTTACCCTTGATAATCGACTTATAGGCGGGTTTTTTGATATTTGCGGATATAAAGTGCAGATTATAGAAACGCCAGGTCATACCGACGGAAGTATTTGCATTATAATAGATAACTATTTGTTTTCAGGGGATACTTTATTTTTTGGTAGTTACGGAAGAACTGATTTTCCAAGCGGTAGTAAACTAAAACTTATTAATAGTGCAAAAAAACTTTTTGCCCTAGAACGGGATTATATCGTTTGTCCGGGGCACGATTCAAAAACCACATTGTATAATGAAAAAAAGAACAATCCAATAAGAATGTTGTTTGAGGATTAATTATGGTTACAACTAACGTAGAAAGACTTGAAGGGGAATTAAACGAGGTATTAAACGAATTTACTAAAGCACAGGAACTCGACTTGGAAGTTTTATTTAGTGAAAGGGATAATGCTTTCTTTGAATATCATGTAAAATGTGAAGATGAAGAAGGATTTTTCACATATAAAGCAGAATTTGAAGGTGAATTAGAAAGAAAAAGAATACTAAAAAGATATGCAAAATTATCTCTTTACGTATTTCTTTCTAATAAATTCGACGTTCAACTTCCTTGGGGTGCGTTAACTGGAATTCGCCCTACTAAATTATACTATCAACATATCGATAACCCCAAAAAATTCTTAAGAAAAGAAATGCGTGTGTCACAAAAAAAGTATGACGTACTTCAAAATATCGTCAATGCGCAAAAAAACTATTACCAGCCAAGTGAAAAAAACACAGCTCTATATATCGGTATTCCATTCTGTCCAACGCGTTGCTCTTACTGTTCTTTTATTTCTTGTGAAATAGGTAAATTAAGTGCCGTTAATGAATATATAGAGGCACTTTGTAAAGAAATTGCCCATGCTAAAACGCTAATTAATAATCTTAGAAGCGTTTATATCGGAGGAGGAACGCCCATTTCGCCAAGCATAGAAAATATAGAAAAGGTTTTACAGGCGGTTGGTAAAGTAGATTGTGAATATACCGTAGAAGCAGGCAGGGCAGATTGTATCAATTCAGAAGTCCTTTCTCTTCTTAAAAAGTATGGTGTAAACCGTGTGTGCGTCAATCCGCAGACCTTTTGTGATTCAACGCTAAAGCTTATGGGTAGAAATCATGCCGCCCAAGAAGCGATAGATAAATATCATCTTACAAAGTCATTTGGTTTTAAAGTCAACATGGACTTAATAGCTGGCTTGCCACTTGAAACTTTTGATGTTTTTAAAAATAGTTTAGAGCAAGCGATAGCTCTGCGTCCAGAAAACATTACGGTTCATACTCTTTCACTTAAAAAGGGATCTAAATTAAAAGAACTTTGCGATAGACTTCCTGAAGGCGAAGTTGAAAAAATGATAGATTATTCTTATAAACGACTTATGCATGAAGGGTATCGCCCATATTATTTATATCGTCAAAAATATCAGTCTGGTAACTTAGAAAATACGGGTTATTCACTACCTGGCGAAGAATGTATATATAATATAGACGTTATGGAAGAGATCGCACAAAATATTGCATGCGGTGCAAACGCTGTTTCTAAGCGCATTTATTTAGATGAAAACAGAATAGAACGTATAGGCGCGCCCAAAGATGTCAAAACATATATAGAAAAGTTGGATAAACTCTTAGAAGAAAAACAAGAACTTTTTTCTTTCAAAGAGTAAAATGCAAATATATATAAAAAATAATATTAAAAATAAAGAAAATAATTAAATTTACCGTAAAAACGTTTTACTTTTAGTAGTGTTTTATGGTAATATATTCAAGGTACTTTATCAACGTTTAACGAATACTCGACGTTTTGCGTTGGTATAAGCGAATAAAATTCCATAGGAGGATAAAGCAAATGGATAAGCAAACAATCATCAATCAGTACAAAACCAGCGAAAACGATACTGGTTCAGTTGAAGTTCAGGTTGCATTACTTACACAAAGAATCAACCACTTAAACGCACACTTGGCTGAAAATCCTAACGACAATCACTCACGTCGTGGTCTTTTAAAGATGGTTGGTCGCAGAAAAGGTTTACTTGACTATCTCAAATCTGTAGATATTAACAAGTATAGAGACCTTATCAGCAGACTCGGCCTCAGAAAGTAATTTTGCCAAAATTAGGGGAGCGAGTTTTGCTCCCCTTTTTTACAATTTTACAAAAGTCCCCCTATAAGCGCATTAACGCGTATTTCACAGGTGCTAATTGCACAGAATAAAAGTATATATAAGGGTTATTGAGAAGTAAATAAGCGCCGTAAAACAAAAATTTATACAAACGGCGTTACCGGTAAATCGGATAGATAGAATAAGGAGAACAAATGTTAGAAAATCACAGAATTTTTAAAACCGAAATCGGCGGAAGAGAAGTTACCGTAGACGTAGGCAAGTATGCACAACAAGCAAACGGTTCATGTATCGTAAAGTGTGGTGACACCGTTGTTATGGTAAACGCTACTATGAGTGAAAAGCCCCGTGACGGAATGGACTTTTTCCCATTAAGCGTAGATTACGAAGAAAAAATGTATGCTATCGGTAAAATCCCCGGTGGTTTCAAGAAAAGAGAAGGAAGAGCAAGCGATAA
>JAZOCA010000041.1:0-2860 GCA_045596285.1 Christensenellaceae bacterium | reverse complement strand
GACCTTACTCGCAACCGCCTCAACCGTCAGCCCGTCCTCTAAAAGTGCTTTTGCATTAGATAATTTTAACTCAATTAAAGTGCGGTTAAAGGTCTTTTTGGTGTTTTTAATAAACATTCTGCAAATATGCGTCTTTGAATAAAAGAATTTTTCCGAAAGTTTTTCCAGCGTCACCGTTGAATAATTGCTCGCGACGAAAGAAAGTATGTTTATCATCTTATACTGGCTCTCGCCTCTAAGCTCCGATAGCCGCACGTTATGATCTGTTAAAATAAGCTCACACAAAAGTTCCAAAAACGCACTTTCTTTAAGCAAATATTTAAAAGAAGACCTGCCGTTTGATAATTCGATAATTCTTTCTGCCTTTTCTTTTATAACGGGATTGCTTTTGCCACTTAATATGAAATACTTATAAAAATCCTCTTTGCCCGCTCGCTCTATAAACGAATAAATTTTCCCGCTGCTCAGCTTTAATTTTCTTATTTCTTCTAAAAACCAGTCTTTGTCAATCAGAAAATTATAAACTTTGCTCCCCTCTGCCGCATAGAGAAGATGAAAAGCCCCAGGGTGGAACATTATCAGTTCGCCCTCCGTCATATTAACGCTTCCGTCCTCAACGAGGTTTATGCAACTACCGCTTCTAACGTAATTTATCTCAAAAAAATCGTGCGTGTGATAGCCGCCCAGCTCGCTTTCTGGGTGTGAGCATACCGCGACGGTATCTGCTTCACCGTCTGAAAAACGACTTTTTTTAATAATCTCAACGCTAGTTTTTTGCTTGCGTTGCATTTGATCTAAAATTTGATTATCCACGATTGATTTCAACCTTTTTTTTAATATATTTTAATTTATATGTTGATAAAAGTCAATAGTTTGGCTTAAATAAGTCATTGACGGGATTCTTTTTGCGTGTTATGATTATAAAAAATAGGAGACTTTTTATGTTATTTGAACAATATAAGAAAAAAGTTTATGGTTGCTACGTTGGAAAATGTGTTGGCGGTACACTAGGAATTTCAAGAGAGGGCAAACGTGACTACGTTGAAGTTACTTATTATGACCCCATTCCCGATAAGATGTTGCCTAACGACGATTTGGATTTGCAAGTAGTTAACCTAAAAGCCGTGCTAAAACACGGACTTCCAATATCTAGGTTTTCGCTAACGGAAAACTGGAAATATCATATTGCAGACACCGCTCCCAATGAATACGGCTGTTCTATGAGTAATCATGCACTTAAAATGTATCCGCCTCTTTCGGGAATTTACCGCAATAAAATGTATGCGGGCATGGGTGGTGCAATAAGAAGTGAATTGTGGGCTTGCCTCGCACCCAGCAATCCAAAGCTCGCTTGCACTTTCGCTAGGGAAGACGCTTGTTGCGACCATACGGCAGAAGGCGTGCATGCAGAAATGTTTCTCGCTGCGGTCGAGAGTGCGGCTTTCACTGAAAACGACCTAATTAAACTAATTAATATCGGTTTGTCGGTTATCCCCGACGATTCTAGGCTCAAGCTTGCCTTCTTGGATATAATTAAGTGGTGGAACGATTCGCACGACGTTTTGCGTGTTAGAGAGCTTTTCCTTAAAAATTACCATTCTGACAACTGGACGGACGTAACTACCAACCTTTCATTCATTCTTCTATCCCTTCTTGCTTGTGAAAACAATTTTGACAAAGCAATTTGCACGGCAGTTAGTTTAGGTTATGATACTGACTGCACGGCTGCCACGGTCGGCTCTATCTTTGGAATAATGAATCCCGACGGAATTGATGAAAAGTGGACTAATCCTATCGGCAACACCTTGGTGCTCTCAGCAGGCGTCATTAATATGCACTCGAAAAAAACTATCGACGATTTCTGCGATCAAATAATTGCAATTGCTGGGGAAGTTGAAGCTTATTATGATACCGGCGTTAACCTTAACGTGCCTAAAAATTACACGTTTATCCCATTGGCGAAACCGCACCTCGCAAACTGTTGTAAAATATACGACTGGAAAGATGGATCAAAAGAGTCCATTTTAGCCGTTAACCCATTTATTTTAACCTTGGTCTATCCTGAAACTGTGGCGGCTATACCAAACAAAGAAAACAAATATCTTTTAAGAATTGATAACGGCAACGATTTCGATATTTCAGGAAATCTTTCCCTCGTTCTTCCTGATTACTGGGTTGCAACACCAAAAGACTTTTCGTTTAGCATAAAAAAGGGAGAAAGCCTTGAACTTGCATTTACGGTTAATCCCGATAGCAAGCAAAACAGAATGCCCCTCAATATTTTAGCTTTGAACTTCACCGTTAACAATATGAGATTTAGTTTTGAAGCAGGCTTGCCCATAACGTATCCGTGGTTAAAAGAAAATCTCGATACGGGCAAAAAAGAAATTTTTGAGGCAGAAAGCGTATTCTTTAATATCCCAAAAGGTAAATATAAATATACCGCAAAACTTTTTAGCCCGATGCTAAAGGAAATAAGAATTCACACGTCAAGTATGCGTAAGTTTACCTTCTTCCTCAACGGTGAACAAATATATACCAACATTGATAATTGGTACGGCACTTTCTATGCGCCCACGTTCCATCGTAGCGGATTTATAAAAACGGAAATACTCCGTGGCGAAAATACTATTGAAGCAGTGTTTGAGGATGGCGAAGAATTAGAATATTATTTAGGATATTCTACCATAAACGGTTGCGCTGTTTGGATAGACACCTTTGATCGTCGCAACTTCGATTAAAGCTTATTGCAAAAAATTACCAAAATTCCCGTGAATAACCTTTTGATTCCCTCACATAATAATATCAAGGGGGAATGTTATGAAGAATAAGAAAAATAGCAGAACGACTGGTAAAAGCC
>JAZOCA010000040.1:0-8917 GCA_045596285.1 Christensenellaceae bacterium | reverse complement strand
GCGTTGAAGCGGCTGATATAATTGCTATGGGCGGGGCTTTTCAGGTTTATTGTGTTCAAGATTACAAGGGTTTTATGCAAAATGAAACCTTTATTTCTACACTTAAGAAGGTAAGCGATGTTTGCAAGGTTAGACAAGAGTTTTGCCATCATGCAACTATTCGCAAGGAAGTAGCCGTTTTGATTTCTGAAAAGGGATATTTTCATAATAGAGATAGATTATTTGGTCGTGGCGGTACTCACTATGATAGTGCTATTGGTTGCACTATAGCATGTTTAGAAAATCAATATTCGACCGAGATTTTATTAGGCTATAACGCTTTGGAACAAGATATTTCAGGTTATAAGGCGATTATTATTCCTGAATTAAAGGAAATAGAACCTGATTTAAAACAAAAACTTTTATGCTATGCAAATTTGGGTGGTGTGCTTATCGTTATAGGCGCGTATGCAACTAAGCTCTTTGCAAATGAGTTGGAGTATGATAGTGAAAGCTTGAAAACTGAGGAAGTTATTGCGCAATTAATCATTGACGATAAAAAACTTACAGTAGAATGTCCGTTTACACTATTTACAGGGGATTGTTTTCATCAAGCTAAATTAGCAAGCACGTCAGGTGAAGGACTTGGTGTTAAGCAAAGCGTTTTCGGTGGTGCGGGTGGAAGCTGGCCATTACCTAGAATTCAATTTAATGATTGTGTTGCTGGAAGTATTGTAAGGCCTTACGGAAATGGAAAAATGGCAATGATTCCATTTGATTTGGGTGAGCAATATTTAAACTTTAAAACTTTTCAAATGCGTGATTTGCTTGCTGAAATTATTGCAATGTGTTACAATGAAAAAAAAGTTAAAACCAACACTCATTTGGTTGAGGTCGTTTTAACTGAAAAAGACGGTAGAGAGTTTATTCAGTTAATAAATATTGGATTGGGTAAAATTGCAAGCGAGGTTAAAAGTTATGATCAATTTTTACCCATTCATAACCTAAAGATTGAGTATTTGCATGATAAAAAGCCTAATAAATTAGTTCAATTCCCAGATAACAAGGAACTTGAATTTTCCTATAAAAATGGAAGAGTTTGCTTTGAAATTGCAAGTCTTGATATTCACTCGATAGTAGAAATAATAGATTAAAAAACACAATAAAAATTTTTCAATAAATTTATTAAAGATATATATGAAATTTCAATTTTTAAAGGCTCATAATTTAAGTCCGCAAGGATGGCTTAAAAATCAACTTGAATTGCAAGCGAATGGTTTGCACGGAAATCTTGATAAAATTTGGCCAGACGTAAAAGAAAGCAAGTGGATTGGTGGAGATAAAGAAGGCTGGGAAAGATTCCCTTATTTTTTAGACGGGTTTATTCCCCTTGCATATCTTTTAAAAAATCAAGATATGATTGCCCGCGCAAAAAAGTATATAGATTGCATTTTAAATGGTCAATTAGAGGACGGATGCTTTTATCCCGCAGGGGATAAGAATAATTTTAACGGCGATATTTGGTCACTATTCTTAATTCTTAAAGTTTTAGTCGTTTATCACGATTGTTCTAATGATGAACGCATAGAAGATGCCGTTTATAAGGCTCTTAAATTTTTAGATAAATATATTGATGCCTTTACTCCATATAACTGGGCGGCTGCGCGTTGGTATGAATGTGTTATAGCGATAGATTGGCTGTATCAAAGAAGAAATGAAAAATGGCTTATAACGCTTGCTAAAAGGCTTAAATGCTTTGGTTTTGACTATGAGTTGATTTATTCTGAATGGAAGCCTGTTAAGCCTATTTGGGCGCTTGATAGCCACGTTGTAAATATTGCTATGGCGTTAAAGAGTGAAGCGCTATACTGCAACCTTCTTGGAACAAAACCAAAAGGGCTTGCAGAAAAAATGCTAAAAGTGCTATTTAAGTATCACGGCACGGCGTATGGGCACTTTACAGGTGACGAGTGTTTATCGGGCAACAGCCCCTCTCAGGGTAGTGAACTATGCGGTATAGTTGAAGCAATGTATAGTTACGAATGGTTATTTGCTATAACAGGTGAGTCAAAGTGGGGCGATTATTTAGAAAATCTTTCCTTTAACGGACTGCCTGCAACGATTTCTGAAGATATGTGGGCGCATCAATACGATCAGCAGGTTAATCAAATTGCCTGCGTGAATTTTGAAAACCCCATATTTAGAACTAACAAAGGTGATGCGAATTTGTTTGGATTAGAACCGAATTTTGGTTGCTGTACTGCTAACTTTGGGCAAGGGTGGCCCAAATTTACTTTATCGGCTTATATGCAAGAAGAAGATTCTTTGGTTGTTTTATCGCCCGTGCCAATGCAAATAAATTTTAACGGTAATAAAATTAAAATTGATTCTGAATATCCGTTTAGAAAAGCCTTTAAAATTGGGGCTGAAAAAGACGTTAAAATAAAATTGCGCCTTCCCGCTTGGTTAAAATCGGAGATGTTAAGCCAGTATCAAATAGAAAATGGTTTTGCATTAATTAACTTGCGTGGCGGTAAAAGTGCGACCATCAGTTATGAGATGACACCAATTTTAGTTGATAGATTTTCTGGTCGAAAATGTCTTAAATACGGTCCGCTTTTATTTGCTTTACCCATTGAAAGTAAGTGTGAAAGACACGAATACGTTAGAAATGGGGTTGAAAGAAAGTTTCCTTACTGTGATTATTCGTTCACTCCTGTATCTGCTTGGAATTACGCATTTTATGGCGATAACTTTATGGTCGAAGAATTACCTTATAAAAATGCTTTTAGCAGAACTAATCCGCCAATTAAAATAAGTGCGAAATTGATTCCTGTTAAGTGGGGATACGAAAAGGGTCACGATTTTGTTGCAGATAAAAATGCAGGAGATCAAATCGTTGGCAAAGAAGAAAATTTATTTATGCAACCTTACGGCGCAACTTATTTAAGAGTAACGGAAATGCGTAAGGTTAGTAACAAAGATAATTAAATGAAGTGGAATAAAAAAATGGATAAACAAGAATTTTACAATCCGCAGTTTGAAAGGGAAAATTGGGTTAGCTTAAACGGTGAGTGGGACTTTCAAATTCTTTCCCCCATATTAAGCGAAAAAAGAAAAATCAACGTTCCTTTTTGCCCGGAATCAAAGGCATCGGGAGTGGAGCATAAAGACTTTATAAAAGAGTGTGAATATAATTTTACGTTCGACGTAAAAACTTTCAAAAATCAAAGAGTTATCTTGAATTTTGGCGCTGTTTATTACGAGGCGGTTGTGTTTGTTAACGGCAAAAAAGTAGGCAGGCATTTTGGCGGATACACTCCATTTTTCTTTGATATAACGCACCTTGTTGCAGAGGGTGAAAATAATTTAACGGTTAAAGTTTTTAGTGATTTAACGGCAAATCAACCTTCTGGAAAGCAAAGCAGAAAGCCTCATTCTTACGGTTGTTTTTATACTCGCACCACGGGCATTTGGCAACCTGTTTGGCTTGAATACGTTCCCGAAAAGCGTATTAAATACGTGAAATATTTTCCAAATATTAATGATTGCTCAGTTGACGTTGAACTTGGAGTAATCGATGAAGGTAAAATAAATATAGACGTATTTTACAATAATAAACAGGTTGGAAAGTTAGAAGATTACATAAAATGTAAAGGCGTTTATACGGTTAATCTTTCAGAAAAACATCTTTGGGAAGTGGGTGATGGAAAGCTTTACGACGTTAAAATTACTTATGAAGAGGATAAAATAAGCAGTTATTTTGGGCTTCGTGAGGTTAAGTTTGACGGCATGAATTTTTTACTTAACGGTAATCCAGTTTTTCAAAGCTTTGTGTTGGATCAGGGCTATTATAAAAATGGCGTTTACACACCTATGGATGATAACGAGCGATTGAAAGATATAATTAACGCTCAAAACTTAGGATTTAACGGCTCAAGATTGCATCAAAAAGTTTTTGAACCAAGGTATTTATATCTTTGCGATAAGCTCGGTCATATGGTTTGGGGCGAGTTTGCAAGCTGGGGCATTAAATACGATAATCTAGATGCATTAGGCACTTTTATTGGCGAATGGACTGCAGTCATTGAAAGAGATTTTAACCATCCAAGTATAATACTATGGTGTCCGTTAAACGAAACCTGGCGCGATTTAGAAGATAACAGAAAAACTCGTGACGTTAGGTTTATTGATAGTGTTTACCAAGTTACAAAGGCTTTAGATATTACCCGACCTTGTGTTGACGTGAGCGGTGGATATCACGGTCACGATACCGATTTATATGATTTTCACTGCTACGAAAGTTACGATAATTTAAAAAAATATCTAAACGAATTAAGTGAAAAAGGGCAGTTGCACGTTCCGCTTTTATACGACGATAACGAAACGCGCTTGTTTTACGTTAAAGGTCAACCCGTAAACGTAAGCGAATTTGGCGGAATACAATTTGCCAAGGATGCGTCTTTAAGTAAGGTTTCATCCGTTAATGAAGGCGCGGTGGAAAGTACAGAAAGCTGGGGCTACGGCGAAGGCGTAACGGATGAAAACGCATTTGTTAAAAGATATAAAAATTTGGTTGAATTAATAAAATCTTATAGTGAAATAAGTGGTTTTTGTTATACGCAGTTGTACGACGTAGAACAAGAAGAAAACGGCTTTTTTACCTATGATAGAAAGCCTAAACTTACCAAAGTTGCAATTGAAAAAATTTGCGAATGCAATAAGAAATAGTTTTTTAAGTGGGGTAATCTATGTTAAACAAGCATTTGTTAGTAACTACCAATCCTATTGCAAACGAAAAAAACGTTATTGGTTGGGGTAACTACAGAATAACCGTTTTGCAAGATCGACTTTTCCGTCTTGAATATAGCGAGAATAAAAAATTTTGTGATGATGCAACTCAATGCGTATGGTATCGTGATATGCCTGTGCAAGAATTTACTTGCGAAGAAAAAGATGGCAAATTACATATAAAAACTAACGCTTGCTCTTTAATAGTTGCTCCTAAACGCAAGGATTGCCGAATTGAAATGGGCGGTAAATTATTAAAGATTAACAACGATAAAAACCTAATGGGAACTTATAGAACTCTTGATGTTTGCAATGGCGAATATTTTATTGATAATGAAGCTACAGGCGAGGGAAGAAAAATTCAGTTAGGTTTTGGCGTTTGTTCGCGTACTGGCGTAGCTGTTTTTGATGACTCAAAATCTCTAATTTTAAGTAACGAAGGGGAGTTGCTTCCTGTTTTAAGAGATGAGGTAGATGAATATATATTTGCATACGGCAATGATTATCGTTCAGCTGTAAAAGCGCTATATATGATTACTGGTAAAACGCCTTTAATTCCGCGTTTTGCGCTTGGTAACTGGTGGAGTAGATACCATGTTTATTCCGATAAGGAATATTTAAGACTTCTTAATTATTTTGAAGATGAAGAAGTTCCTTTAACGGTTGCTACCATTGATATGGACTGGCACTACTCAAACCCACAAGAAATGGAAGACTTATTTCACGTTACCGAAATGGGTAGGTTTAATGATGAATATATAGGCAAACTTAACACTACTTGGACGGGTTATACCTGGAATAAGCGTCTATTCCCGGATTATAAGGCTTTTTTAAAGAAAATTAAAGATAAAAACCTTAAAATAACCCTTAACTTGCACCCAGCAGATGGTGTTCGTTACTGGGAAACTCAATACGAAGATATGTGCAATGCTATGGGGCAAGATGCTTCAACTGGCAAATACGTTCCTTTTGATATTGCAAATACCGACTTTGTTAACTCATACTTTGATATTCTACATAAACCTTATGAAGAAGACGGCGTTGGTTTTTGGTGGATAGATTGGCAACAAGGCACTAACTCAAAAGTGCAAGGGTTAGATCCGCTTTGGGCGCTTAACCACTATCACTATTTAGATAACGCAAAAAATAATTCTCAACCGCTAATTTTATCGCGTTATTCAGGAATAGGCGCGCATCGTTATCCAGTTGGTTTTTCAGGCGATACATATATAACTTGGGATACTTTGCAATATTTACCAGAATTTACCGCAACCGCATCTAACGTTGGCTATACGTGGTGGAGTCACGATATCGGCGGACATATGCGTGGTTTTAAGAATGATGAAATGTATTTGCGCCATATTCAATTTGGCGTGTTTAGCCCTATAAATCGTTTGCATTGTGGGCGCGAGAAGGTTTTAACGAAAGAACCTTGGGCTTACGGTAACGGCGGGGGCGAATTAGTTAAAAAGTGGATGAAGCTTCGCCATCAATTAATACCTTATTTATATTCTGCTGCATACAGAACGAATAACGAAGGATTGGCTTTAATTGAACCGTTATATTATGAATGGGATTTGCCTTTAGCATATAAGTATAAAAACGAATATTTATTTGGTGGTCAGTTGCTTGTAATTCCCGTTACTACAAAAGCAAAAGCTGATGGTTTTGCGCGCGTTAAGGCTTGGATTCCTGAAGGTAAGTGGACTGATATTTTCACCGGCGCTAAATACGATATTCCTGTAGGCGGAAAAGAATTAACTTTATATAGAGAAATGGAAAGCATTCCCGTGCTTATTAGAGAGGGCGGTATTTTGCCGTTATCGATAGATAAAGGAAATTCGGTAAGTAACCCATGCAGTATGGAAATTGCCGTTTATTCTGGAAATGGCGGCTATGAATTATATGAAGATGGCGCAGTTGAAAACAAAGCAGGCGTTCATTTTACTAAATTTGAAAGCCAATCTGTTGAATGTGGCGACAAAGCAAAACAAATATTAACAATTTCTACAAAAGGTGACAGCTCTATTGTTCCCAGCAAGCGTAAATTTGCAGTTCGCTTTAAAGATATTTTAGATGGCGAAATTGTTTTATACGTTAACGATAAATTAGTGGACTTTGAAGAAGTTTTAACAAATTGCCCCGCGATAGATATAGAAATCGAGTCAAACAACGAGTATAGGGTAGAAGTTCTTCATAGTAAGCAAACGCAAATGGAAAAACTGGTAGAATATGCTACAAAAGTTTTAATTTTTGCAAGAGCAGGAACTAAACCAAAGGAACGACTTTTGATTGCTCTATCTAATGCAGTTAATAAAGAAGAGTACGTTAAAATAGTTGATGAAACCGATATTGTTAATGATGGAGTAAAAGCAAGATTAAAAGAAATTTTGTGGTAGTAATACAAAAGACAAGAGTCGTTTTACTACTGCTTGGCTTTTTATATAAATAATCAACAAAATCGGCAATTAAAAGAATTTGCAAGTGCAATAGTAAATACTTTTTTAAGCGAGGTATAAGTATGCTAAACAAACATTTATTAGTAACAACCAATCCTATAGCGAATAGCAAAAACGTTCTCTGTTGGCAAAATTATAGAATAACAATATTGCAAGATAGACTTTTCCGTCTTGAATACAGTGAAAATAAAAAATTTCGTGATGAAGCCACTCAAAGCGTATGGTATCGCGATATGCCAGCGCAAGAATTTACTTGCGAAGAAAAGGGTGGAAAATTGTTTGTTAAAACTTCAGCTTGTTCTTTAATAGTTGCGTCAAAACGTAAAGATTGTAGAATTGAAATAGATGGCAAAGCGTTAAAGATTAATAATAATGGGAACCTAATGGGGACTTATAGAACGCTTGATCGCTATGACGGTGAATATTATATTGATAAAGAAACGGGCGAAAGAAAAAAAATTCAGTTAGGGTTTGGCGCTTGTTCTCGCACCGGAATAGCTGTTTTTGATGATTCTCAATCACTAATCTTGAGTAAAAATGGTGATTTGCTACCAATTTTGTTTGATGGAAGTGATGAATATATATTTGCTTATGGCAACGATTACCGTTCTGCCGTCAAATCATTATATATGATTACAGGCAAAACTCCCTTGATTCCACGTTTTGCACTTGGTAATTGGTGGAGCAGATACCATGTTTATACCGATAAGGAATATTTAAGACTGCTTAATTATTTTGAAGAGGAGGAAGTTCCTTTAACTGTTGCAACTATCGATATGGATTGGCACTATTCTAACAAACAAGAAATGGAAGATCTGTATCACGTTGAAGAAATGGGCAGGTTTAATAAGGAATATATAGGTGCTCTTAACACTACTTGGACGGGTTATACTTGGAATAAGCGTTTATTCCCAGATTATAAAGCTTTCTTAAAGAAAATTAAAAATAAAAACCTTAAAATCACACTTAATTTACACCCGGCAGACGGTATTCGTTATTGGGAAACACAATACGAAGATATGTGCAAAGCGGTTGGGCAAGATCCTTTAACAGGTAAATACGTTCCTTTCGATATTGCAAATACTGATTTCGTTAACGCCTATTTTGATATTTTACATAAGCCCTATGAAGAAGATGGCGTTGCATTTTGGTGGATAGATTGGCAACAGGGCACGAATTCAAAAATGCAGGGTTTAGATCCACTTTGGGCGCTTAACCACTATCACTATTTAGATAATGCCAAGAATAATTCTCAACCATTGATTTTATCTCGTTACTCAGGAATAGGTGCACATCGTTATCCCGTTGGTTTTTCAGGGGATACTTTTATAACCTGGGAGACCTTGCAGTTTTTACCCGAATTTACTTCTACGGCATCTAACGCTGGTTATACTTGGTGGAGTCACGATATTGGCGGACACATGGGTGGTTTTAAGGATAATGAAATGTATTTGCGTCATATTCAATTCGGTGTATTTAGCCCCATAAATCGTTTGCACTGCAGTTGTGCCGAAATTATAACGAAAGAGCCTTGGGCTTATGGAAACGGTGCTGGAGAATTGGTTAAAAAGTGGATGAAGCTTCGCCATCAATTAATACCTTATTTATATTCTGCTGCATACAGAACGAATAACGAAGGATTGGCTTTAATTGAACCGTTATATTATGAATGGGATTTGCCGCAGGCT
>JAZOCA010000039.1:0-2169 GCA_045596285.1 Christensenellaceae bacterium | reverse complement strand
AACCTTGCATATTCAGAAGCAAACTATATTCTTTATGCAATAGGAAGTAGTGGGTTTGATACCGAAGAGAATGAAATTCAAATGTTGTTCTGGACGGAAGGTCAAACAGAATATAAAAAGGGAACGGAAAGTTATATTAAGACTAACGAAGGAAGTGCGACGGTAAAAGGTCAGTCTTGTTTAGTGTTCTATTCAAACGGAATTGCCGCTAAAGATATGGTTGATAATATTTACGCAAGAGCATACGTTGAAATTAACGGCGTAGGCTATTATAGTGAATTGCTAAAATATAGTGTTTTAGAGTACGTATATGAAATGAGAGAAAAAGCAACGTTATCAACCGCCCAAGAAAATGCGTTTACTGCACTATTAAATTACGGCTCGGCTATGCAAACGCTATTAAAGCACGATGTGGATAGACTTGCAAACGCAAGCTTTAACAAGATAACCGTAGTAAACGGAACACTTGCAGATACCACTACTAGCGGAAGATATTTAAACGGTGAAAAGGTAACCATTACCGCAAACGAACCAGAAGAGGGCATGGAATTTGTTAACTGGACGGATAAAGACGGAGTTGAAGTATCAACAACTGCCACTACGGAAATAACCGTAAACGGTGCAAACACCTATACTGCTAATTATAAGGAAGTTAAAGATGATACTTACTATACTGAGGGATTAGTTTTTGAGCTTAACGGGGAAGAATATATGGTAACTGGCTATACTGGAAGTAATATTGAAGTAGTTATACCTGCAACTTATGAAGGAAAACCAGTAACTGAGATTTTTATGTATGCGTTTAGTGGTTGTAACACGATTACAAACGTTGTAATTGGTGATAAAGTTAATATTATAGATAATTATGCATTTAACTCTTGTAAAAATTTGAGTAGTGTTACAATGAGTGATAGCGTATCAGTTATTGGACTTGCGGCGTTTGCATATTGTACTAATTTGACGTCTTTAGATTTATCTGAAAATTTGACAGGAATATCTGAATATGCGTTTTGTAATAGTGGTTTAATCAGTCTACAGATACCATTCGGAGTAACCAACATTGGTAGCATGGCATTTTCTGGGTGTAGTGCATTGGTAAGTATAGAAATACCAAATAGTGTTACTTCAATATTTGGTGCCGCTTTCGATGAGTGCGTAAGTTTAAGTAGCGTTGATATTCCAGCAAGTGTAACTTTTATTGATGTTTGTTGGTCTAACTGTGAGTCTTTGAAAAAAATAACTGTTGATGAAAATAATAGCACTTACATATCTATAGACGGCAATTTATATACTAAAGATAGAAAAGTTTTGAAACAGTATGCGACGGGCAAGGAAGAAAGTTCTTTTGCTATTCCATACGGAACAGAGGAAGTAGGTATTGCTGCTTTTTCCTTTGCAAAGTTTTCTACCATTGATATACCAAATACAGTTAAGATTATAAATGACAATGCTTTTAGCTTCTGCAAGAATTTAACTAGTGTGACTATACCAGATAGCGTAAATACTTTGGGTAGTTTAGCGTTTAGATTGTGTTCACGTCTAGAAAGTGTAAATATGAGTTGTAATATAAGTGAGATTGGAGAAAACACATTTGAATCTTGTGGGTGGTTATCAAATATAGAATTACCTAATAGTATTGAGATTATCGGTAATTTTGCGTTCTATAATTGCTGGAGTTTAACAAGCATAGTAATACCTGATAGTGTAACAAGTATTGGCGCAGGGGCTTTCTCTTCTTGCACTAAATTATCAAGCGTAGAGTTTATAAATGTAAATGATTGGAGCGCGGAGGATATTTTGTTATCAAGCTCGGACCTTTCGAATATGGCAACAGCTGCGGGATACTTAACGTCAACGTATAAATCTAAAATTTGGACACGTAAAGTGGTGATTGATTACACTGAAGGTTTAGAATTCACTCTTAATGAAAATGGAGAGGAATACATCGTAACTGGATATTCTGGAAGTGATACTGAAGTAGTTATACCTGCAACTTATGAAGGAAAACCAGTTACAATGATTGGAAATGGCGCGTTCGCCTATAAATCATTAACAAGCGTACATATACCAGATGGTATTATTACGATTGGCGATGAAGCGTTTTATGAATGTGGTAAATTAACAAGAATAGATATTCCAGATAGCGTTATTACCATCGGTGATGAGGCG
>JAZOCA010000038.1:0-8603 GCA_045596285.1 Christensenellaceae bacterium | reverse complement strand
GTTAATGAATTTACTTTCAGGAATAAAACCATATTTCTCAAAAAGTCCTGCACCATTAACATTACCTTTATCAACTAATGAAATTGCAAAATCATAATTTAATTCTTTTGCTCTTTTTATTGCAAATTTCAAACAATTTGCGCCTATCCCTTTATTTCTAAATGGCTCGAAAACGTGAATTCCAACAGAAACGGAATCCTTAGTGTATTCATGAATAGAGATCTCCCCTACGGGTTGTCCTCCATGAATAGCAGTAAACATTTCAAAATACCTACCGCTACATCCACCATGATTCCATTCATTTATCATTGCCAATATTTCTAAATCGTTTTTTTCGGGATATCGATACTTTTGAAGGGTTTTAATATCTTTTATTTCAAAATGTCGTATAATCATTGATATCTCCTACATTATTTAACTATTTAATTCTATCGCATAAGTAAGGTATAGCCCTTTCGAAACGAACGCCATACCAATGGGTTTCCCTTTCATCATAAGATAATTTCATGCTCTCAACAGTAAAATCAACAGCAATTGAAGCACTTTCAAAAACATCCTTTCCGATCGATAAAGCACCGACCAAAGCAGATGAATATACGTCGCCAGTCCCATGGAAATTATGGGGAATTTTATCTTGGAAGTAATAAAAAGTTTCTTCCGAAGAACAATCTCTTACAGCAACTCCGAGTTTACTATTCTCAAAGGAAACACCAGTTAAAACAATTTTTTTAGCACCTAAAAGAGAAAGTTTATCTAACAGTTTATTTATATATTCAGACGAATGAACACCTTCACAGTATTGCGTACCCGTTAAATAACAAGCTTCAGTAATGTTTGGAATAATAACGTCAGCAATCGAACACAAACGAGCCATAGAGTCTGCAAAAGACTGGTTAAACCCTGGATAAAATTTCCCATGGTCAGCCATAACGGGATCTACTACAAATAGACCATCTTTCGTTTTTAGACGCTTAACAACGTCTTCCACCATTTTAATTTGAGCGATGCCACATAAATATCCAGTATAAATGATGTCAAAGTAAATTTTTTCACTTTCCCAATGATTTACAATTGGCGTAATATCATCAGTTAAGTCTCTACAAGTGTAACCTTTAAAGCCAGCCGTGTGAGTAGATAAGATAGCTGTAGGCAATATTGCACATTCTGTACCAAAAGAAGAAATGACAGGTAATGCAACAGTCAATGAACACTGTCCAACACAAGAAATATCCTGAATAGTAAGAACTCTATTGTTTAACATAAAAACTCCTAAAAAATCATTTAAAATGCGGTATTTTAAAAAATATTATATTTCAATTTTCTCTATAGTTTGAATTGCTTCATTAATTAATTTTTCAACGTCTAATTTGGATTCTTCTTTTAACACCCTTTCCATCTTAGGTTTAATTGCAGGATATTTCGGAAGAAAAACAGTACAACAATCTTCGTAAGGAAGTATCGAGGTTTCAAATGTTCCAATTTTTTCTGCAATGGCGATGATATCTAATTTATCAAAAGCAATAAGCGGTCTTAATACCGGTAAATTTTGAATTACAGAATTAGATGAAGTTAGACTTTCAATCGTTTGACTTGCAACTTGCCCAAGACTTTCACCGGTAATAATCGTTTGAGCCTCAGTTGAATTTGCGACCTTTTCGGCAATTCTCATCATAAACCTACGAAGCATTGTTATCATGAATTCTTCCGAACAACATTCGTGGATTGATTCTTGAATTTTAGTTACCGATACAACGTATAGATCTATACTCCCAGAATAAGCAGATAAAATTTTTGCTAAATCAACAACTTTTTGTTTAGCGGCTTCTCCGGTATAAGGATAACTATGAAAGTGTAATGCTTTAAGCCTCATTCCTCGTTTTGCCATCATATAGCCAGCAACAGGACTGTCAATCCCTCCGGAAAGAAGCAATAAGCCCTTCCCTGCAGAACCAACAGGCATACCGCCCATACACTTTATAACGTCTGTATAAATTAACGTTTCGCCATTTTCACGAATATCAATATTAACTGTAAAATCGGGGTTTTTAATATTTACCTTTATGTGTTTTGCAAATTTATCTAATATTACTCCGCCAAGTTCTCTTGAAAGCTCGATCGACTGCATCGGAAAACTTTTATCCGCTCTGTTCGTTTCAACTTTAAAAGTACCTTGTTTCCCTTCACAAAGCAAAAGTGCCGTATCGAAAATTAATTGCTTTTCACTAGGAACAGATATCGCAGAGCTTATACTATGAATCCCACTAACCTTTTGCAAGCGATTGATAATTTCTTCAAGATCATTCTGAGCAAAATCTTCTATTAAGTATCTTGCAGGAATTTTCACGTACTTGTATTCAATACCTTTAAGTGCGTGACGAATGTTTTCACCGAGCATCCTTTCAAAATAACCACGATTTTTACCTTTTAAATGTATTTCGCAATATCTAATAATAACTATGTTTTTCATCTAAGAGCCTTCCTTAATTGATTAGCGCATTCAATGATAGCTTCTGCACCCGTTTCAACTTCTTCTTTTGTCGTTGTATATATCAAGCTAATACGTAAAACACCTTCTGCAGTTTTTTTATCAATGCCAAGATTTGAAATTATTCTTGAAGTTCCAAGCTTTGACGAACATGCAGAACCAGTACCAACCACAATACCTGAATCTTCTAACACGCGTTGCATTATTTCTGCTTTAACACCTGGAATTGAAATAGAAATAATATATGGCGATGAATTTTCGCCCGAAATAATCGTAGCGTGATTAGAAATCCTATCTATAAATAAATTTCTTAAAAAAATCGCTTTATCATAATTTTCTTCAACGTTTGAAAATAATTTAACGGCAATTCCCATCGCGTATATTCCAAAAGTATTTTCTGTACCGCTTCTAATATTTTTTTCTTGTCCACCACCAAATAACATAGATTTAATATGAACACCTTTGTTATATATTAAAGCGCCGGTTCCTTTTAATGCGCATATTTTATGCGCACTTATGGTATATAAGTCAACATATGAAGTGATTTTATGGGGAATTTTTAAAAAAGCCTGAACTCCATCGCTATGAAAAATAACTTTACTGTTTTTTTGCTTTACAAGCTTAGCGATATGGTTTATATCGTTTATAGCACCCGTTTCATTGTTAACATGAACAACTGATACCAAAGTAGTTTTTTCATCTACCAAAGAAAGTAAATTGTCTACGTCAACGCTTCCATCTTTATTTAATTTAGCAAATCGGCCCTCAACTCCGTTTTGTTTAATTTGATTTATGCAATTGTATACAGCAGAGTGTTCGCCCGCCGTAGAGACAACGTTACCCCTATTTACACAAGAGAATAATGCAAGATTATCCCCCTCAGTACCTCCAGAAGTATAAACCAAATCATAACCCAATGGAAAGAAACGCAAAATATCTTTTCTTACGTTTTCAATTTTTGATTTTACAGCCATTGCAGATTTATATAGCGCAGAAGGATTATAAAACCCCTGCGCTTTCATTTCGGATACTGCGCCGTCTAATACCATATCAACAGGTCTTGTAGTCGCAGCATTATCTAAATAAATCATCTTATTTGTAATCCTTTTCAATTATACTCTTTCCACGATAAGATACAACGTAGGCTAAAAGCTTTTCTTCACACTCTAAAACGACAAGTAATTGTTCGCCTTCTTTTTTTATTGCCATATAATAAAGCTGATTATCTGCACCCAAACCGTTAGGCGTTGCAATTTTTAATTTATATTGTCCTGACTCTTTTAATTCAACAAAAGATGTGCTAGAAACTTTACCAACTTGAACAACGTCTTTAGCGTCATAAATTAAAAATTTTTTTCGAACTTTGCCGTTAATAAGCTTGATAATTCGTATTTCTCCAGAAATGTAAGTATAGTCGAAAAAAGTACAAAGTTTTCTTTTTAAAAAATAAATTCCAACGCCAAATAATAAGGCTGAGCCAAACAAAAGTACAAACCCCGTATCAAAAGTAATCAACCAAAAATAAAGCATTATTACAAAAGCTATTATAGTAAAAACAAAAAATACGTTATATACAATAAGTAACGTTTTTTGCGTACTCAAACGTTCAGGCGCAACCGAACTTTCATAAAATTCATCTCTCATACATAATCACCATATTATTTTTATGATATTATATCATAAAAAGTTTTTTAAAATCAAGCGTTTGGGTTATAATGTTATTTTAATTTAACAAATGTTACCCCGTGCTCGCCTTCACCGTATTTCCCAAAGCGATATTCATCTACCCGGGGATGTTTACGGAGAAAATCATGAATTCCATTACTTAAAATTTTAAGTCCTACACCATGAATAATTTTTACTTCATGCAAACCGCTAACAAGCGCCTTATCGATAAACCCTTCAACGTCAGATATTGCCTCTGAAAGAGTTTTGCCTATAACGTTGATATCAGTTGTTGCGGCTGTAAAGTTTGCACGGTCCACACGAACTGTAGTTAGATTTTTATTTGTTTTTTTCTTCGGCGCAGGCATATACAGATCCGAAATTTTAGCGCTAACTCGTGCGTTTCCAAGTTGAATGTCACATATGCCTTTTTTCTTGTTAATCGTTACAACAATCCCTTCTGTTCCCATTGACGAAAGATAGACTCTATCGTTTACTTTTAACTTAGCTTGATCAACAGGTTTATCAGAAAAAACAACTGGTGTTTCCTCTTCAAGTTCATATTTCTTTGATTCAAGCTTATTTCTTAGAGTACGAGCTTTAATCAAATCTCCGCCGTCAATTTCATCTTTATCTAATATTTCTTTTAACTGTGATACTATTTCTTCAGCATCATCAAGGCTTTCATTAATTATTCGCCTACTTTCTATTTTTGCATTTGCATAAAATTTTTCACGTTCTTTATCGAATTTTATACGTTCTTCATTAAGCTTATTAATTTCAGTTTGTTTGTCTTTAGTTAACTTTTCATATTCTAAAAGTTGCAATTCCGCATTTCTGCGCGTTTTCTCAGCCTCTTCAATAACCTTTTCAAATGACACTTTGTTTTCTTTCAAAAAGGAGCGCGCTTTTTGAGTTAAAGCAGGAGCAAGCCCAAGCCTTGTGGCAATTTTTATGGCATTTGAACTTCCAGCAAGCCCTATATTCAACCTATATAATGGCGCAAAATTACTTTCATCAAAATCCATTGACGCATTCATAATTTTAGGCTCTGTAAAGGCATATTCTTTTAATGCCGTATAATGGGTTGTTACTATCCCGTAACTACCGCATTCAATTAAATGCTCTAGAACAGCGCGAGCTATTGCACTACCTTCTTCAGGATCAGTACCAGCACCTATTTCATCTAGCAAAACCAAACTTCTTGCATCCACTTTTTGCGTAACGTTAATAACGTTTGTCATGTGTGATGAAAAGGTTGAAAGACTTTGTTCTATACTTTGCTCGTCACCTATATCGCAAAAAATTTGTGAAAAAACGGATATTGAACTTCCTTCTCCCGCCGGTATGAAAAATCCAGTTAAAGTAAGCAAAGTAAATAAACCAACCAACTTCATAGTTACGGTTTTACCACCAGTATTTGGGCCTGTTATCAATAAATAATTATAATTTGAACCAAGCGACACCGAAACTGGAACAACTTTATTTCTATCTATTAATGGATGCCTGCCCTTAATAATATTAATATATCCATTTTGATTGACGTTTGGTTTTATTGCTTTCATTGAATAAGCATATATTGCTTTTGCATAACAAACGTCTAAAACGCATAGCGATTGAATATTTGCTTTTAAACTTTGTGCAATAAGTCCCACTTTTTGGCTTAGTTCGCTCAATATTTTTTCAACTTCTAGTTTTTCTTCAATTGCAGCCGTTTTTAAATCGTTATTTAGTTCCAACACTTCAACTGGTTCAATAAATAAAGTTGAACCACTTGAGGATTGATCGTGAATTAATCCCTTAATCTGCGATCTGTGTTCACTTTTAACTGGAACTACGTATCTATCCCCACGCATTGTAACGATTGAATCTTGCAAATATTTACTTTGTGAACGAACGTAATAATTTAGTTTTTCTTTAACTTGCTCGTTTAATCTTCTTATTTTTCGTCTAATTTGATAAAGTTTTTCGCTTGCAGTATCACTCATTTTATCTTCAGATAAAATTTTAGTAGTTATCTCTTCTTCAAAATACTTATCTGAATAAATACTCTCCGCAATAGCGCGCAAAGCAGTAATTTCTTCATCATTGATAGAAGTAACGCTAGTATAAACGATACGTGACGACCTAAGAATTCTAGCAATTCTTAATAGCTCACCCATCGATAAAACAGAGCCCATTGTTGCACGTTCTAACTCGTCGCTAATCGGATCAAAGAACTCTATGCCACTTACACCATGAGTATACAATAATTTATAGGCTTCAAAAGTCTTTTTTAATAAAAAATTAACTTCTTCAAAATTGTCTGTTGGAGTTAAATTAACAATATTCTCTTTAGAAACATCCAAAACGGCATACTTAGAACACGAAAGCAATATTTTATCATATTCTAAAGTCGTTAATACCCTGTTTTCCATTATTCAACTCCTTTTTTTAAATTTCCTGAAGTAAAGTTAAATTTTCTATTATTAATTTTTCCAAAATATACGCCAAAAAGATAATCTATTTGTTCCGCATTAAAGAAGGAAAAATCAAATATTTTTTTGTTTACATCGTATTTCCCATTCAATAAACTGTCGTTATAAACCTCAAATCTACATTGTGATAGTTTATATCTTCTTACGTAAAAATCCCTGCCAGAATAATCTTTTAAAGTAAAATTACTCGAACATCTACAATTTGAACATAATTTATTAAAAGGACAATAAATTAACGACATAATTTTAATCGCACCGTAATGCAACGCCCACCCGTCACAATTTTGTGATAAATCCATTAACTCGTTATAAGATAACTCTTTTGAATAGGATACTTCCTCTGCACCTTCATTTTGAATTGATTTAAAAGTTAAATGGTTTGTAACGTTCATTTCAATTCCTGCAAAAAATAATTTATTGTATCTTTTTGCTAAAAACAAGCCACTAGCACTTTCACAATATAAACCATCAAATCTAGATAATACACTTGCAATTATAGCCTCATCTTTCTCAGTTAAAAATGCTGGAACATATAAATACTTTTTTGCATCATACTTTTCCGTTTGAGTAAAAAATAATTCAAATTGTTTTTTTTCATTATAGTCTTCCGGCGTAAACACAACATTTGATATATTAATAGCAGACTTAAAAGAAAAGTCTTTTGCAATTATAGTTACGCCTGAAGTTTGATTATGCGAAACAGAATTATCAATAAAATCGTATATTAAATCTTGATTTTTTAATGTTATTTTATTCAAATTGGCAAAGGAATAAAAATATTCCTTATAGGCGCGAGACCTTAATTCATTCATAATTTTTTTAGGGATAAAAACTTTGCCTTGCACCTCACATGAAGGAATAACCTCATACGGATAAACGTCAATCTTACGCAAATTTTCTTTAATTTCTTTTTTTGTTACCGCGCTATTAATAGACTCTTGAACAACATAGTCAGAATAAAAATCAATACCATTTAAATTAAGTTTAAGATTTTGCCCGGCAATAGCCCAAACCTTTACATCTACTTTAACCTTACGAAATCGTTCTTTATATTTCTCGATTAAAGAAATGGACTTAGTAATTGCAAGCTGACTACCGACAAAAGCTTTTTCACGATATAGAACGGCAATTTTACCGTTTTTATTCACAGCAATTGCATGCCCCGTTTCACATCCATCTGTTATTACCTTAAAACTGTCGCCTTCAACCAAAGAATGCTTTAACCCAGATAGTAGTAACTCTCCGCTTTTTATTGCAGAAACAGTAGCAACTACTGCACCAGCATGATTTTGAATTTTATCAGAAATAAGATTTTTACATTGTCCAAAAGTTAACCCCTCAGTATATCCTCCGCGATTAAAAGTCTTTTTAAGATTTTCGTATTTTAATCTGGAAATCAAACCGTTATCAAGAATATCATTATATAAATCACAAGAAGCGCAAACATATTCAAAACTGCGCATCCTACCTTCAATTTTAAAACTTTTTACGCCTATAGAAATAAGTTCTTTTAATCGTGATGCATTGCATAAATCAGATAGGGACAATGCATATCTAAAATTATCCGTTATCCCCTTTCCCTCATATTTATATATCTTTCTACATGGTTGTCGGCATGTCCCACGATTTCCGCTGTTTCCACCTATAAAAGAGCTAAAATAACAATGCCCGGAAAAACACGTACATAATGCTCCTTGAATAAATATTTCAGTTTCTATTATTTTTGTTATTTTTTTAATTTCTTCAACAGGTGTTTCTCTCGCTAAAATAACCCTACTGAATCCATGAGCAACGGCTTGTTTCGCCCCGTCTACATTATTCACGCCCGCTTGCGTGCTTAAATGTAGTACAATTTGAGGAAACATTTTTTTTAAGTATCTCCCCAAAAATAGATCTTGCAAAATGAATGCATCAACTCCGCAGTTGTATGCCTTTTGAACGTATTCAAAAAACTTTGTTAATTCTTTTTTCTTAAT
>JAZOCA010000037.1:0-47266 GCA_045596285.1 Christensenellaceae bacterium | reverse complement strand
AGTTTTCGTGACAAATGCGAAGTATATAAGGTTTATTTTATTTGAAGGACTTAATTTCAGGCAACACTTCTTCCTCTCCCCCATTCCCTTCTGATTGATCGTTTAACTTTTCTTGTTCGCGGGTTTTATAGTTTTTGTAATCAGGCTTTTCGTCGTCGGTTACTAAAACCATGTTTTTTCTGTAAACGAGTATAACGCCAAGAACAGGGAAAGGTAAAGAAATTATACCCAAAATAATTAATATCCAAATTTTATCGATAAAGAAAGCGAAAACAATAAGCGTAAATATAAACGTGAAGAACATTAAAAACAACGCAGCCACTAAAATAAACTTATCTTCACAAATTAATGAAACCACAATAGAAGCAACACTCATTGAAAAACACGCAGCCGCAAGCCCTGTAAATAGGGTTGCTATTACGTTTATTACCGAACTTTCGTGGTTGTAATTTAGCCCAGCTATTACCGTTGCAACGCCGGATAAAACAAGCGAAATCATTACCGAAATTACAACTGCGGTTATTTTTTTGGCTTTTTTATTTTTTATATTTTCCATATTTTTCTCCTTTAAAGATTGTGATCGAAAAGGGGTAAAAGATTGTTATGCAAGCCTTTTATTCTTCAACAGGCGCACTTTCTTCTTCCGCAATCACGGTAGTAGCCTTTTCTAAAACCGCTTCTTGCGCTTTTTGCTTGTTTGCAAAATAACGCAAAATGAAAAATGCGGGAATTGCTAACGCTATTAAAATAAGCGATTGTGTTTGAGATGGAGAAAGAGAACCTACGAAAGATCCGCGGTAGTCTGCCCTTGCGAATTCAATAAAAAATCTCCATAAACCGTAACCGCCGATATAAATGGGTAAAGCGTATTTGAAATTTTTCTTTAAAACTAACCAAGAAAGAACGCCGAAAAGGGCAAACAAGAACAACGATTCGTAAAGTTGAACGGGCACGTAATAGCCCCAACCGTTAGTCGTTCCAAGCATTTTAATACCGCCAAAAACGAATTCTTCGCCAAGGTACGCGCCGTGGCAACACCCAGAAGCCAAGCAACCAAGTCTACCAAAAGCGTGCGCTACAGCCATACATAAGGGAGCGACAACAACCGTTTTCGTCAACGCAAAGGGATATTTTTTTCTAAATAGCAAACTTATCACAACATAGCAAAGAGCCCCCGAAACAAGCCCACCTATCGCGGTGATACCACCGTTTAATGAAAAAGTGGGATTTGGTACGCCGTTTTTAACGTCGTCTATATAGTTAAACAATCCTTGCCAAATTGCAGACCCTATAAAGCCGACAACGATAGATACAATACCAGAATAAAAAGCAAAATCGATATACTTATTCGTTATGCCAGCGCGTTTACCAAATTCAAAAAGAACGAAAAAGCATGCCAAAATGCCTATGGCAATAAGTAAACCGTACATATAGATCTCTATATCGCCGAGTTTTAAGATGGGATTTGGAAACATATATATCCTCCTAAAAAGCACGAAAATAAAATTGACGTGCAAGATTTAACTTATATTGTGCATTTTATTATAACACACTTGAACGGCATTTTCAATCTTTTTTTATAATTTTTACGATAATCTATGCCCGAAAAATTAATATTTTTTTCTCTTTAAGAGAAAAAGAAGTTAAATTATCCCCATTTTTAGGCACAATAAAAGCCCTTTTTTACCGATTAAACGATAACTAAAGGGCTTTTCGCTATTCATTTTTTTAAAAAAGTTGGGCTATAACGCGATTATTAGGGTATTTGCTTTAACTTTTCAACTATTGTGCTAACTATCATATCAAAGGCAATTTTGTTATATCCGCCTTCGGGTACGATAATATCGCTATGAGTCTTTTTAAACGGTTCTATATACGCTTCGTGCATGGGTTTTACCGTTGCAAGATATTGTTCGGCAACCGAATCCAAACTTCTACCGCGCTCTTTTACGTCGCGAATCATTCTTCTTAAAATGCGCACGTCTGCATCGGTATCGACGAAAATTTTATAATCTAACAATTCAACGATTTCGGGTATTGCAAAAAGCATTATGCCTTCTAAAATGATAACCTTTTTACTTTGAATAAAAATTTGCTCTTCGCCCCTTAAATGTTTTGTAAAATCATAGGTAGGGCAAAGCACGCTTTTACCTTCTTTTAACTGCTTCACGTGCGAAACTAAAAGTTCGCTATCGAAAGCGGAAGGATGATCGTAATTAGTTTTAATTCTATCTTCAAAAGGAAGGTGACCGTTGTGCTTATAATAACAGTCCATGCTTATAAGTAAAGCGTCTTCTTTTAAAGCAGAGTATATCTTTTGTGCTAAGGTAGTTTTTCCGCTACCCGTGCCACCGCAAATTCCTATTATCAAGTGATTCACAATCTTTCTCCTTAGTGCAAATGTAGGTCTATAACGCGATTAACAATACTTTAAGCTAAGCAAAAAGCCGAAAGCTTTACAGCCGTCGGCTTAAAAAATCTTTTGCTTAATATTATTTTGCAACGGGATAACCATCTTCACCTAATTTATAGTATAAGTTAGATGCAGAGATTTCGAATTCCGCTTTATCGCTAATGCCAACGAATGCGTTTGCACCGATAGATGCTACTGAATGAGAAATATAAACTTTTTCTAATTTTTCGCAGTAAGCAAATGCGTTTGCACCAACCGTTTGAACCTTTGAGGTTAAAGTTAAATTTCTAATAGAAAGACCGCTAAACGCAGCGTCGCCTATAACCTTTAAAGAAGAGGGAAGATTTAGTTCGGTAATACCAGAGCAACCGTAGAACGCGCCTGCTTGAATTTCTTCTACGCCTTTAAAGAAGTAAAGTTTTGTAAGAGCTGCACCGCTAAAAGCGTTTGCGCCGATTACCTTATAAGTTTCGGGAATGCGAACTTCACTTATGGCAGCATTTTTAAAACCGTTTTCTAAAACGGCAGTTACCTTTGCGCCTTCGTATTCTTTAGGAAGATTAACGATTTCGGGTAAAGCTTCTACTTCTTTTGCAGAAACAGCGTACGTACCATCTTCTAAAAGAGTGAAGTTAAAACATGCTTCATCCGTTGCAACGTATTCTTTAGCTTCTATACAGCCTGCAAACAAAGCAACAGTTAAACAACATAACGTTAATAATGCTAAAACTTTTTTTAATGTTTTCATAACCTTCTCCTGTTACAGCGAAAACTTTTATGCGGAAAACACCGCTAAAAAGGGGGTTTTTGATTAAAATTATAAAAAATCCCTTTTACGCTTTAATTAATTATACAAATTCTAATCATTTTTGTCAATACTTTAATGAATATTTATTATAGAATTTATATTTTTATTTTAAATTTTTGCTTTTTTTACGCTTTTTTAGGGTTTATTTTAAATTTACCCTTGCACTTGCGTTTAAACTAAGGTCTGCAAAATTACCTTTTAAATACTGAATATATCCTTCGGAAGCAATCATTGCAGCGTTATCCGTGCAAAGACTTTTAGGTGGAAGAACTACTTTTATGCCCTTTTTAGCGCATTTAAAATTCATTCTGTCCCTTAAATATCCGTTAGCGACAACCCCGCCACCTGCGGTTATACAATTTAGCCCGCGCTCTTTACAAGCCAAGATACATTTATCTACCAAAACGTCTACCGCCGCCTTTTGAAAAGAACAAGCAACGTCCGCTTTATTTACTTCTATTCCGTGTTGGCTTTGATTATGAACGTAATTTATAACGGCAGTTTTTAGCCCGCTATAAGAAAAATCGTAGCCTTCTTTGCCCTTTAACATTTTAGGCAGAGTTATAACAGGTTGGCCATCCCTTGCGAGTTTTTCTATATTCGGGCCACCCGGATAAGGAAGATCTAATACCCTTGCGACTTTATCGAAGGCTTCGCCAACGGCGTCGTCTAACGTACCGCCTAAAATCTCAAACTCGTGATAACTCTTTACTTCTATAATAGCGGTATGCCCACCGCTTGCTAAAAGAGAAATAAAGGGTGGCTTCAAACTTTCATCAGCCAAGTAAATAGCCGCTAAATGCCCCCTGATATGGCTTACGGGAATTAGCGGAACGCCTAAAGCGTAGGCAAGCGCCTTCGCGTAAGAAAGCCCCACGAGTAGCGCACCTAAAAGCCCTGCGCCATAGGTTACGGCAACGGCATCTATATCGCCAAGCGTAATACCCGCGTTTTTTATAGCCCTTTCAACTACGATTGAAACGGCGGTCGTGTGCGCCCGTGAAGCGATTTCAGGAACTACTCCGCCAAAACGTACGTGTTCGGTCATTGAACTTTCTATCTCTGAAGAAAGAAGGGTAGTTCTTCCCTTTAGTACGGCGCAAGCAGTTTCGTCGCAAGAAGATTCTATAGCCAAAATAATTGCGTCTTCTTTTATTACGTGATTTTTAACCTTTTGTAAATAGTCCATTTTGCCTTACGCCTTTTTAAGATATTCAATGATAAAAGCGTCCAAATCCCCATCCATAACCGCTTGCACGTTACCCGTTTCACAACCCGTGCGGTGGTCTTTTACCATGGTATACGGGCAGAATACGTACGAACGGATTTGACTGCCCCATTCTATCTTTTTAATTTCGCCCTTTAAAGCGGCTTCTTCTTCCATTCTTTCGCTTTCGCGCTTTTCGATTAACTTACTCATAAGCATTTTCATTGCTTGCTCTCTGTTCTGCACTTGGCTTCTCTCGTTCTGGCATGCAACTATAATACCCGTGGGTAAGTGCGTTATTCTTATAGCGGATTCAGTTTTGTTTACGTGCTGTCCGCCCGCACCGCTTGAACGGAATGTATCTACCTTCAGTTCTTCAGGTCTGATAACTATTTCGCCCGTATCTTCTATTTCGGGCATAACTTCTAATGAAGAAAATGATGTGTGTCTACGAGCATTAGAATCAAAAGGGGATATTCTAACTAAACGGTGAACGCCCTTTTCCGCCTTTAAATAGCCGTAAGCATTATCCCCCTCTATTTTGAAAGTAACGCTTTTTATACCCGCTTCGTCGCCGGCAAGTCTATCGTATTCGGTAACCTTAAAGCCGTGTTTTTCCGCATAGCAGATATACATACGGTAAAGCATTTCAGTCCAGTCGCACGCTTCAGTACCGCCCGCGCCTGAGTGTAAGGTCATGATTGCGTCCGCTCCGTCGTACTTACCGCGAAGAAGAGTTTGAAGTCTTAATTCTTCAATATCGTTTTCGGCTTTTTCTAAATCGCGCTCTATATCGGGCGCGTAACTTTCGTCGTTTTCTTCTTCTACCAAAGCAAGAAATTCTTCAACGTCGTCTACAGCCTTAACCGTTTTATCGTAAACGGCAAGCTTATTTTTAATTTGCTGAAGCTTTTTTGAAACTTGAGTGGAACGCTCTAAATCTCCCCACACTTCGGGAAGTTCAAGTTGGCTTTCAAGTTCAGTTTGCTCACTTCTTAATTTATCGACGTCAAAGAGAGTACCCTGCCTCTTTCAGGGTGTCTCGGAGTTGACGTATTTTCTGGGTATAAATATCCGTTCTTAACATACAAATCTCCTAACTATAACCTATAAAAGTACGGCAATAGCGCGATTAAAAGGGATTTTTGCCATATTACCGCGCTAAAACCTATTTATCTACTTAATAAACGTTATAACCCTTTTTTCCGTTCTTATAACTTTGCTTTTAACATGAAAAATACTGACGTAAAGAACTTAAAAAGGGTTATTTAAAACGTAATGATTTTCGTGCGTTATAATAAAAATTGTTTTTTATCTACCGCAACAGTTCTTGTACTTTTTACCAGAACCGCAAGGACAAGGATCGTTACGACCTATAGAACCAGTTCTGTTAACTACCGTTTTTTGTTCGTGATCCAAAGCCCCGCCACTTTCTACGTAATTTTTCCTTTCGGTACGTTGGGGAACTTTTTCCACTTCTATCTTAAGAAGGTATTTTACGGTATCTTCTTGAATGCTTGCAGTCATTTCTTCAAACATATCAAGCCCTTCTTTCTTATATGCGTTAAGGGGATCTTCGTTGGCAAAACTACGAAGTGAAATACCGCGTTTTAATCTATCCATCATATCGATATGTTCAATCCACTTACTATCTACCGTTTTAAGAAGGATAATGCGTTCTACTTCGTGATAATCAATGCCCTTTTCTTTATATCTTTCGATTTTATCTTCGTAACATTCAATAACCTTTTCAACCGTCTTTTTAATGATGTGTTTAGCATCCCAGTTGATAAGTTTTTCGCGGTCTATATAAGATGTTGCGGGGGGAAGAACGCGTTCTTCCAAAAGTTTGTTAAGTGCGTCCATATCCCAAGAAGAAGGTTCTTGAGCAACGTTAACTACTTGATGGAATAAATCTTCAACGTAGTCGGGAATAAGATTAAGAACGTCTTGATGCACGTTTTCGCCACGTAAAACTTTCATTCTTTCTTCATACATAACCATACGTTGACGGTTCATAACGTCGTCGTAACCAAGAATGTGTTTTCTTATACCGAAGTTCTTGCCTTCGATAGTGCGTTGCGCGTTTTCTATGCTCTTTGAAAGCATTTTCGCTTCAATGGGAGTATCTTCATCTACTTTGAACATTGAATATACCCTTTGAAGTCTTTCACCGCCGAAACGGCTTGCAAGATCATCTTCAAGCGAAATGTAGAATCTAGATTCACCAGGGTCGCCTTGACGGCCTGCACGACCGCGAAGCTGGTTATCTATACGGCGTGATTCGTGACGTTCAGTACCCAAGATAAATAAACCGCCAAGTTCCATAACTTTTTGTTTTTCTACGTCCGTAACCTTTTGGTGTTCAGCAAGAAGCTTGCGGTATTCAGTCCTTACTTCTTCAACTTCTGCAGATACGTTTTGAACGTAAGAAATAGCAGTTTCAATAATATTTTCTTCTATTCCGCGATTGCGTAAATCCTGTTTTGCAAGATATTCAGGGTTACCGCCAAGCAATATGTCCGTACCACGACCAGCCATGTTGGTTGCAATAGTTACAGCGCCTAACTTACCCGCTTGCGCGATTATTTCCGCTTCACGGCGGTGGTTTTTAGCGTTCAAGATTTGGTGACGAACACGGCGTTTTAATAACTCGCGTGAAATTTCTTCGGATTTTTCTACCGTTACGGTACCTACTAGAACGGGTTGACCTTTTTGATTTAGTTTTTCAATTTCATCTATAATCGCGCGAAGTTTTCCTTTGTGAGTTGAGTAAACTACGTCGTGATTATCAAGTCTTTGAATGGGTTTATTCGTGGGGATTTCTAAAACGTCAAGCCCGTAAATGGTTTTAAATTCTTCTTCTTCGGTCTTTGCAGTACCTGTCATGCCCGAAAGTTTAGAATATAAACGGAAGTAGTTTTGGAATGTGATGGTTGCTTGCGTTTGGTTTTCGTTGCGGATTACTACTCTTTCCTTTGCTTCTATCGCTTGGTGTAAACCTTCAGAATATCTACGGCCTATCATCAAACGGCCTGTAAATTCGTCTACGATAATAATTTCGTTATCCTGAACGATATAGTCGTTATCGCGTTTAAAAATATGATGTGCCTTTAACGCCTGTTGAATGTGATGGTTAAGGTCTGCGTGTTCAATATCGGCAAGGTTTTCTATACCGAAAAATCTTTCTGCTTTTCTTGAACCGCTTTCGGTAATTTGCACGGATTTTTCTTTGATGTTGATAATGAAATCTATAACTTCGGTGCTATCTTCAGGAATAGTTTCGCCTTCTGCAAGCTTTTTACCGTGAAGAGAGCGAACGAATCTATCTGCCTGAGAATACATTTCAGAAGATTTGTTTCCCCTACCCGAAATAATAAGCGGTGTTCTTGCTTCGTCTATTAAAATAGAGTCAACTTCGTCCACGATAGCGAAGTTAAGACCGCGTTGCACCATTTGATCAAGGCGAACTTTAAGGTTATCGCGAAGGTAGTCGAAACCAAATTCGTTATTCGTGCCGTAAGTTATATCACAAGCGTAAGCGGCGCGCTTATCGTCGTCTGTTAGTTCGTGAACGTTTACACCTACGGTTAAACCTAAAAAGCGGTGAACTTTACCCATCCAGTCCGCGTCACGCTTGGCAAGATAGTCGTTTACCGTAACGATATGAACGCCTTTTCCCGAAAGCGCGTTAAGATATGCGGGAAGGGTTGCCATAAGGGTTTTACCTTCACCAGTTTTAAGTTCTGCTACACGACCTTGGTGTACGCAGATACCGCCCATCAATTGAACTTTATAGTGGCGCATGTTTAGTACGCGGTATGATGCTTCGCGAACTACGGCAAACGCTTCGGGTAAAATATCGTCTAAAGTTTCTCCCTTTTTAATTCTCTCTTTAAAAAGCGCCGTTTGATTACGCAACTCTTCGTCACTCATCTTTTCATAGGTGGGTTGCATTGCCATAATTTTATCAGCAGTTGCCCCTATTTTACGTAAACTACGGCGTGAATCGGTATTAAGAATGTATCTTATTAATCCCATATCGCATATTTCTCCATTATAATTTAATAATAACTTTTAGTATTATATACTATTTTTGCCTTTATGTAAACTCTTTTTTCACTTTTTTGCGCGATTTTATTTAAAGTTATGTAAATGCGTACTCTTTTTTATGGGTTGTAATGCTACTTGTTTTTAAGAACGTTTTTATCCTTGCTTGCAAAAGCGCGTTTATCGTTATTACCTAATAAAGGCAAAAACATCTTTATTTCTTTCGTATTTTTCCCGCCTAAAAATCTTTAATAAAATAAAAAAGAGCAAGTTTTTTTCTTGCTCTTTTATGCGTTAATCGCCTTATAGGCGCATTTTTATTAGTTTAAACCCTGTGGCTTTTTAATTATATACTTATCGATCTGCTCGTTTTGCGTAAGCTGTTCGGGAAGTATAGTCGGTAAAATATATGCAGGAATATTGCATTGTAAAGTAATACCAGATACAGTTGAACGAAGATAGGGATACAATACGCTAAAAGCTTCGTGAATTTGCGCTCTTTGTGCGTTTTCATCCATAACCAAAGTGGGATCTTTTAATTTAAAAGTACCCGCAATAACTACTTTTAGGTTAAAAGGAACGGGAGAAGAAATATCTTCATTGATCTTAAGCGCTAAGTTTACAAATAAATTATCATCCTTTTTTGCTACCTTGCATTCGATTTTGGGTTTAATTTGGAACGAAATATTTCCCTTTACTGCTTCGTTAAATTTAAATTCTAATTCGTTAACCCTATAATAAACTAAAGAAATGTTGTGCATAAATCTTCCTCTTAAATAATAATATGGTTATTTTAGCACAGTATTTACCTTTTGTCAATAATAGATTTGAAAAATTATTTACTTTTTACAAAATATATTGCTCTTTACCTGTTTTATTACCATAAAAAGCATATTTTTTGCTCATATTACCAAAAAGCACCTGCTGTTTAAACATATTATCGCTATAAAAGTAAGTCACCTTCTTCGGTAGTGATTACTTTAAATATTTTCAATTCTTTACCGGTTAACGCGTCCACGTAAATATAAAAAGAACCTTCTTCGTTTTCGCCGTAAAATTCGTAAGCGAGCCTTTCGGTTTTTTGGGTTACGGGAATCACGGCAAGGCGCGCAAACTTAACTTCTATATCCTTACTTGCAACCCGCTCTGCATCTTCAACTTTTATTTTTGGTTGAAAATTTTCCCTTTCTTTGGGCGCGTCTAAATAGGTGCGCGCATCCATATCGCATACTCTACCGCTATCACGGCAAACGCCTACCTTAATTAAATCAGCATAATATATTATTTCTCCGCGTTTATCGCACCCAGCGAAGTTTATATATACCATATTATCTTTTTTAGACGTACTCCATACCGCTTTAATCGACTTATAGCCACACTTTTCTAAAAATTTGTAAGCGTTATCTATACATTGATCGCGCGTGTAGTTTTTATTTTCGCTTTTAGTATAACTATCGAATAAAAGAAGTTTTCCGTCGGTTTTAAACTGTGCAAATAAATCATAGTTATCCATCTTTGCTTCTACGTTATAAACCTTTCCGCCCTTACCGCTGGCCATACCGCTAACGGTTACTTCCTTGGGGCTATAATCGGCAAAAATTCTTTTAAAATTTTCTATTATTTGCTCTTTACTAACTTCTTTTTCAGCCGAATCTTCTATTTTGTTAGAAGTTTCTTCTTCGTCTGCAAACGGCCCATCGTAAATCATTTTCGGATACTCAACTGAATGACTTTCAATTTCGGTAAAACCATCTATTAGCGCATTTTCTTCCCCCGAAAGAAGGGTTATAAAGTTAAAATCTTCACCTAAAGATAAGGAAAGCTTAGAAAGTTTTTCGCGTAAAGAAGAATTTATTTTCTTCATTTCATATAGCGTAGACATATCCTCTTTAGATATAGAATCCCCGCCTATAAGCTTGTTATTAAGATATTTCGAAAAATCGCCAAGTTGATTTACGAACTTTACCGTACTGTTTTTACTTTCTTCTTTCAACGGTAAATCAACTAAATCTGCTTCGGCTAAATTTGCTTGCACGCAAATATCAACAAGAATCTTTTGTTTATTTTCGTCGTCGTGTGAAGTCGTGAGTTTGCTAAGATTAACGTCTATATTATCTATATAGTCGCAAAAATCGTAAAAGCTTCTCGCATAGTGATTAGAAAGCCGACTCTCCCCACCTCCAGACATATATTGATTATGAACGAGCAAGGTAGCCAAAACCAAGCATAAACAACTAAGCGTCACCACCGCAGCAACCCAACCAGTTACCTTGTTGGAAGACTTTTTTCCGCCCTTTTGATTATCTTTTTGCATTCTTGCGCGTTTAGCTTCTTCCTTTTGGCGTTCAAAATGGTATTTTTGTCTTTCTAATTCTCTTTTTTGTTCTTCCGCGCTAATTTTACTTTTTTGCGCGCCTTCATTTTGATAAATATGGTTTGTATTTAAATTTGTGTTTGCAAAGTCGTTACCCTTAACTTTTTGGGTATCTTCAGAAAGGTTTTCCGCCTTTTCTATTGCGTTGTTTTCTTTATTATCTATCATATTTTTCTCCTTTTAAATAGCGAATACGTGTCTGCCGATTACAACGGTGGTCTTGCGTGAAAAAATCCAACTGCTCGTCGCCGTTGCAGGATTGTAATAATACAAAGCCCCGTAAGATGGATCGTAACCGTTCATTGCTTCTTTTGCAGCTCGATACGCCTGATCGTTAGGCGTTAAATTTATTTGCCCATCGTCTACTGCGGTAAAGGCGTAAGGTTGGTAAATCACACCCGAAATGGTATTTGGAAAAGACGAACTTTTTAACCTGTTGATAACAACCGCTCCAACCGCTATTTGTCCGGTATAACTTTCACCGCGCGCTTCGCCGTATATAAGCCTTGCAAGTAAAGTAAGGTCGGCATTTGAATAGGACGTATTATTGTTTTGCGAACCATTACCCGATGAAGACGTTGAATATATACCAAGCGCCTTTAAGGTTTTCGGGCCGACTATGCCGTCTACTGCAAGCCCATTTTTTTGCTGAAAATACCTAACGGCTTTTTTCGTTTGAGCGCCAAAAATGCCGTCTATCGCGCCGGTATAATAACCCCAACGCTTCAATTTTTGCTGAATGGTTTTTACGGTTGTCCCGCGTGAACCTTGCTTAATAACCGCAACGGCAACCACCTCTTCGCTTGCTATCACTTCTTGATTGCTTGCGTTTACAATAGTAAATGCAAGAGTAAAAATAGTGATGAAACAAAGGGCGATTGCCGTTAATTTTAATCTTTTATTCATATTTCCTCCTTTGCATAAATGCTTAAATATTAAAGATTATTAATTATCTCCCATATTTTAGATCGATACTCTACGTCCCCATCCCCCGCAAAGCAAAGGTTTGGGTATACTATGCACCACCAGTTATCCCCAACGCCTTGCCCAAGTTCTATTATTATCGCTTCGTAAAGCCCTTCTTTCAAGGTGACGTCTTCATATACACGTGTGGGAAAATATTCGTTTTTAAAGGATATTTTACAAGTATAATTAAATCCTTTTTGCTTTAAAAGTGCGTCTATAAGCGCTTTAACTGCACTTTCATTTTGCTTCACAACGTCAAGCGCTTCGTCTTTAGTTTGGCAATTTTTAAGTTTGGGAGTAAGGTAGTCTACCACTTGATCGCGCACCTGATACTTCACCGCTTGATCGCAATTTAAATTAGAATTTGCGCGAATGTGAATTCTTAAACAGTCTTGCGTAGTGCTTCGACAACCTAATAAACAACCGGCAAAAAGTATTATGCAACAACAAATAAAAGTTATGCGAATTTTTTTCATTAAAAAATACCCCTTTGAAAATTATGACAACAAAATTATTGCCAAACTTTCAAAAGGGTATTCATTTTTTATAATTATTTTTTCAGCGATAAAAAGTATTTTGCTATATCTTTTGCTATATCCACACCCGTACACTCGCTTAACGCGGTAAAATGCGCGTTAGAATTTACTTCACACACAATCGGCCCATTATCGGATATCAATAAATCAACACCTGCAAAATCTGCGCCGACGCATTCAGTTGCTTTTATCGCCATATCTAAATACTCTTTAGGAAGGTCCACCTTTTTCATTTTTCCGCCGGCGGTTACGTTAGATCTAAAGTCATTATCCGAATAGCGCATAGCGTATGCTACTGAAGCAGCGCCAACCACGTAAACACGTATATCTTTACCAGCCGAAGAAGAAATGAATTCTTGCAACAAAAATTCACAATGATTAAAATTTGAAATTAAATCTTTCAATTCCTTTATATCGTTAACAAGATAAACTTGAGCCCCAAAAGAACCCTTGTTTTCTTTAACGATTAAAGGAAACTGAAAATCTTTTACCATCTCACTTAAAAAACTATCGTTTGAGTAAATATATCCGTCGTAAGTAAACGGCGCAAGCATTGTATTTGGTTGCGGAACTTTATTTAAAAGTTGCAAATACGTTTTTGCCTTATCGTCGCACGTTTCTATCGCAAAAGAGCCGTTTACGCACCTATAGCCAGACTTTTCTAAAAGTTTAGCCAAATAAACGTCTTTATCCCAAAACAAAATAGGCTCATTTTTTCCCTTGCTTTTAGCGAGTTCTTTCGCCTGAACGTTCGTTATAATTTTTAATTCTTCCCCAAAAGATAAAAAGGCTTTTTGAAGTGCCAAGTATATCTTTTTAAAACTTTCTAAACACAAAAATTCATTTACGACAATATAATTTTCCATTTTTTTCGCCTTTTAATTTATTTCGTTTATATAAGCAGAGGGCTTTTGATTGTGAATAAACATAACGGCATACGTTTTTTTCGCCCCGTAGTAAGAACAACTTCCGGGATTGATAAATAATATTCCTTCTTCGGTAAAAACTTCGGCAATATGGGTGTGCCCAAAAATTACTGCCGATACACCCGCTTCTTTAGCGCGCATAACCAAATTTAAATAACCGCTTTTTACCCCGTAAAAATGCCCATGAGTTAGAAGTATTTTCACGCCGTCTATCTCTACTATAATTTCACTTTCTCCCGTCATATCGCAATTGCCTTTTACGGCATAAAACGTCTTAGCTGGGAAGTCTTTTAAAATGCTTAATCCATCGCCGGCAAAAAAAGCCCCATCGCATTCAACCGCCATTTTAGAAAGTTTATTAAGAGAATATCTATCGCCGTGTATATCTGAAAACACAATGTAATTCTTCATTCTTTCTTCCTTATTTTTATAAAAAGTGTGCCTATAGCGCGATTAACACCACTTTTTTTATATCTTTCTTTTTTGTTTATCGCTATGGTTAACGCTATCGTATATTCTTGCGCTTATACTTTCGCTTTTTTCTAAAAATCTTTCGCCGTTTAAACAAACTACCCTTATATTTTCTTCAGGAGTGGTTACGTCTAAAAAGTTAACTATTTTCTTTCCTGCAGTTTCTTCAGTTATTTTAATCGCGTCAAACTGTTCAACCGTACCCAAATAGTTAATCTCTTTTAATTTAGCACAACCGTAGAACGCTCTTTTGCTGATGGTTTTTAAGGAAGATGGCAAAATCATCGCGTTTAAATTTTCACAAAAAGCAAAGGCTTCGGCGTGAATATTCTTTAGTTTGCTATTTTCGCCAAATATAACTCCTTCTAACGCACTACATTCAGCAAAAGCATTTATGCCTATATCTTCAAGGGAGTCTGGTAAAAACAACCTTTCAACAGAAGAACATCTATCAAACGCCTGTCTGCCTATAATTTTTAAATTTGAATTATCTTCAAAATATATCTCTTTAATAGAAGTACAGCATAAAAACGCCATATTTTGAATTTCTACAGTATAACTGGGAATTACAACTGTATTCAAGTCTGAACAGTATGCAAAACTGCTTTCGCAAAAAACAAGCGGTTCTACTTCGCAATTTTCCGAAAGAGTTTTAAAGCAAATTTCTTTAAGATTATCGCATTTATAAAAGGCTTTTTCTCCTATTTTTTTAATCGCGTTGTAAAGGTTAACTTTTTGCAGTTCTTTATATTCTGCAAACGCGCCTTTTGCAATTTCATTTATAAAACTAGGGATTTCGATTTTATTATTCGTTGCGTTACCGCATATTGCAATTGCAGATTTATCCCAACCAAAATCAGAAAAATAGTAAAGTACTCCATTTTTAAATTTATAATCTAAGCAATTTGAAAGGTCGAATTCTTCTATTTGCCCAGAAACAAAATTTCCGCTACCTATACGCCCGCCAAAATAATCAAAAAGGCAAACTTTTTTTAAATTATTGCACCCTAAAAAGGCGTTATCATCAATATTACAATTCACGCCGATTTCTTCAAGCGAATCACAATATGCAAAAGCGTATTCTTCAACGTATTCCGCAAAAAGCAAATTTAAACGTTTAATCGATCTACACGCATAAAAAGCCTTTTTCCCGATAAATACTGAACCGGAAAATTCTACCTTTTGCAAATATTTACAGTTTGCAAAAGCGCATTCCCCTATTTCGCGCACAGGAAGAATTCTTCCCCCGATTTCTACCGTTTTAGGTATTGTAACTTGGGTAATATCTATATCGTTTACCCTTGTTAAGCGAGCATAAGACTCTCCGTAGTTGATTTTATCGTTAGCATTTTCCTCTAAAAGAATATACTTTCTATTGCCGTTTACCGTAAAAGAATCTTTAACCTTTTCAACCACTTCAAAAGTTAGCAAATCCGCACGCTTTAAAAGTTTTATTTTATCAGCCTTAAACTGCGCGCTCGCGTTGAAATCTATGAATATTGTTTTTTCGTTAAAAGACTGGTTAATCGTTCTTTCTTTTTCACTTTCTATCAAATTATTTTCTTGCAGTCTTTTAAGCATGGCGCTCGCTGGGATACATTCTTCATTTTCACTAAGCGGTAAATTTATTGAAAGATACTCTTTTCCAAGTTCTTTAACCAGTTCTATTTCACGCGCAACCGCAGAAGAAAGCAATGAGTTTTTACTTAAATAAAAGATTACACCTATACATGAATGCCTGATAATCGACTCATAGGCCGACTTTTCCCAGTCTTTACCAGCAGGCAATCCACGGTCGTACCAAATGTTAAGTCCTTGTTCTTGCAATCTTAAAATATCGGAATAAACTTCTTTATAATCCAAATGAGAATAACTAACGAAGTAATATTCGTCGCTTTGAGCATAGGGCATAACGTCCACGGGAAGTTCGCCAAGTGAAGATGAATTTTGTATAACTTTTATTTTATCTTGTGTTGAATATTGCGCCATAAAAACGCCCCTGTTTCTTTTTATTTTATTAAAACGCTAAAACTGTTTCAAAATCTCACGAATTAAATTCGACTTTTACTAACCGCTTTATTTGCAAGAGGATTGCAATTTAGAAGTTAAATCTCTAATAGCCCTGCTTCTGTGACTAACGGAATTTTTTTCTTCTTCGCTAGCAACGCCAAAACTTTTTTTAAGCTCGTTGCAGTAAAAAATAGGATCGTAACCAAAACCGCCCTCTCCCTCTTCGCCAAAAAGAATTTCGCCCAAAACTTCACCGTTACCAGTTGCCACGATACCTTCTTTGCCATACATAACTAAAGTGCAAACGAACTTTGCGCTTCTATCAGCAAAACCGCTTAAACGATCTATAATCATTTGGTTTTTAACCTTTTGCGGTGTTTCTTCTCCACCGTAGCGCGCGCTATACAAACCGGGCTCGCCGTTAAGCGCGGTAACGCTTAGTCCGCTGTCGTCCGCAATACATAGTTCGCCCGTTGCTTCAAAAACTGCCCTTGCTTTTAAAAGGGCGTTTTCGAAATAAGTCGTTCCCGTTTCTTCAACGTCTTCATCATACCCGTTATAAGGAAGAGAACACACTTCGTATTTATCGCCAAACATCTTTTTAAATTCGTTAAACTTTCCCTTATTGTGCGTTGCAATTATTAATTTTTGCATCATTTCACTCTCCTAAATTGTTAAAAAGTTAGCCTATAGCGCGATTATCGGCATTTTTATCATATCGTTCCATCTTTACAAACAACGTTAATTCTTTGTTGTAGTGAAGCAAAAGCACAGCTTCTTTTTTCTATCTTTAGCCATTCTTTTTTAGTGCCATTAAAGATAATCTTCTTTAATTTTCTTTAAACAGTTACAGCCAAAAAAGCCCGTTGAAAAATAGCAAAATTTTGTGTTAAGGTTATCGTTTGCAAATTTTTTACAATTTGAAAAAGCACGTTCGCCAAGTTGCAGGCTATAATCGCTGTTCTGCACGGGTGGTAAAACTTCAAGCGAAAGCGCCGAAATATCTAAAGACTTTTCTATCACTTGCAGTTTTTGATCTATTTGCATACCCTTACTCCTTCTTTCTTACAAATAATGTTACAACAGTAATAAAAAAAAGTCAAGTAAAAGGCTAAAATAACAAAATTTATAATCTCATAAGTTAACAACTTTTTTTTATTAAAAAGTTTTATTATACTCCTTAACAACTTGCATACAAAGTTAATTTTATTTTTATTATCTTTTATTTTAAAAACTTCGCTTCACTTGACAAACGAAAAAACAAAAAGTATAATTTATATATAATTAATTATCATCTTAGTCAATTACTTTATAAACTTAACGCATTTATGCGAATAATCGACCTATAGGCGGGTTTTATAATGAATTTCCTTTTACTATCCAACCAGATCTTAAACGTAACTGTATTAACGGTTTTAATTATTTTAGGCGCTCTATTACTACTTTTAGCCATTTGCTTTTTAATAACTTACGTCATTTTTAAAAAGGCGTTTGGCAGAGATAAAAATATAGCAACCGAAACAAATCCCATTTACGAACAATACCTTAAGCTCATGAAACAAGGCGCGGAATGGTTCTTGGCATTAAAGCCTGAAAAAGTAACCATCACTTCTAAAGACGGTTTGAAATTATCCGGTTTGTTTTACGAAACGGAGAATGCGCGCGGAACGGTAATCTTTATGCACGGCTACCACGGCAATCCCACGCACGATTTCGGCCCTGTTCTTCCACACTTTAAAGCAGAAGGGTATTCACTACTGCTACCCGACCAACGTGCACATGGCGAAAGTGAAGGCAAATATCTTACCTTTGGCGTAAAGGAAAGTGAAGACTGTTTACTTTGGGCAAAGTACGTTGCAAAGCGCTTTCCCAAAAGGTCTATTTCTCTTCACGGAATTTCCATGGGCGGGGCTACCGTTGCAATGGCAAGTTGCTTAGAAGATTTACCCGAAGAAGTTAAACTTATTGCAAACGATTGCGGTTTCACTTCCCCAGACGAAATAATTTCTTCTGTTAGAAAAAGCATGAAACTACCCAAATTCCCATTCCAGTATTTCGTAAGATTTTTGGCTAAAACCTTGGCTAAATTTTCGCTTAAAGAAAAGAATTCAAGCGATTGTTATGCAAAAAGCAAGTTACCCGCTTTATTTATTCACGGCGAAGAAGATAATTTTGTTCCCTATTATATGGGCAAGGAAAATTACCAGAAATCAAGCGCGACGGATAAAATTTTAATTTCGGTTAAAGGCGCAGGTCACGGGCTTGCATATATTACCGAACCGGAAAGAGTAAGAAGTGAGTTAACCGAATTTTACAATAAGCATATGTAATAAAAATAGCGCTAGAGCGCGATTATCGGCTATTATACAAACACCCTCAACCTAGTAAACGGCAATAGACATAGGGATATTAATTCAAAATAAAAGTGTAGCCCACTATACTACGCAAAAAGCGAAATATGGTGGGCTTTTCTTATCTACAAAAATTAAAGATTTAAGTTATATTTTTAGCCTTGTGGCTAAAAGTGATATGCAAGTATCTTGCGTTATATTTTTCGAGAGAAAAATCCAAGGTTCTGCTTTAGCAGGTTCTTATATTTTTCGAGAGAAAAATTCAAGGTTCTGCCTTAGCAGGTTCTTATATTTTTCGAGAGAAAAATTCAAGGTTCTGCTTTAGCAGGTTCTTATATTTCTCTCGAAGAAGTTATATTATATTTGCCTAACTTTCACTACAAGTGAAAATATCACTTTGCATTAGCAAAATATCACGCCGAAGGCATATAACTTGCCGTTAGGCAAATAAAGCTAGTGGCGTAACGATAAATCCCTATCGCTACGCCACTAACGGCCGTGGGTATTTTTATTATTTATCGCTTTTTGTTTGGTTTTGTAAAAAACTTTTTGGCACCTGTCTACCGTTTTTTTTGCGTTGTTTAACACATTCGGTTAAAAGATATTCTATTTGCCCGTTAACAGACCTAAAATCATCTTCAGCCCATCGCATTAACTCTTCATACAACTTTTCACTTACGCGTAAAGGAATTTGTTTTTTGCCATCCGCCATAATCAGTACATACTTCCCGAATTAACCACCGGTTGAGCGTCTCTGTTACCGCAAAGAACAACCAGCAAATTAGAAACCATTTGAGCCTTTCTTTCTTCGTCTAGTTCAACAACGCTATTTTCACTAAGTCTTTCTAAAGCCATTTCAACCATACCAACAGCGCCGTCTACGATCATCTTTCTTGCATCTATTATAGCAGACGCCTGTTGACGCTGAAGCATAACAGAAGCAATTTCCGTAGCGTACGCAAGATAGGTTATGCGCGCTTCAATAATTTCTATGCCGGCATCTTTTACCTTGTTTTGAATTTCATCTTTAATTCTTTCTGCAACCACTTCACTTGAACCGCGTAAACTTCCTTCGTCTGCAACACCGTCGCCAGTGGTATCTATATTAGGAGCGACGTCGTAAGGGTAAATTCTAACGATATTTCTTACAGCAGAATCACATTGAAGTGAAAGATATTCTTTATAGTTATCAACGTTGAACACGGCTTTTGCGGTGTCTGTAACTCGCCACATAACCGCTACCCCTATTTCTACAGGATTTCCCAAACAGTCGTTTATCTTTTGGCGGTTGTTATTTAACGTCATGACCTTTAGCGATATTTTTTTATCAACTGCAACCGTGGTGCTACTGCCGTTTGCGGTGCTAATAGTTGCGGTAAGGGGCGAAGAAGATCCAACGTCACCACTTTGTTTAAGTTTTGTTGTAGCAGCGGGGTTAAAGGATACGCAGAAGGGATTTACAGCGTAGAATCCGTCGCCTTTAATAGTTCCAACGTATTTGCCGAACAAAGTTAAAACGAGCGCTTCGTTTGGTTTTAACACCTTTAAGCCGATTAAAGGAATCCAAAAAACAAATATTATCACAAAGCCTATAATTAAATAAGCGTTAGCAAGTATAATGTCTCTTTCTTGTGGCGCAGGAATTAATTCCAGTTTTTCTGTCCAAACCGCCCCATATATTATAGACGCCATACCTATAACAAACGCTAAAAGACATAAGAGCAAAACGAGCATACCGCGTTTTTTAGTAGTGTAAATTTTTTCTTGCATAATAAAAAACTCCTTGTTTTTTGATATCAAAATGATATCATAATGCAAGAAGTTTTGTCAAGCGATTTTTAATTAATTATTATAATGCGTAAGCCAACTTTTTTGCGCGGCTGGGCGTGAAGTATCTTCTTATAAAGTATTACCTTATAAAATTTGTATAGGTTTTTCTTTCTTTTTGAGGAAGCCCGTATTTCTCTTTACCAAGAGCAATACTCTTCATTAAAAAGGCCATATTTTTTGCCAAAGTGCGCATTTGTTGCATACCTTCTTGGTCTTCAATCGTTCGTTCACCACCGCCGTGAAGCCCGTTCCAGTATTGCCCGGAAGCAATCGGCATACCGCTAATAGTGAAATATTTATTTAATTGATCGAAAGTTGCCGTAATTCCACCTCGCCTTGCGCAAGCAACCGCAGCGCCGACTTTCATTCTTTTATCGAAATGCGTACTGTAAAACAACCTATCTAAAAAAGCAACTAAAGTAGCGTTTGCAGATGCGTAATAAACTGGAGAGCCAACCACTATTCCATCTGCTTGTTCAAATAGCGGAGCAACTTCGTTAACTTCGTCGTTAAAAACGCATTTGCCTTCTTTATAGCAAGAAGCGCACGCAACGCAACCGCGAATAGGTTTATTCCCCACCTGAATTATTTCGCTTTGGATGCCTTCTTCTTGAAAAACTTTTTGCATTTCGCTTAAGGCGATATAGGTAGTTCCCTTTGCGTTTGGGCTTCCGTTAATCAATAGAACTTTCATTTATTCATCTCCGTTTACAGTATATTTATAAATTTCGTTTTTATGAACGCCACGTTCTTTTGCAACTGCCTTTATGGCGTCCTTTTTACTCATCCCTTGCGCTAAAAAGTGGTCTATATGTTCGTTAACAGACATTTCGAACACCTTTTCAACTTCCTTTTTCCCTTCGACGATTATAACGAATTCACCACGTTTTTCACCAGTGTAACCGCTTTGCAAGTCGAATTCTTCACGCTGTTCAAAGGCTTTAGTTATTTCCCTTACGGCGCACGCCTTGCGATTACCGAATACGTTAAATATACTTTTAACAGTATCGTCTACGTCGTGCGGGGCGCAGTAAAACACGATGGGCTCTTGGTAGTCTTTATACCTATTTAAAAGTTCTTTTCTTTCACTTTTTTTCTCAGGTAAAAACCCAACGAAAGTAAAACGATAATCTAATAACCCGCTCATTATAAGCCCACATACGAAAGCGGTTGGCCCAGGTACCACCGTGAACGGTTGATTAGCTTGTATTAACTCTTTAACTAAAATATTACCGGGGTCTGAAATTAACGGCATTCCCGCATCGCTTACTAGCGCGACGTTTTTACCTTCTTCTAATTTGCTTATTAAAAATTCAGCGGCGTTTTTTTCGTTGAATTTATGAAGCGCAAAAAGCGGTTTTTTTATATCGTACGCATTTAAAAGCTTAAGGGTGTGGCGGGTATCTTCGCACGCAATTTCATCCACGCTTTTTAACGTTTCCACCGCGCGGTAAGTTATATCCTTTAAATTACCGATAGGCGTTCCTACAATGTAAAGCATTATTCTTCTCCGTTAATAATTTCTTTGCTTATTTTAAGTTGGGGCTTTTTATCTTTTGTACTTTCTACCATCACTAAATAAGGATCGCCATTTTTTGTTCTAACAAAAACCATTCTGCAAGGTTCTAAATTACAACTTCTTAAATCGCATAAAAGGTCGGTTAATCGCTCTATACGCTGACATATACAAAATCTACCGCCCGGCATTAATAAGCGGTAAGCCGTTTGAATTATTTCCTTTTGAGTGATTAAACATTCGTGGCGACATATGGCAATATGCTCGGATAAATTCTTTTCTCCGCTATCTTTTTTCTTATAGGGGGGATTGCAAGTAATTAAAGAAAAAGATGAATTTAAGGTTTTTGGCGCTTCTTGCAAAAGCCCACAAGCAATTGAAAACTTATCTTGTAAGCCGTTTATTTCTATACTTTTTTGAGCTAAAGAACACAGTTCTTCTTGTACTTCAAAAAGGGTGACGCTTTTTACCCTGCTTTCGTTAAGACCGTAATAATGAAGCCCTACTATTCCGCTACCCGCACAAAAATCGGCAACCTTTTCCCCTTTTTTAGAACTTGCAAAACGAGAAAGTAAAATACTATCTGAAGTAAAGCGATAATAGCGTTTATCTTGCACGATTTTTAAACCATTAAGCATAAGATCTTCAGTTACTTCAAAGATTTCTTGCATAGTAATATTCCTAAAACAGTTTATTTAATTTTTCAATTTAATAACATATCTAAAAAAGGGCGCGCAAACTTATTCGCAAGCCCTTTTTCTTTTGTTTGACGCTTACTCGCCTTCTTTTAAAGCCTTTGCAGCTTCTAACTCTTCTTTGGTTAGCTTTTCATCTTCGGTATTTGCCTTAATAGATTTTAATTGATCTAATTTGTAATCTTTATAAATCAAAGTTCCATCTTTAGATTCAATTTTCACTTTTACGTTATAGGTCAGCATATTAACCGAAATTACAACACCGCTACCGTCTGGCGCAACGACGTCGCTACCGATTTTCGGCATTTTTTTGTATACGTCTTTATAATAATCGTTTTCGTATGCCAAACAACACATAAGTCTTCCGCAAAGCCCGCTTATCTTGGTGGGGTTTAGCGATAAACCTTGAGTCTTTGCCATTTTTATAGAAACCTTTTTAAAATCAGACATGCAACTTGCACAGCAACAAGGCCTACCGCAAGGCGCAATACCGCCAAGCAAGCGAGTTTCGTCGCGTATGCCTATTTGGCGAAGTTCTATTCTTATTCTAAAAACAGAAGCAAGATCTTTAACTAAATCTCTAAAATCTATTCTTCCGGGCGCAGTAAAATAGAATATAACTTTACTGCCGTCAAAAGTATATTCCGCATTAATAAGTTTCATATCAAGCCCGCGAGCAATAACCTTTTCGTTACAAATACGAAGCGCTTCAGGGGCTTTTTCTTCATTCTTTTTAAGTCTTTCTATATCTGCGGGGGTAGCCTTTCTTATAATGGGTTTTAAAGGCTGAACGATTTCTTTATCGTCTACCTCTTTAACCTCTATGCTAACCGTGCCGTATTCTACACCGCGCGCCGTTTCTACTATAACGCCGTCGCCCCTTTTAAATAGTTCGTTACCGGGCGCAAAGTAGTAAACTTTTGCGGTATTTTTAAATCTTATTCCTACAATTTTTGCCATCTGTACTTCTCCTCTAAAACGGAAAGCAAAATACTATCCGCTATCATATTGACGTTGCCGTTAAAATATAACGCGCGCTCTGCCTTATTAACTCTTTCGCAAATAGCAAGCGCGGTTGCCGTTTTATAAATTTCGGCAAGTTCTTTTATTCTTTCATCTGCAACGCCGTAAGTGTGATATCTTACGATATCGTTCATAATCTTCTTTAAACAGACTAAAAAATCCTTTACGTTATCTTTATCTATTTTACAAGCAAAAGAAGAAACTTCTTTACTTGATTTCATCTCTTTTAAAAGTTCTACAACGAGTTGTTCGCTATTTTTCCCTTTTTCTTCTTCGTAATATTCAAGCACTTTACCTGCCTTGCCGTCTGCAAAAGATATGGCTCGAAGTAGCCTTTGTTCATCTTCGCAAAGGTCCTTTAGCCCGCAGAATAACTGCTCGTCTGAAAAAGGTGGTATTTCTAATTTTTTAACTCTTGACTTCACAGTGGGAAGTAAGGCATTTTCGTTTTCTACCCCAAGTAAAATAAATACGTTTTTAGGCGGTTCTTCTAAGGTTTTTAAAAGTTTGTTTTGCGCCGACAAATTCATCGACGACGTATTGAAAAGAGCAAACACCCTTTTTTCGCTTTCTATGGGCTTAATATAAGTTTGAGCAATAAGTTCATCTATATCCCCAGTTAATATTTTTCCGCCTGCTGACTTCGGATAAAAAGTCACGTCTGAATGAGTGCCCTTGTTTACTAACCTGCAATGACGGCACTCGTCGCAAAAAATTTCGCTATCGCAAAGTATTATTTTAGCAACGGTTTTTATAAAATGGTTAAGAGCAACGGCATCTTCACAAACAAGGGCATAGGCATGCGAAAACTGCCCGCGCGCTTTATCGCCCGTGATTATTTTGTAAGCTACCGTTTGTTTAAATAACTCTACCATAATCTACTCCTTGCATACTTTGACCTTTCCATTGTATACACCAAATGTGTTTTTGTTTAAAAGCGCGTCTATAACTTCGTTATCGAACACTTCACCCGCTATTATTAACGGATAGCAGGGTGGAAAGAGCCCTGCGTTTTCGGCACAAATTCTACCTAACGAATCCTTTAAGGAAACTTCTTCATAAGGAAGATTTTTCGCCTGTAAATAACTTACTTTTCTTTTTGGTAATGAATAAAAATCATCTTCTTTATTTTGGCTATCAGCATTTAAAACAACACTATCCAACGCGGAAACAATTTTATTTGCTTGCGCCAAAGAAAAGGCATATGAAAGCATAAACAAAATATGATCTTTACCGACTAATTCTGCAAATATTCGGTTATTTTCTAAAACTTCGCCTAGTACGTATCCGTTTATTTTACCCTTTAAACATACCGTTACTTTTAAATTATCATCCGTTTGAAGAATAGAAAATCCCTTTTTTAAAAGACCTTTAATAAGAGCATCTTTTGCCGATAAAAAATTAGAAAGATTTTTTTGTTTATTCGCTTTATATCTTTTATATCCACTTTCTACACTAGCCATTACCAAATAACTTGGGCTAGAAGTAGAAAATATAGAAAGACCTTCTTCCACTAATGGAAGAAAACTTTCTTCGTTTACGTTAAGAAGAGCACCCTGCGTTAAAGTTTCCAGCGTTTTATGCGCGCTTTCCACCCACATATCGGCATATACGCCCGCGTAAAATTCTTTGTTATCAAAAACAAAGTGCGCGCCGTGCGCCCCATCTATTAATAAAAGTTTACCGTTTTTCTTTAACTTATTTTTAATCTTTTTTAAATCAAGTGTGCGTCCATAATAGTCTGGTGAAGTTAAAAGTGCGCCTATAATATCATTATCGGCACTTTCAAGCAACTTATCATCACAGTTTAAAGTGGGAATATCCCCTTTTGTTACATCCGATAAAAAAAGCGGTTCTATATTAAAAAGGCGAAGCGCGTTAAAAACGCTTTTATGCGAATTCCTTGCAATGATAATTTTGCTTCCCCTGTTTTTAACGGCGTAAAGCATTGCCAAAACGCCCAAGGTAGATCCCCCCGTAAGTATGCGAGAACGCTTAGCCCCGCAAATAGTTGCTAAGTCTTTTTCCGCCTGCAAAATAACGCCGTTAGGATTAGCCAAGTTATCTGAAAAAGAAAGTTCGGTTACGTCGTAAGGGTAAACGCTTTTCAATATTCCCTTGCCCTGCCCTTTATGCCCCGGCATATGCCCACGAACACAGTTTTGCTTTTTATAACGCGCAAGACTTTGGGCTATATATTCTTTTTTCATATTGCCCCCTTGCAAAGTTAATTAAGCAATTAAACCGGCAGTATTTTGATTTAAGAAATTACTGTATCTTTTTATCATTGCGTTAACGAACGCAATCGTTTCATACTGCAAATCTTCTTGATGGATTTTATAATTGTAAACGCACATGATAATACCATCTGCCGAAACGGAAGTTACTTCACCATTTTCATCAGTTAAAGTATATGCAAATTCAGAAGTAACCTGGGTTTCTCCACCCAAAAGTTTACCCAAATTTATTCCGTAAATGCGTTCGACTTCGTTTGCATACTCTTCACCAGAATAATCTTCGGGAGAAGCTTGTTTTGCCTGTGTATATCTTGTGTAAGAATAACAAATTTCGGGGTGAGTTGCCATACATTCTTCAAGCATAAGCGCATTATTCCAAACGCTTTTAATCCTTTGAATTTCTTGCAAAACACCTTCGTTATACCTTTCGCCACCCACTTTTTTAAAACGCGGATCTTTAGCCATTCTGGTTGCGAAATGGTTGGTTATCTTCTGCTCGTCTAAAGCGTAAACCCCAGCTGAAGTTTCAACTACGAATCCGTTAACTAAACAATACTGCTTTGCATCTATAACGAGTTGATCGTAAGAATACAAAACCCCCCCGTATCCATCCACGAAAATGCGGAAAGGCGAATCGTTTTTATCTAGCTTATGCAAAGTATCAACGGTAATCATAATATCCCCTTCTTGAACGGAAGTGGACGTCATTAGAATTTCCGCATACATATCGGAAGTAATTTCACGCGTGCCAAAATCCAAAATATCGTAAGAAAAAACCTTCTGGTTTTTAAACTCTTCGCAAAATTCACTAGGCGTTTTTGTGTACTGAAAATTACCGCTACCATTAAAATAGTAAACGTCAAAAACCTGCCCCGTGCTTGCGCGCGGTGCACCTATAGTAAAAGCTAAAGCCCACACGATTACGATACCGCAAATGATGGCTATCATTTTAATCCAGTCGTAAGCGAGTAGGTTTGCTATCCTTTTCTTTGTAAATCGATTATCCATTTAATCCCCTTGTTTGCACAAAAAGCGCATCTTTATTATCGAACAACCCATCTTCCTAACGTTGTTCGTAAAGCAAAAGCAAGGTTTAGTAAGTAACTTTTTCTAAGCGAACAGCGTAAGTAGACGCAGGTGCTTCTACGTTAGCGGTATCGCCAACACGTTTACCTATAAGGGCTTTACCTATGGGAGATTCATTAGAAATTTTACCCGCTTTAAAATCTGCTTCGGTAGTACCTACGATTGCAAAGGTGTATTCCTTGTTGTCTGTTAAATCGGTAAAAACAACGGTTGAACCAACGCCGGCAACGTCCTTTTTTGCATTAACGGTAATAACTTCGGCATGTTTAAGCTTTGCTTCAATTTCTACGATTTCGCCTTCGATAAGCGCTTGTTCGTTCTTCGCAGCGTCGTATTCTGCGTTTTCTGATAAGTCGCCGAATTCTCTTGCAGCTTTAATGCGTTCGGTAATTTCAGGGCGTTTAACAAGTTTTAAATATTCAAGTCTCTTTTCAAGCTCTAATTTACCTTCTTCGGTTAAAATTACTTTTTCAATCATTTTTATAACTCCTAAATTTATAACGAATTTTATTTATTTCTAAGGTGACTTCCGCCACCGTTTATACTGTTTAATCATCCTACTTAATAAGCCTTAGATGAAAGTTAGTGGCACAAAAGGAACATTTATGACGGGGCGCGTACCTTTACGCACTTACTTACCCCATTGCACCACCTAAAATAAGTGTTAGATACAAGCAAGAGCAGGCGTTTGTGCTTTTTTGCAAGGGAGCGTACTTTGTGTACGCAGGAATTGCAAAAAAGTGCAATATCTCTTGCTAGGCATAAAACTTTAAATAAGCCTTAGATGCGAGCAGTTGGCAGGAATAACGAGCATTTTGCGACGGGGCGCGTACATTTACGCACTTACTTACCCCATTGCACCACCTAAAATAAGTGTTAGATACAAGCAAGAGCAGGCGTTTGTGCTTTTTTTGCAAGGGAGCGTACTTTGTGTACGCAGGAATTGCAAAAAAGTGCAAAGAACGAACTATTGCGCAGTAGATAACGCTTATTTTTGTAGGATAGCCTTAATACGCCTTACCCCACTCGACGAAGATTGCTCTTTAACAATTTTGAAAACACCTAAATCACCAGTTTGTTTTGCGTGAGGGCCACCACAAATTTCTTTACTGTATTCACCCATGGTGTAAACTTTAACCTTATCGCCATATTTGCTTTCAAATAAGCCGATAGCACCCTGAGCCTTAGCTTCTTCAACGGTCATTTCTTCCATGACAACGGGAACGTTAGCCTTGATTGCTTGGTTAACTAATTCTTCTACCTTAGCGATTTCTTCAGCGGTCATAGGTCTTGCGAAGTTGAAGTCAAAACGCAAACGTTCAACGGTGATGTTAGAACCGCGTTGACTAACTGAAGGATCTAATACCTTTCTTAAAGCGGATTGCATAAGGTGGGTTGCGGTGTGAAGATGAGCAGTTGCTTCGCTACTATCTGCTAAACCGCCTTTAAATTTTTGTTCTGCACCAGCAGAAGATTTTTTCTGGTGTTCGCTGAAAGCGTTGTTATAACCTTCTACGTCTACTTCCTTACCCGCTTCTTTTGCAAGTTCTTGGGTTAATTCTAAGGGGAAGCCGAAAGTATCGTATAGACGGAAAGCAGTTTTTCCGGGGAATACGCTACCTGGAACGTGGGTTATAATTTTATTGAATTCTTTAAGACCTTCTTCTAAAGCCTTACCGAATTTTTCTTCTTCTTTTTCAAGTTCGGTATAAATTCTATTTTCGTTTTGTTTAAGTTCGGGATAAACGTCTTTATACTTTTCTACGTAGCAAGCGGCAATATTTTTAAGGTTACCGCCGGGAAGCCCGATTTGACGTGAGAAACGAACTGCACGTCTTATTAAACGGCGTAAAATATAACCTTGGTCTACGTTAGAAGGAACTATTCCCCTGTAATCGCCAAGCATAAAAGTAGCCGTTCTCATATGGTCTAAAATAATTCTAAACGCGCGAGTTTCTTCTGCGTTTTCGCCGTATTTTTTACCGGAAAGTCTTTCGATTTCAGCCTTTGCGCCTTCGAAAAGATCGGTATCGTAAACGCTGGGCGTACCGTTTATAGTGCATAGCGTTCTTTCTAAACCCATACCGGTATCTACGTTGCGCTGAGCAAGTTTTGTGTAAGTTCCGTCTTCATGGCGGTAAAATTGCATGAATACGTTGTTCCAAATTTCAAGATATCTACCGCAATCGCAAGAAGGATCGCAATTTTCACAACAGGGTTCTTGATCGCGGATTATGAACATTTCTGTGTCAGGACCGCAAGGACCGGTTTTGCCTGCAATCCACCAGTTATTCTTCTTTGGTAAATAGAAAATGTGGTCTTTAGCGATACCGCATTCTTCCCAAATCTTAGCGCTATCTTCATCACGGGGCGCATCTTCGTCGCCTGCAAAAACGGTAACGGCTAAACGATCGGGCGAAATGCCTAGATATTCTTCACCCGTTAAGAATTCATAACTCCACTTAATCGCTTCGTGATTAAAATAATCGCCAAGCGACCAGTTGCCAAGCATTTCGAAGAAAGTACAATGTGATAAATCGCCAACTTCATCTATATCACCCGTACGAACGCACTTTTGAACGTCCGTAAGACGCTTGCCTGCGGGGTGTTTTTCGCCTAAAAGATAGGGAACTAACGGATGCATACCTGCGGTTGTGAACAATACCGAAGGATCATTTTCAGGTATAAGTGAAGCAGAAGGTATAATCTTGTGACCTTTGCTTTCAAAAAACTTAAGATATTTTTCTCTTAATTGTTCGCTTGTTAATTTTTTCATATATCTACCTTTAAATAAAAATTTCAGTTTTTATTTTGAAGTTCATAGCCTTCACGGGTGATGCGTATTGCATAACCTTTTTGATCTATTTCCGCACGCAAAGAGTCTGCCGTAGCGTAATCTTTTTGCTTTCTTGCTTCTTGAATTCTTTCCGCTAAAGAAATGATTTCTTGGGGAATTTCTTCCTTTTTCTCGCCGTAACTTTCAACGAATTCTTCAGGCGAAGAAAGGAATAAACCAAGTAACGAATAGGTTTTGATTATTTGATTTATATCCGCGCCCGCGCTTAAATCGCCAGCATTTATTTTTGATTTGATTTTCTTAAAATATACGAACAAATTGCTTATGGCTAAAGAAGTGTTGAAGTCGTTATCCATAACGCCGTCGAACTCCTTATCTATTTGCTCGTTTTCGCCCGCGATTTCAATGCCCTTTTGCTTAGCAGAAATAATAACGCCGTAAAATTCCACAAGATGTTTTTCAGCGTCTGGGAAAAGATTATCCGTTATGTTTATATCCGCCCTATAGTTGGTGGAAAGTAAGGCAAACTTTACGGTTTCGGGGGAATATCTATCTAATAAATCCTTTAAAAACAAACTGTTTCCAAGCGATTTACTCATCTTTTGCCCGTTTACTTTTATAAGCCCGTTGTGCACCCAGAAATTAGCAAAGGGCTTGCCGGTAAGCGCTTCAGTTTGCGCGATTTCGTTTTCGTGGTGGGGGAAAATTAAATCTCTTCCACCGCCGTGAATATCTATACAATCGCCAAAAGCCTTTCTGTTCATGGTTGAACATTCTATATGCCAACCGGGACGGCCGTTACCCCAAGGCGATTTCCAGTAAGGTTCGCCTTCTTTTGCGCTTTTCCATAAAGCGAAGTCTAAGGGGTTATTCTTTTCTTCGTCGTTATCAATTCTTACTCCGTTTTTAGCGTCTTCTAAGTTTCTGTGCGAAAGTTTGCCGTAAGACGGAAAACTTTCTACCGAGAAATATACGTCGCCTTTTTTGGTTGCGTAAGCGTGACCTTTTTCAATTAGTTTTTCAACGAAATCTATAATTTCATCAATATTTTGCGTCGCTTTAAGCCAAATATCAGGATCGCCTACTTGAAGTCTTGCCATTTCACGGTCTATGACCTTTATCATTTCTTCGGCATACTTTTCTGCGGGAATACCCGTTTCGTTTGACTTGGCTATAATCTTATCGTCTACGTCCGTATAGTTTCTTGCGTAAGTAACGTCATAGCCTTTTTTAACAAGATACTTTCGCATAATATCGTAAATAAGCGCTTGGTAAGCGTGACCTATATGCGCCTCGCCCGATACGGTAATACCGCAAGCATACATATTGACCTTATTTCCGTTTAAGGGAATAAATTCTTGCTTACTACCCGTAAGTGTATTGTAAATTTTCATATATTCTCCAACGGCGAAAAACTTTCGCCTTTTCGCCCATTATAGTATTATTATTACAAGTAAATATTTTAACATATAAATCACACTTTTGCAATTATTTTTAATTAAGTTTGGCGTTATTGCCCACTTTTTTATTGCATATTTTGTAAAAATGCGGTATACTACTAAAGTAAAAAAACAAAAACGTAGGTATATTGCGTGTAAAAACGCTTTACCGAAAAGGTATTTTATATGTTAGACGTTAAAAAGATTATCGAAAATCCCGAACTTATTAAAGCTCGCCTTGCAAAAAAAGGGCATGACGTAGATTTTTCTGCCCTTCTTGAATTAGATGCTGAAAGAAAGCAAATTATCGTTGAAGTAGAACAGATGAAAGCAGAAAGAAATAAAGTTTCTGCAGATATCCCCCGCCTTAAAAAGGCTGGCGAAGATGTTGCTCCTATCTTTGCAAACATGAAAAAGTTGGGCGAAACTATCGCTTTAAAAGACGCTAGACTAAACGAAGTTAACGAAGCGATTTTTGATTTCGTTTCTCGCCTTCCCAACCTTCCAGACGAAGACTTGCTTGCAGGCGAAAAAGAAAACAACCAAGTAGTTAAAGTTTACGGCGAAAAACCCACATTTAATTTCGAAGCAAAAAACCACGTTGATCTTTGTACTGCTTTAAATCTTATAGACTACGAACGTGGCGTTAAACTTGCGGGCGGTGGCCACTGGCTTTATCGCGGAGAAGGGGCAAGACTTGAATGGGCACTTTTAAACTTCTTTATAAGCGAACATTTAAACGACGGTTACGAATTTATTCTCCCCCCACACATGTTAGGATATAACTGCGGTTTTGGAGCAGGTCAGTTCCCCAAATTTGCAGATGAAGTTTTCTGGATTGAAAGCGAAGACGGCGATAGAAAAAAAGGCAAATTTATGCTCCCCACAGCAGAAACCGCTTTGGTTAACATGTATGCAGGCGAAATAGTAGACGAAAGCAAACTACCCTTAAAATTCTTTGCGTATACTCCTTGTTACCGTAAGGAAGCCGGAAGTTACAGAGCAGAAGAAAGGGGTATGATTCGCGGGCATCAATTCAACAAGATAGAAATGGTACAATATGCTCATCCCGAACACTCTGGCAAGGCTTTTGAAGAATTAGTAAATAAGGCTTGCTCTCTTATGGATAAATTAGGGCTTCACTTTAGATTAAGCAAACTTGCCGCAGGCGACTGCTCTGCTTCTATGGCAAGAACTTACGACATTGAAGTTTGGATTCCTTCTATGGGCATTTACAAAGAAGTTAGCTCGGTTTCTAACGCAAACGATTATCAAGCAAGAAGAAACAATACCAGATACCGCGATTCAAAAACGGGTAAACCCGAATTTTTACACACCCTTAACGGTAGCGGTTTAGCAACTTCACGCGTGTTCCCCGCTCTTATCGAACAATACCAAAACGAAGACGGATCTATCACCGTACCCGAAGTATTAAGACCTTTTATGGGCGGTCAAACCGTTATTAAACTTAAATAATAAAATTTAGCAATTTCAAGAACGCGTTTTCAATAGTGAAAAAGCGTTCTTTTTGTTTTAAAATATAGGGCTATAAGTCGATTATCAAGTGTTTTATAAGATAGCAACCAAATAAAAAAAGGCAAACGCAAAAAACAACGATTACCTTTTAATCCATTAAATATAGGAATAATTTTATTTGTTTTTGGGTATAATAAAAGCATGATAAAAACGAATAAAAGTTTAAATGATGCAAAAAGATATATAAACGCCCTACGCGGTAAAGAGTTGGACGTTTTAGTTAACCTTGGCAGAAATAAAAGCGCAAGATATTGCGGTAAGTTAACTGGAATTTACCCTGCCCTTTTTACCGTTATGCCAGACGGAGAATTTTTAGGAAAAACTAGTTTTTCTTATTCCGACCTATTAAGCGGTGGCGTTAAGGTACGCCCAAAAAAATGCACCAACTGAATAATCATTATAAAAAAACCGCGCTATAGATCGATTAGCGCGGTTTTATTTTAAATTAGTTTAATTTATATCCGTTACGCAACCCATAAAAATAGGTAAAGACGTTTGGTTGTTAATTATCATATAAACAAACGGTCTGTTCAAATAAACGTATTTTGTTTCACTCGGATCAGACGTAGTACCTTTGCCCATTTCTATAACAGTAACAGCACCTGCCTTTGTTCCTTTTTCAGCAACGGAAATGGAAGTTCTGTGAATTACGTTCATAACGTAAATATTCCATTCTTCTTTTGGCTCGTAGCTTCCAAGCCGAGAAAAATCCGCATTTTCCACCAAAAAGGCAGAAGGCATTCCCATATCACTTAAGACGTCTTTTAGATTTATATTATATTCGTAACTAAATTTAGGAATTTTCGTTATTACCCTTGCAGAAGAATATCCGCTTACGGCGTTATAAACTTCTTCAGGCGAAAGAGAATTAATAAAACTATCAAATTCAATTCCTTCGTTAGGCAGTAAAGCTACAAAAGAATAGGCATTGCCTTTATAGCGTTTTATTACCCCCGTTGCATTATTCGTCTGCACGAAAAAACTTTCGTTCGACAGCATCATTTTTACGTCGCGTTCTTCGCCGTGAATTGAAGTGAATTTTTCTTTTTTAACTTCATTGTGTTCGTAAATTGCCATCCACTCCCCTTCAAAAAGCAAAGCGTTAACAAGATACATAACAGCGTCTTTGGAAATATTTTCTATAGCCTTATCTATCGTTCTTTCAGTTTTATTCTTTACCCAGTTATTTATATCTTTAACCGTTTGATTGTTAAAGGGTGCTTTATAGGCAGATGCACCGTAATAATCGGCATTCGTTTGCAAAAAGGCTTGTTCTACTGTGAGCAAGGGGTCGTCTTTAAACCATATTGAATTTGCAATTTTTAATTTTTGTTTATCGTCGTCGGGTAAACTTTTTACGTAATTTACTAAATTGATATTTATTTGTTCTAAAGTTAAATTACCACCTAAAACCCTTTGCATTTCTTCAAGCGTTTGCCCATCTGCACCGTTTGCAGTCATTGCAAGCGCTAAGTATACGGATAAGGGGGATATCAAAGTGTTTTGGCTTCGGTTTGTAAGATAAGATTTTTTAAATAATTCTATCGAAAAATTATTTTGCGAACGTATAAATTCATCATTTAGTGAAACCGTTTGCACTTCCTTTGCCTTAATACCTTTCATCAAATCATAAGCGTTAATTTTTGTTGAACAGGAAAAGAGATTAAACAGCAAAAAGCAAGCCATAAATAAAGATAACAAAACACAAGACTTCTTTTTCATAATTTTCTCCTTTTTACTTTAAATTGCAAGTAGTGCGTTATTAATACTTGCATATATTATACAACGAAAACAGTAAAAAATCCTTGTATTTTTATATATTTTTTAAAAAAACGTTTTCATTAATTAAATTTACATAAAAAACCCGCGCTATAGGTCGATTAGCGCGGGTTTTAGTTAAAATATTAAATTCCTAATTCTTCGTCTATTTTACTTAATTTTTCTTTTAACTGATCTATTTTTTCAAGTAAAACGCCACTTTCATCTAAAGTGTTTTCTGCCTGTTTTAACTGCATTTCTAATGCAGATAAATTTGCGTAAACACCTTTTGCAACTTCGGCTAAAGAAAGCATAAAGTTTTCTATTTTTATAACTGCACCTATGCCGAAAGTATTGATGTCGATAGTATAGCGGAAAGAGCCTTGAAGTATAAGATAGGGGCGAATTTTATTAAAGGATGCGGGAAGTGATAAATCGAACTCCATTATTTTGCATATAAAAACTTCTTTTTCGCAAAGCAAATTTTCATTTACAGTTTTAGTAATAAGTTCGCCTATAGCGCTTTTATCGGCAATTTCACCCATAGATGAAACTGTGCGCGCGTCGTGGCGAATAGCCTTTAACTTATCTTTTAAAGAAGAGATTTTATCGGGTAAAGTACGCTTTAAATCTTCAACTTCAACAAGCCGTTTCTGCTCTTCAGCATATAAAGCCTTTAGCCTTGCGATTTCGTTAACCGTTTCTACCCTTGTTTTAACAAGGGGATTACCTATTGCAAGCGCTTTTACTTCCGCATAAGATAAAACTGCATCATCTAACTTTCTTTCGTCTGCGCCCTTAGCAGTACCCGTTAACAACTCGGTAATAAAACGTTGTTTATTTTCTAAAAGTTGCCAAGAGTATGCGTCAAAACTGCCGTCGGTTACGTAGCGAAAAATAAAAACTCTTTCGTTAGTGTTTCCCTTACGAACTAATCTACCCTCTCTTTGAACCATATCTGATGGTCGCCAAGGAACGTCTAAATGATGAATTGCAATGAGTTTTTCTTGCACGTTAACACCTGTTCCCAACTTAAAGGTAGAACCTATAAGTATGCGTATAACACCGTTATTAACACTTTCGAACATTTTTGCGCGCTTTATATCACTTGTTGCGTCGTGCACGAAACCTATCTCTTTTTCATCAATTCCGTAAGAAGCAATTTTGCTTTTTAAATCGTCGTAAACGTTATAACCTTGCTTGGGCGTACCTATATCGCAAAATACAAGTTGAGTTTTACCTTCGTACCTATGATATACGCTTGCTACTTTTAAAGCGCATTCCGTAATTTTATTACCGCTTTTTATGGTATATTCTTCGTTTATAAGGCGTGCGTCTAAGGCGAGTTTTCTGCCGTCTGTAGTAACCTTTAAAAGGTTATCTTCCTTTCTTCCAACAAGCCCCGCCCTTATTTTTTCTACTCTTTGCGAAATTTCAGAAAGAAGTTCGCGCTGAATTTCCGTTTTACTAACTACAACGGTTTTCACTTCTGCAACTTCTGGAAGTCCGTCTTTGCCGGCAACCTGAAAATCCGTGAAGGTGTTTAGCATTACCGAAAGTTGCCCAAGGTTATTAAACTTATTAAATCTTGTAGTAATGCGGTAGTTATCGGTATCTACGTCAATTTCGTAACCGCGCGTAATTTCACCGAAAGTTCCCGCCCAGTTATCAAAATTATCAACGTCGCTATAAATCAAGTTATCAAGCGCCAAATATTTTTGCATAACGAAAACGTCTGCAACCGAATTAGTTACGGGAGTACCCGTTGCAAAAACCAGCCTACCGCCTTCTTTCGCGCTTACATGTCTTGTTTTCAAGTATACGTCTGCGCATTTTTTTGACCCTTCTACGTTTATACCCTTAACCGTACCAAGCGAACTTTCAAGAGGTAAATTTTTGTAATTATGCGCTTCGTCTATAAAAAGTCCGGTAATATTTAACGACTCGAATGTAATTTCGTTTGCCAGTTCTTTTTGCTTGGCGTAAAAGTTAGAAAGGTTTGCCTTGCAATTTTCGCGCTCTTTTTGAATAAGTCCGTTAAGTTTATTTCTAACCTTAACCTTTTTTAGCATATTGTCTTCAAGCGCTTTTTCTAAAGTTGCTATTTTATTTTGCTCATCCGCTATGGCTTGATCGTACCCGCTTTCTATCATTTCGAAAGAAGAATAGGCTATAAGAATGCTTTCGTATTTGCCGTCGCGCATCTTTTGCAAAGTTCGCGCCTTATTTACAGGCGTAAAATCTTGCGGAGTTACAACGAGTAGATTAGCGGTAGGATAAAGATAATAATAGTCTTCCGCCCATTGACTTAAAATAGAGTTAGGCACTACTATCATACTTTTAAAATTATTTCTTCTTAAAAACAATTCGTGAGCAGCGGAAATCATAGCGTAAGTTTTACCCGCGCCAACGTCGTGCGCAAGCAAGGTCGCGGGGGATTGCATAATTCTTACTACGGCAGTTTTTTGGTAGTCGTATAACTCTACCCCCGAAATTTCCCCTTTAAACGTATAATCTTTACCGCTAAAGTTCCTACATTTATAAGCGCAGTATTTACTGTAAAAAATATCTGTTAATTCTTTCTTTTTATCATCTGGTAAATCCAAAAGATATCTTCTGAAAGAATCTTTTAAACGGGTGCGTTTTTCTTCTGCAAGCATGGTTTGCTCGCGGTTAAGTTTTCTGCCCTTTTTTCCATCTTCCCCGTCTGCATCGGTAATGCGAATCTGTTCGTGATTTAAGGTTTTTTCTAAAATCTTAAACATATCCATTCGCTCTGTTCCAAAGGTTTTGCTCGCTAAAACGGTAGACCTAACGTCCACGTTTAAAACCACCGTCCACTTAGCGATTGCACGTTGATAAACCACTTCGCAAATGCGCTTATTCCTAACGATAGAAACCCTATACAGATATTGAACGAAGTCCGTTATATAACTTGCAGGAATCCAGGGCGCGCCTAAATTTGCATATATTTCTTCAAAGCGCGGGCGTGGCGGAAGCAAATTCTCTATAGCGCGTAAATTCTTAGCATACTGCGATTTTTTTACACCGGAAATCGCAGTAAGTTTAGCGTGCTTTTGCATAAGATTGCCCGATAGATATTCGTTTTCGCAAACCCAACCTTTATAAAACCAGTCCCCTTCGAAATCGGGATCGCGGTATATTTTATCCCCAAGCGACAAGATTACGTCCTTTAAAGAAAGAAGGGATAATGAAGATATATATTCAATATCCACTCTGCCAAATTTATCTAAACACATATTTAAAGCGTCGTTTACTTCCACCGGGGGAAAATCGCCTCTTGTTAAATTGTATTTATTAGAATAGTTTTCGGGAAGAATATAATCGCCACTTTCGCTTAACTGCATAACGGGGGGAGTGCGCATAACACTCTCCCTTTCTTCTTTTTCAAGTTCGCTATTTTCAAACTCTATTCGTTTTTCTAAATCCGCCCCCGTTTTTAGCCCTAATCTTTGGGCGAGCAGGCGAAATTTTTCAACTTCCATATGCAGTATATTTTTTACCTTTAAAAGCGTATTATTAAATATAATACCATATTTATATGTTGATTGTATACCGTTTTACCCTTGATTTGCGCAAATTTTTTTAAAAAATTTTATTATATTTTTACTCAAAACAATGCAAAACTATGCAATAATCGAACTATAGCCCCACTTTTTAATTAAAGTGATTTATAATCTCAACCCCAAGCAACCGCTTTTAACCTTATTATTGAATAAATACTTAGCGCCTCTTTTTTGTGTTTTAAAAGTTATTTTCTTGCATACAAAAAGATTCTTTGCTATAATCGTATATGAAAAATATTATTAGGAGAATTTTTTATGGGTTTAAAAATAACAGTCATTATCGTTGCGGTTGTAGGCTTTGCTTATTCTTTGTTTTTAAGCGTGATTGAACGTCGCTCAATTTCTAACCCCACGCCGGATAATTTAAAGGACGTTTACGATAATGAAACCTACGAAAGGTGGAAAAAATACACCGCCGAACACGTAAAACTAGACATAGTTTTTAAAGCGATTTCTTCACTTGTGAGCATTGCAATGCTCTGCACTAACGTATATGCTCTTTTTGCTTCGCTTTTTCCAAAACAAGTGGCTTTGCAAATACTTTCAGTAATTTTATTAGAAAGTGTTGTAGACGCTGTTTTTACCGTTATAAAATCTTGGATTTCAACAATGAAAATCGAAGAAAAATATGGGTTTAACCGCACGAACAAAAAGACCTTTGTTTTCGACCAAGTACGTTCATTCCTATTAGGCTTTGCCCTTTCATGCGCAATATCTTTCCTTATATTAGGTTTATACGGATGGCTTGGCGGTTGGATGGTTGTTCTTTTCGTTGCAGTAATGTTCGCATTTACCACCCTAATTTCTTTTATTTATCCACTTTTAAGCAGAATCGGCAACAAATTCACACCACTTGAAGAAGGCGAACTTAAAGATTCTTTAACCGCGCTACTTAACAAACATAATTATCAAGTTAAAGCCATAGAAGTTATGGACGCATCAAGAAGAACTACCAAGTTGAACGCATATTTTACCGGTTTTGGCAAAATGAAAACGATTGTGTTGTACGATAACCTTGTGAACGCAATGACGGTAAAAGAAATATGCGCGGTGTTTGCTCACGAACTTGGGCACGGAATACATAAAGACGTTTTAAAAAACCAACTATTTAGCATACTTTCATATACAGTTATGGGATTAACGGCACTACTATTAGTAAAATTCCCCGCCTTTTATTCACAATTTGGCTTTAGCGAAATAAACTACGGATTTACGTTTATTTTATTAGGAATTTTACTTAATTTAATTCAACCACTACTTTCGCTTATTACAAACGCAAACAGTAGAAAGGCCGAATATAAAGCAGATGATCAAGCAGTTATAGAAGGTTACGGTGAAGAAATGATTAGCGCCTTTAAAAAACTTGCAAAAGAAAATTTTGCAAATCTTGCACCTTCTAAACTAAACGTGCTTTTAGAGTACAGCCATCCCCCGCTAAACTTAAGAATTGAAAACGTAAGAAAAACGACGAAAAAATTAAACGAAAACAAATAAACTAAACAAACTAAAAAAGAGTAGTTACCTTCTTAGATAACTACTCTTTTTATTTACCATTCTCTCCATTGCTCTGTTAGGTCTTCGCTATCGCTTTTAAGCCCGCGCTCTTTCGCTCCGCCTTGTATTATTTCCCAAATACTTTCGCGAGCATCCGTTTCGATTAAACAATAATCTGTTTTTTCGTTCAAGCGGTTAAGCGATAAAACGGCTTCTTGCACAGCGTTTAAAATTTTATCGTCTGAAAGGTGATAAATAGCGTTTAATCTCTTTATATATTTCACAAGAATATTTTTGCAAGCAAGTATATGAAAGATATTATACCCTGAATCTTTACCACATTCTTTTTTGTATTCCTTTAAGGGAATTACAACTTCGGTTCTTATTTTGTTTTTATAAACCCTTAAATCCATTTTTTTCTCCTAAAAAGGCAAAAGTTACGCTATAACGCGATTAGCGGCATTTTTAACCCACAACTTTTACATAGCAAAACGCATTTATTCGCGAAGTTTTTGGAAAAATACCATATTTTCTTCGCCTACTAAATGCTTAACTTCAGCGATTATACCGTTACATTTTCTACAATATCCAGCCTTATAATACTTACCCTGCTTTTTTACAACTACTGGCATATCGCCGGGATAATAAGAAATGGTTTCCATTATTTCTTCTTCTACTTTAGCGTCCCCATCGGGCAAAATAATTCCCATCCATTCGCACATTTGGGGTTCTTTTTTCTCGGCTTGCTTGGGCGCGTATACCTTATCTTCTAAGGTAACTTCTTCTATTTTATCAACCGAAATAGAAGGCTTTTGTCCCGTTCTTATTTGCATCTTACCCGAAATATGAACGATTGCTTCTGCACGGATTACAGATTTATACTTATCGTACGCCTTGGGGAAAAATACACATTCAACACCACCGTAAACGTCTTCTAAGGTAATCGTGCACATACTTGAACCGCCCTTAGTGGTTTTTCTTGCAAGCGCGGTTATAATACCGCCCATTTCAATCTTTTGTCCATCTTGAATTTCAGTATAAGTAACGTTACCGTCTTCATCTTCTTCATAATATTGAAGTAGCGCGGTTTTAAAGGAATACTGACGGAAAGCGTCCATATAGTTCGTTAAAGGATGCCCCGTTACGTAAACACCCAAAACTTCACGCTCTTTAGAAAGTTTTAGCTTATCGTCGTATTCAAAAACGTCGGGATATGTTACGGTTAAAGTATTAAATGAAGAAAAAGCACCGCCAAATAAACTCATTTGATTACTTTCGCGCTCTTTAGCGATAGCAGAAGCCCTATCCATAAGCCCTTCGTAAACGCAAATAAGTTGACTTCTGTTTTTCTTAAAGCAATCGAATGCGCCCGCGTAAATAAGGTTTTCTATTAAACGCTTGTTTAAAACTTTAATATCTGCACGGCTGATAAAATCTTCAAAAGAAGTAAAATCGCCCTTTTCTTCGCGCTCTTTAACGATTGTTTCTATAGCCGAAAGCCCAACCCCTTTAATACCAACCAAACCAAAACGAACGCTTTGACCTTCTACCGTAAAGAACGCCTTACTGCGATTGATGTTAGGTGGCAATACTTCTATACCCTTTTCCTTTAGGTAAATAACGTACTTAGTAACTTCATCTATCTTATCTATTCTGTCGTTTAAGATAGCAGCCAAGAATTCATGCGGGTAATACGCCTTTAAATAAGCCGTTTGATAAGCCAAAACCGCATACGCCGCAGCGTGAGATTTATTAAACGCGTACTGTGCAAAACTCGCCATTTCGTCGAAAATATCTTCGGCAATTTCGGCGGGAACGCCGTTGAGAACAGCACCCGGAGTTTTTACGCTACCGTCTTCGTTCTTTTCGCCGTAAATAAAGACGGCTTTCATTTTTGCCATTTCGTCCATGTCTTTTTTACCCATGGCACGACGCATAATATCTGCCTGACCAAAACTAAATCCGGCGAGTTTTCTAACTATTTCCATAACCTGTTCTTGGTAAATAATAACACCGTGAGTAACTGATAAAATAGGCTTTAAAAGTTCGTGCTTAAATACCATAGTTTCAGGTTTAGTTTTATATTGAATGTATTTAGGAATAGAATCCATAGGGCCTGGACGGAATAGTGAAATACCTGCTATTACGTCTTCAAGGTTATCTGGGTGAAGTTCGCGCATGAACTTTTTCATCCCGGGAGATTCTAACTGGAACACCGCGTCCGTTTCACCGCTACAAATAAGGTCGTAAGCCTTTTTATCTTCGTAACCTATTTCAGCAAAGTCGATATTTACCCCTTTGTTTTCCTTAATATATAAACAAGCTTTTTTAATATCGGTAAGAGTTTTTAGCGCCAAGAAGTCCATCTTGAGCATGCCCATTTGCTCGTCTACCTTCATATTAAATTGCGTTACTATATCGTCACCGTTTCTTGCCAAAGGAATGTGATCGGCAAGTACCTTGTTACAGATAATAACGCCCGCAGCGTGCTCTGAAATATTTCTTGGCATACCTTCTAACTTCATAGCCATATCTATAACGCTTTGAAGGGAAGGATCGCTTTGGTAAAGTTCTTTAAGTTCTCTTACGGTAACGTCGCCATCCTTTTTGTGCGGTTTTAAGCCCAACAATTCGGGGATTGCGTGTTTGCCGTCCATAAGTTTGGTAATGCGGTCTACTTCTGCGTAAGGCACGCGCATAACGCGCGCAACGTCCTTTATAGCCGCGCGTGAAGCCATAGTACCAAAAGTGATAATTTGCGCAACTTTATCGCGCCCGTACTTATCGCGAACGTATTCTATAACTTCTTCTCTGCCCTCTGGGTCAAAGTCGACGTCGAAGTCGGGCATACTAACCCTTTCTTTATTTAAAAATCTTTCAAAAATCAAACTGTATTGCAAAGGCTCAACGTCAGTAATACCTATTGAATAAGCGATAATAGAACTAACACCGCTACCACGCCCCGCGCCTACGGGAATACCGTGTTCACGCGCGTAGTTTATGTAATCCCACACGATAAGATAGTATTCTATATACCCCATATCGGCAATGGTGTTAAGCTCGTAATCAAATCTTTCTTGAATTTCGGGGGTAATTTCTTTATATTTTTTTCTTAAACCCTGTTCGCCAAGCGTTTTTAAATACTCGTAAGGAGTCATTCCGTTGGGCGGAATGTAACCAGGTACTAAAGAAGCGTCACGCTCGGGAACGCCTTTTTTATTTAGTTTAATGCAGTTTCCGCTACATTTGTTGGCTATTTCCACAGTTACGTCTAAAACTTCAGGCATATTCGGAAAAGCCTCTTCCATTTCTTCACGACTCTTTAAATAAAACTCGTTCGTTTCGAATCTCATTCGCTTGGGATCATCTAACGTAGTTTGCGTGTTGATACACATCATAACTTCTTGCATTAAAGAATCATCTTTTCTTAAATAATGCACGTCGTTAGTTGCAACGAGTTTAATACCCGTTTCTTTACTGAGTTTTATAAGTAGTGGATTTACGCGAAGTTGATCGTCTATTCCGTGATTTTGAATTTCCAAATAGTAATCTTCGCCAAAAATAGATTGCATTTTTAGCGCGTGATTCTTAGCGTCTTCATATCTACCGCTCAATAAAAGTTGCGGTATTCTACCGGCAAGGCAGGCGGATAGGCAAATTAAACCTTCCGATCTTTCTTCTAAAGATTTGTAATCTGAACGTGGCTTATAATAAAAACCATCTATGTATGCGTCCGAAACGAGTTTAATAAGGTTTTTATATCCTATATCGTTTTTACAAAGCAATACCAAATGCTCGTACGCGTTATTTTTGGGATCTTTTAGCGTTTTATCGTTACACATATAAAGTTCGCAACCGATAATCGCCTTTAATCCGTACTTAAAAGCCGCTTCGGCAAAATATACTACGCCGTACATATTGCCGTGATCGGTTATTGCAACGGCAGACTGACCTTGCTCTTTGGCAAGTTTAAACACTTCGTCTATCTTGGTTGCCCCGTCTAACAAACTGTATTCGGTATGAAGGTGTAAGTGAACGAAATCTTGCATTTTTTTCTCCGCTAAAAAATTTCTTGTTTTTAGAAAGGTAGCGTTGCAAACTACCCCATTTTATCGTTATTATTATAACCTATTTAAAGTATACCACATACGCGCCTTTTTTTCAAGTTTTTTTGTTTACTCTTTTAACCTATTTTTATATCGAGAAAAAGCGCGCCGAATAAAAAACGCAAGGCGCGAACCTTGCGTTTGATTTTCTTTAATTATATATAATTAAAATTAGATAGCTAAATCTTCGTGGCAACCTTCGAACGCGTCGTTACCGATAACTGCGCCAGCTTTAATAGTTGCGCTCTTTAATGAAGAACAGTTATAGAATGCAGCGATACCGATATTTTCTACTGCGGGAAGATTGATTGCAGAAATAGAAGTACAACCGTTAAACGCCTTTTCGTGAATAGTGGTAACCTTTGCAAGTTCAACTACGGTGTTTTTGCCGTAACCTAATCTTACACAACCGCTGAACGCTTCTTGGAAGATGGTGGTAAGTTCGGTGGGGAATGCAAAGTTGATAAGTTTTGCACAACCGCTAAACGCGCTCTTGCCGATTACGGTTACGTTTGCGGGAAGATTGATGGTGTATGCACCGCTACAGCCTGCAAATGCAGATGCACCGATTTCTGTTACGCCGTTTACGGTAATGGTTTCTAAAGTGGTAACGCCGTTGAATGCGTATGCGGGAAGAACTGAACCTTCTGCATAGTTAACGGTTACTTCTTTTAATGCGTTGGGAAGGTAGTAAGTTGCGCTACCTGAAGCGTTATAACTGCAAGTAACTGAAGTACAACCGGTTGTTTCTGCAGTACCGAAAATAGATGCAAACAACTTGTTTGCGTTAACTGCGCCTTCTGCAACCTTACCAACGTAAGGAAGTTCCATCTTTTCAATACCGGTACAGCCTGCAAATGCAGTTGCGCCGATTTCTACTACAGATGCGTCTATAACAACAGAACCGATAATAACTTGACTAGCAAAAGCAGCGTCTGCAATCTTGAAGCCCTTGTATTCTTCGCCTAAAGAAATTTCTTCGGTTACTAAATTATCGTTTTCGTCGTAAACAGGGTTTTCATCTTCGTCGTAAGTGGGAACGGTAATTTTACCGTCTGCGCCGATAACTAAATCAATAGTTTCGTAATCTTCTTCGTTGATAGAATATTTTTCGCCGTCAGAAAGGAAAAGACCGGTAATAACAACGTAACTTTCGTCATCTTCTTCTTCGATTTCGTATTCTAACGCGATACCGTGCTTAGTGGTATCTAATTCTTCTTCGCTTTCCTTATCGCAAGCGGTAATAGCGAATACGCATGAAAGTGCAAGCATGATAGCAAGTAACTTCTTTAATAATTTCATAAGTTATCTCCTAAAAAGAGCATAGTAAAACTAGCATCCAATAAAATACTTCGTATATTTTAACATTTTAATATAACTTTGTCAACGATTTTTAAACTATTATTTATACAAATAAAGCAAAATTAAGGGGCATTTTTACGCCAACTTGAATATTTGATTATTTGCACCCGCTACAGGTAGAACAGTTTCCCGAACAACCGCCCGTTTTTTTACCAGTTGCCCCGTATACCGTTCCGCTATAACTGCGTTGCAATTTTTCACCGCAAATAGGGCAAGTTTTTACTTCTTCTGAACTTTTGCAAAGCATTTCGCACGTCTTCCCGCACTTGGGGCATTTAAAGTCAAAAAGGGGCATTTATTCTCTCCTATGTGGGCTTATAGGTCGATTATCAACACTTTTACCACGTTAAATTTGTTTTATATTCGGGTAATATTATAACACCTTAAAGGCAATTAATCAAGCGATAAACACTAATTAACATAAAGAAATTCATCAAGTAATTTCTTCGCTTTCATTTTCTTATCTTTAAAACAATTTATAAAATCACTTGCGTTTGCACTTCTAAATTGATACTCTTTATAAAACCTATTTAAAACTTTCACTATCGGTTCGCACTCTTTATCTAAACAGTAAAATAAAAGATATCCCCCGTACCGCGCGACTGCAAAATATTCCGCCTTGTTATTAAATTCACCCAAATTATAGTTTAGCCCTTTTTTTAAGGTCAATTTTTCTTTACCCAGCATAATTTTTGTTTGTTCTATTAAAGCTTGGCAGTAACGTTCGTGCTTTTCCTTAGTGGTTAAATTTATTCCTTGAAGATATTCTACTGTTAAAAACTCACTTAATCCGTCCCCCATATAAGGGTTGTAATATTCACCAACGTCAACCGCTAACGAAAAATACTGTTTACATATTGCACTGCTTAGCGAACGCAAAAAAGCATTGCTACTCTGATTAGAATTAACTACTAAAAGCCCCGCTTGCACTACCGAATATTTATTGATTTCCATGCCTACGATCGATAAAACATCATAAGGATACTCCCCTATATTGTCATTTAAAAAATTTAAACAGTCAAGGGCGAAAGCAAGGGTGTTTTCTGGATGTTTATCATCACAATAATAGTAGTTAACGCGCTTATAGCCCCACATTTTGCTTACAATGTTAAATTTACTGCTTGCAAAAAAAGCAAAGGAAAGCGCCTTCTTAAAATCATAGCGATACCCATTTTTATCTTCAAAAGTACTCACGCCTACGCACTCTCCACCGCAAGCAACGCTCATATTAGATGGCAAAGTTAAGCGCACGTCGAAATTAAAAAAACCAACGCAGGGCAAACCACCGTAATCGCAATAGGTAAAATCGGGCTTTTCGCTTCCCAAATACACGGGATAAAAATAGGCGCAGTTGTAAATTTCTTCGCTATAGCAAAGCCGACTGCCATCACTTTCTATTACGCATTCAAAATCCATACCGACTGTAATCACTCCGCTTTCATTTAAATTTTGCACTTGCATAAACAGCGCGTTATCGCCAAACGTGTTAGCTAAAACTTCTTTACCGTTTATCTTCACGCAAGACGCCATTAGCGCGTTTTCCCTTTTATAAAAAGCGTTGGGATATAGAGCAAAAAATAAATTTTGCCCTTTTTTACAATTTATTTGGTATTGCACGCTACCCTTTATTTTATCGCTAAACAGTTCGCAGTTGATTTTACAATCTAAAATCTTTGCATTGCTTTTACAACCGAATAAAAAAACTGGGGCAAGATTTAACAAAACTAAAAAACACACTATAAATTTTTTCATAACAAAAGACCTTACGCTATTTTACGCAAGGTCTTATTAAATATTACTTATCGCTTACCGCCAAGTATTTATACGGAGATATTTTTTGATCGTTTTCCCAAACTTCGAAGTGAAGATGTGGGCCGTCTTTATATTCTTGCTTGTTATTATCTGAAACGTAGCCGATAACGTAGCCCTGAGCAACCTTAGTTCCTGCAGCTAAACCTTCTACCGCTTCAATGCCGTTATAAACGGTTTTTAAATTATTTCCGTGATTTATAGTAATGGTAGTACCGGTAAGATATGAGCTAGTAACGCTTTCTACCGTTCCGCCGTACACCGCCCTAACTTCTTCGCCGTAATCCGCGCCAAAGTCTATTGCAAGATGCCCGGTATACACGTTAAGAGTTTGGTTGTATACCACCGAAGTTGCCGTGTAATCGCAAATAATAGATGAATTTTCTACCGGCGTTATAAAACTTATTACCGTTGCCGTGGGCTTATCGTCTGGCTCTTCTTCAGAGTTGTTTCCGCCGTCGTTTGGAAGATCGGGAGAAGAGGTGCTTGGGGGAAGGTCTGGCGTAGAAGAATTTTGCAATTGATTTTCGTTATTAGAAGAATTTAAAGTTACGTCTTCTTTAGGTTTTACGAATAACGCTACCGATACGGCGATTACCGCAAGCAGTACAAACGCTAATACTAAATAATAAGAATTTTTTCTAAAAAAATTGTTTTTTGCTTTTTTTGATTCCATTTTGCTTTTAAGCCTCCTGTTTTGTAAATGAGTTATTGACCGAATTTTTGCTTTTTATACCCTACCTTTTAACCTTTTTTAAAATTTGGCTCTGTCACAACAAATGACTGATAAAATGCGGTTTATCTACGGCGTAATAGTTCGTTATTTATAAATTTTTGCAATTCCTGCGTACAACAAGTACGCTCCCTTACAAAAATTCA